>CAWZZK010000245.1:0-7663 GCA_963966455.1 Kaistia sp. | reverse complement strand
CGATCTTCGCCGGCATGATCCTCTCCAACCGCTTCATCGGCGAGGGTTATGGCGAGTTCTGGAAGTCGGCGCTGTTCATGAACCCGGAAAACCACGTGCTGCACGCGATGCACGAGCTTCCGGAGACGATCAAGCTGGCGCCCACCGTGATGATGGTGATCGGCTTCCTGCTGACCTACTGGTTCTATATCCGCTCGCCGAACATCCCGAAGCAGCTCGCCGAGGAGCAGCCGCTGCTCTACCGCTTCCTGCTCAACAAGTGGTACTTCGACGAGCTCTACGACTTCCTGTTCGTGCGCCCCGTGAAGTGGCTTGGCCGCTTCCTCTGGAAGAAGGGCGACGGCTGGCTCATCGACGGCTTCGGGCCGGACGGCGTGTCGGCCCGCGTGGTGGACGTGACCAATCGCGTGGTGAAGCTTCAGACGGGCTACGTCTATCACTACGCCTTCGCGATGCTCATCGGCATCGCGGCGCTGGTCACCTGGATGATGTTTGCGGGCTGAGGATTTGACCTAAAATGACCAGCTGGCCGATCCTTTCGACCGTAACCTTCCTGCCTGCGGTGGGAGCGCTGCTGCTGCTCACCATCCGCGGCGACGACGCGGCGTCGCGGCGCAACATCTACTGGATCGCGCTCTGGACGACGATCGTCACCTTCCTCGTCTCGCTGCTGATCTGGAAGGACTTCGACAATTCCAATGCCGGGTTCCAGTTCGTCGAGAAGACGGGCTGGCTCGGCGACACCATCGGCTATTCGATGGGCGTCGACGGCATCTCGATGCTGTTCGTCATCCTGACGACCTTCCTGATGCCGGCCTGCATCATCGCCTCGAAGTTCTCGGTGCAGAAGCGGTTCCGCGAATACATGATCGCGTTCCTGCTGCTCGAGACGCTGATGATCGGCGTCTTCTGCGCCACCGACCTCGTGCTCTTCTACGTGTTCTTCGAGGCCGGCCTCATCCCGATGTTCCTGATCATCGGCATCTGGGGCGGCCCGCGTCGCGTCTATGCGGCCTTCAAGTTCTTCCTCTACACGCTGCTCGGCTCGGTGCTGATGCTGCTCGCCATCATGGCGATGTATTGGCAGGCCGGCACGACCGATATCCCGACCCTGCTCAACCATTCCTTCCCGGCCTCGATGCAGACCTGGCTGTGGATCGCCTTCTTCGCCTCCTTCGCGGTAAAGATGCCGATGTGGCCGGTGCATACCTGGCTGCCGGACGCGCATGTGGAAGCGCCGACGGCGGGCTCGGTGATCCTCGCCGGCGTCCTGCTGAAGATGGGCGGCTACGGCTTCCTGCGCTTCTCGCTGCCGATGTTCCCGCTCGCCTCGGCCGATTTCGCGCCCTTCATCTACACGCTCAGCATCGTGGCGATCATCTACACCTCGCTGGTCGCGCTGATGCAGGAGGACATGAAGAAGCTGATCGCCTACTCGTCCGTCGCCCATATGGGCTATGTGACGATGGGCATCTTCACGATGAACCCGCAGGGTGTCGAAGGCGCGATCTTCCAGATGCTGTCGCATGGCATCGTCTCGGGCGCGCTCTTCCTCTGCGTCGGCGTCGTCTATGACCGGATGCATACCCGCGAGATCAGCGCCTATGGCGGCCTCGTGAACCGTATGCCGTTCTACGGTGTGGTGTTCCTCCTGTTCACCATGGCCAATGTCGGCCTGCCTGGCACCTCGGCCTTCGTCGGCGAGTTCCTGACGCTCCTCGGCGCGTTCCGGGCCAACACCTGGGTGGCGTTCTTTGCCGCGACCGGCGTGATTCTCTCGGCGGCCTATGCGCTGTGGCTCTATCGCCGCGTGATGCTCGGGCCGCTGGTGAAGCCGGAACTGAAGTCGATGTTCGACCTGTCGCGCCGCGAGGCGACGATCCTCGTGCCGCTGCTCGTGCTGACGATCTTCTTCGGCGTCTATCCGAAGCCGGTCTTCAACGTGACCTCGGCCTCGGTCGACAATCTCATCACCAACTACCAGGCGGCCCTTTCGGCTGCTGGCAAGCTCGCTGTCGCGGTCAAGTGACGAACCAGGACGCCCGATAATGGAACTCGCCACACTGCCCGTCCTCTCGCCCTTCCTGCCGGAACTGATCCTGGCGGTCGGCTCGCTCGTGCTCTTGATGATCGGCGTCTTCCAGGGCGAGCGCTCGACCAGCCTCGTCACCACGCTGTCGGTTTTCGTCGTCCTTCTGTCGGGTCTGGCACTTCTGTTCATGACGCCGGACGGCGTCACCTTCTCGGGCGCCTTCGTCCTCGATCCGTTCGCGCGCTTCATGAAGGTGCTGGCGCTCGTCGGCTCCGGCTTCGCGATCCTAATGTCGACGGATTTCGCGCGGCGCGAGAATTTCGACCGTTTCGAATATCCCGTGCTCATCGTCATCGCGACGCTGGGCATGATGATCATGATCTCGGCCAGCGATCTGATCTCGCTCTATCTCGGCCTCGAGCTGCAGTCGCTCGCGCTCTATGTCGTCGCCGCGATCAACCGCGACAGCGTCCGCTCGACGGAAGCCGGCCTCAAATATTTCGTCCTCGGCGCGCTGTCGTCCGGCATGCTCCTCTACGGCGCTTCGCTGGTCTACGGCTTCACCGGCCACACCCAGTTCGGCGAGATCGCGCGCGTGCTCTCGAGCGGCGATGTCTCGGTCGGCGTCGTGTTCGGCATCGTGTTCGTGATCGCCGGCATCGCCTTCAAGGTCTCGGCGGTGCCGTTCCACATGTGGACGCCGGACGTCTATGAGGGCGCCCCGACGCCGGTCACCGCCTTCTTCGCCGCGGCGCCCAAGGCCGCCGCGATGGCGATGCTGGTGCGCGCCATGGCCGGTGCCTTCGGGCCTGCGGTCAGCGAGTGGCAGCAGGTGATCAGCTTCGTCGCGATCGCCTCGATGCTGCTCGGCGCCTTCGCGGCGATCGGTCAGCGCAACATCAAGCGCCTGATGGCCTATTCCTCGATCGGCCATATGGGCTATGCGCTGGTCGGCCTCGCGGCCGGCAGCCAGGCAGGCGTCCAGGGCGTCATCCTCTATATGGCGATCTATGTCGCCATGACGCTCGGCGTCTTCGCGGTCATCCTGTTCATGCGCCGCCAGGGCCGCATGGTCGAGGAGATCGGCGATCTCGCCGGCCTGTCGCGCACGCATCCGCTGATCGCCTTCATCTTCGCGATGCTGATGTTCTCGCTGGCCGGCATTCCGCCGCTCGCCGGCTTCTTCGCCAAGTTCTACGTGTTCCTCGCGGCGATCGAGGCGCAGCTCTACATGCTGTCTGTCATCGGCGTGCTCTCCAGCGTCGTCGGCGCCTACTACTATCTGCGCATCGTCAAGCTGATGTATTTCGACGAGCCGGCCGGCAATTTCGAGCCGATGGCACTGTCGCTGCGTGTCGTGCTCGGCCTTTCCGGAGCCTTCGTCCTGCTGTTCATCTTCTTCGCCGGCCCGATCGGCTCGGCGGCGAGCGTGGCAGCGAAGACCTTCTTCTGACGTGGAGTTCCATCCAGGCCCTGCCGCCAGCGCCGCCGGCTACCGCGTCACCAGCTATCCGGCCATCGGCTCCACCAATGAGGAGGCGCTGGCCGCCGCCCGCGCTGGCGATCTCGGCGCGCACTGGTTCGTGACCGACGAGCAGACCGCCGGCCGTGGCCGGCGCGGCCGTGCCTGGGTCGCGCCGCGCGGCAATCTCGCGGCAACCCTGCTCGCCGTCGTCGACCATCAGCCGCAGGTCGCGGCGACGCTCGGCTTCGTCGGCGGCCTCGCGCTCGACGAGGCGCTGCGCGCCGTCGCGCCGGATCTCTCGGTGCGCATGGCGCTCGACGGCGCGGAAGGCGAGGGGGCCGAGGTCCGCGACCGGCTTCGCCTCAAATGGCCGAACGATGTCCTTCTCGACGGCGGCAAGCTCGCTGGCATCGGCCTCGAAGCCGCGGCGCTGCCGAACGGCAAGCTGGCCGTGGCGATTGGCATCGGCGTCAATGTCGCCGCGGCGCCGCATGGGCTTCCCTATCCCGCGACCTCACTGGCGATGCTCGGTCTCGGCCTCGATGCCGGCACCGTCTTCGAGGCGCTCAGCGACGCGGCGGCCGGGCTGATGCGCATCTGGAACGGCGGCGCGGGTTTCCCGGTGCTGCGCAGGCTGTGGCTGGAGCGCGCCGCCGGACTCGGCGAGAAGGTGGCGGTCCGGTCGGGCGAAGAGGTGCTGCAAGGCGCCTTCGAGACGATCGACGATCAGGGCCGGCTCGTGGTGCGCGCCGCTGATGGCGGCATCCGCACGATCGCAGCGGGCGAGGTGCATTTCGGCGCCGTGGCGACGGTGCGCGCGTGATGGCCAGGACAAAGACAGACGAACTCGTTTTCCTGCCGCTCGGCGGCGTCGGTGAGATCGGGATGAATCTCGCGCTCTACGGCCTCGGGCCGTCGGATGCGCGGCAGTGGCTGGCCGTCGATTTCGGCGTCGGCTTCGCGGGCGAGGATCTGCCTGGCGTCGACCTGATCATGCCGGACATCGCCTATCTCGAGGAAGAGCGCACTAATCTCGCCGGCATCGTCATCACGCATGCCCATGAGGATCATTTCGGCGCGCTGCTCGATCTCTGGCCGCGGCTGCGCGTCCCGGTCTACGCGACGGCGTTCACGGCCGGGTTGCTCGCCGCCAAGCGGGCCGGTCATCCGGGCGCGCCCGAGGTGCCGGTTACCATCGTCAAGCCCGGAGAGCGGCGGAAGATCGGCCCGTTCGAGGTCGAGTTCATCGCCGTCGCGCATTCGATCCTCGAGCCCATGGCGCTCGCGATCCGCAGCCCGCTCGGGACGGTCGTGCATACCGGCGACTGGAAGCTCGATCCGACCCCGGTCATCGGGCCGGTGACGGACGCCGAGCGTTTCGCCGCGATCGGCGACGAGGGCGTGCTGGCGCTCGTCTGCGACTCGACCAATGCGATGCGGCCGGGGCGCAGCCCGTCCGAGAGCGAAGTCGCGCGCGAGCTGAAATCGGTCATCGCCGAGGCGCGGGGCCGCGTCTTCTTCACGACCTTCGCCTCCAATATCGCGCGCATCCGCTCGATCGCCGAGGCGGCGGCGGCCAATGACCGTCAGGTGGTGCTGGTCGGCCGTGCCCTGCATCGCGCCTGCCAGGTGGCGCACGAACTCGGCTATCTCGACGGGCTGCAGCCCTTCCTCGACGAGGAATCCTACGGCTATCTGCCGCGAGACAAGGTCGTCGCCATTGTGACCGGCAGCCAAGGTGAGCCGCGCGCGGCGCTCGCCCGCATCGCCTCCGACGACCACAAGTTCATCGGCCTTTCGCCCGGCGACACCGTCGTTTTCTCGGCGCGGCCGATCCCCGGCAACGAGAAGGCGATCAACGGCATCATCAACCAGCTCGCCGAGCTCGGCGTCGATGTCGTGACAGACCGCGAGCGGCTGGTGCATGTCTCCGGCCATCCGCGGCGCGACGAACTCGCCGAGATGTATCGCTGGACCCGGCCGAAGATCGCCATTCCCGTCCATGGCGAGGCCATGCATCTCGCGGCCCATGCCGCCTTCGCGCGCGCCCACGGCGTCGGCGAGGTGGTCGAGATCGAGGACGGCGCCATGGTCCGCCTCGCGCCTGGCCCGGCCGAAGAGATCGATGATGTCGCCGCCGGCCGTCTCTACAAGGACGGCACCATCATCGGCGATCTCGACGCTGTCGGCGTGCCCGAGCGGAAGCGGCTCGCCTTTGCCGGCCATGTCGCGGTCTCGGTGGTGCTCGACGCCAAGGGCTCGCTCGCCAGCGATCCCGAGATCGGACTCGTGGGCCTGCCGATGCAGGGACCGACCGGCGAGCCGTTCGAGGCCTTGGTGATGAGCGCCGTGCTCGGCACGATCGAGAGCATTCCGCGCGCCCGCCGCCGCGATGGCGAGATGGTACGCGACGCGCTCCGCCGTGCCGTCCGCGCAGCGGTCCGCGACGCGTGGGGCAAAAAGCCCGTTTGCACGGTGTTCGTCGCCGCCGTATGAGCCTTCCTTGAGCCGCCTCGGCGGCATTCCTTGAAGGATGCGCTCGTGATCGGCCGCCTCAACCATGTCGCCATCGCCGTGCCGGATCTGGGCGCCGCCACGGCGATCTATCGTGACCGGCTCGGTGCCGCCGTCTCGGCGCCGCTCGACCTGCCGGAGCATGGCGTGACGACGGTCTTCGTCGAACTGCCGAACACCAAGATCGAGCTGATCGCGCCGCTCGGCGATGCCTCGCCGATCGCGGCCTTTCTGGCGCGTTCGCCAGGGGGCGGTGTGCACCATCTCTGCTACGAGGTCGCCGATATCGCGGCCGCGGCGGAGCGGATGAAGGCGGACGGCGCGCGTGTGCTCGGCGATGGCCGTCCCAAGATCGGCGCCCATGGCAAGCCCGTCCTCTTCCTGCATCCCAAGGACTTCGCCGGCACGCTGGTCGAACTCGAGGAGGCCTGAGACGCCATGCGCATCTACAGCCTGATCGCCATCTATTTCGTCGTCTGGTGGCTGGTGATCTTCATGATCCTGCCCTTCGGGGTCAGGACGCAGGAGGAACATGGCGAGGTGACGCTCGGCACGACGCCGAGCGCCCCCTGGAAGCCGATGCTGGTCAAGAAGGCGATCGCGACCTCGATCGTCGCGGCCATTGTCGTCGGTGGCTTCTACTATGCCTATGTCTATCTCGGCTGGACGCCGGAGCGTCTGTCGACGCTTTTCGGCTGATCAGAAACCGGCGAGCGTCTCCATCCGCGGCGGCGTGTCGAGGCGCTGATCGGCCCGCCAGGGCGCGAGACGCGGCAGCGGCCGCTCCGGCATCGTGGGAAGAACGGCGCGATCGGTCGCATCGCCCTCGACGAGCGACAGGACGCGGCTGCTGAAGCGGGTTTCGCTGACCGGCAGATAGCCGGTCGCGATGCGGGCCGTCAGCTCCTGCAGGAAGCGCGGATCCTCGACAGCGCGCGTCACGAGCGCCGTCCAGCCGTCCTCGTCGTCCATGCCGGTGATCGGCATCAGGCCCTGCGTCGCCTCGGACAGCGACGGCGTCTCGGAGATGAGCACCGGCAGGCCGAAATCAAGGCATTCGACCGCGCCGAGCCCCCAGCCTTCTGCTCGCGAAGGGTAGAGCCCGAAATCGGCATGCGCATAGAGCCAGCCGAGTTCGGCGTCGCTCATGTCCGAGAGCAGGACGAGGTGGCTGGCCAGTTCGCGATGGTCCGCCAGATAGGTCTCGACCTCGTCATTCATCCAGCCCCAGCGGCCGCACAGGACGAGCTTCGGCAGCCGCTCGCCGAGAAGGGGGATGAGGCGCGACCACACCTTGAGCAGCAGGATGTGGTTCTTGCGGATCTCGATGGTCGAGCAATAGAGCGCGAAGCGGCGCCCGGCGAGCGCGGCGACCGGCTCGAGCGGCTTGTGGCGCAACCCCTCCTTGAGGAACGAGCCGAGCCGCGACACGGCAATCGCAGGCGGGGTCTCGATACCGTTCTCCTCGGCATAGCGCCGCGCGGTCTCGGCCGTGTGGGCGGAGACGGTTATGATCCGCGCGCAGTGGCGGAACATCCAGGCGACGTCCTTCTCGAAGTTCCGCGCATGGCTGCGGTCGACCAGCGAAGGATGATCGAGCGGGATGAGGTCATGCAGGATCGTCGCGAGGCGTGCCGCGATGCCGCTGCCGC
>CAWZZK010000244.1:0-8131 GCA_963966455.1 Kaistia sp. | reverse complement strand
CGAGCCCGAAGCCGAGCACCGTCTCGATGATGATCGTCCAGATCACGAAATGCGCCGTGGTCTGCATCGCGAACCAGACATCGGCGTCGGTGAGGATGCGCTCGTACCATTGCAGGCCGACCGTCTTCACCTCGGCATTCGGCTTGTTGGCGCGGTAGTTCGTGAAGGAGAGCCAGATCGTCCAGATCAGCGGGAAGATGTTGATCGCCAGCAGCAGGACGATCGTCGGCCCGATGAAGAGCCAGGCGATGGCCTTGTCCGAAAGACCGCGCAGCGGCCGGGCAAGGCTCTCCGGCGTGGCGCCGGCGACCTTCTCAGTCAGCGCGCCTGATGTCGTCGCTTCGCTCATGGGGCCTTCCGGCATGGTCCGTCGTCGTGGGGGGAACACGGCGCCGGCTGACCGGCGCCGCAGGACATTCGGAATGCCGCGTCAGATCTTGCCTTCGTCCTCGAAGACGGTCGTCCAGTCCTTGACGAGGCCGTCGAGCGCTTCCTGCGCCGTGCCCTGGTCGGCGACGACATAGTCGTGCACGCGCTTCTGCATGGCCTGCATCAGCTCGGCATAGGCGGGCTCGGCCCAGAAGTCCTTGACCATGTTCATGGAAACGAGGAAGTCGGGCGCGAAGGGCGCACTCGCGGGGAAGGTCGGCGCCTCGACGACGGCCTTCAGCGCCGAATAGCCTCCGAGTTCCCACCACTTCTGCTGGACGGAGGGCTGCGCGAACCACTTGATATATTCGAGCGCGTCGTCCTTGTGGTCGGAATAGGCGACGACCGAGATGCCCTGGCCGCCGAGCTGCGTGAAATGCCCGTCAGGACCGGCCGGGTTCGGGAAGAAGCCGATCTTGTCGCCGCCGACATTCGGGTCCTTGTAGAGGCCGGGGAAGAAGGCGAACCAGTTCATCTGCATCGCCACCTGGCCCGACTTGAAGGCGTCGAGACCCTCGGACATGTAGGCATTGGTCATGCCCGGCGCGGTGCAGCACTTGTAGAGCTCCTTGTAGAATTCGAGCCCCTTCACCGCCTCCGGCGAATTGACGAAGCCCTCCATGCTGTAGGGCTTTTTCGGGTCGTCATACTGGAAGCCGTAGTCGTAGAGGACGTTGGTGACGCCCATCGTGATGCCTTCGGAGCCGCGCTCCGTGAAGATATAGGCGCCATAGACCTTCTTGCCGTCGATTTCGCGGCCCTGGAAGAAGGTCGCGATGTCCTTCAATTCGTCATAGGTCTTCGGCGGCGCGAGATCGCGGCCGTATTTCTCCTTGAACTCCTTCTGCAGCTCCGGCTTCTCGAACCAGTCCTTGCGATAGGTCCAGCCGACCGCGTCGGCCATGGCCGGCAGCGCCCAGTAGTTCGGCGTGTTCTTCGGCCATTCCGAATAGCCGACGACGGTCGCATCGACGAAGTCGGACATCTTGATGCCCTCCTTGTCGAAGAAATCGTTCAGCTTCACATAGTGGCCGTTCTCGGCCGAGCCGCCGACCCACTGGCTGTCGCCGATGATGAGGTCGCAGAGCTTGCCGTGCGAGTTCAGCTCGTTCAGGAAGCGGTCGGCATAGCTCGTCCACGGGACGAACTCGAACTTCATGTCGATGCCGCTCTGCTTGGTGAAATCCTTGGAGAGCTCGACCAGCGCATTGGCCGGGTCCCAGGCCGCCCAGCACAAGGTCAGCGACTTGTCGGCCGCCTTGGCGCCCGCCGACATCGCGCAGGTGAGCACGGTGGCCGTGCCCAGCGCGGCGGCCAGCTTCAGCAAATTCCGCATGCGATCCTCCCTGAATTGCCCATGGCACGCCGGCGCGAAAGAAGACCGCGCGGACGCTGGACCGCTTCCTCGGGCGATCCGGGCAGGTGAATTGAAGCGTTCCCCGACGCCGGTTGCTCCCGGCCTTCTGTTTAGTGATTGTGTTTAGTGATACCCAATTCACTAAACTAAGCAACGGCAATTTTCCGCGACTTGTTGTGCAGCGCAGCAGCGATTTGCTAAACCGAGTTTAGTAATTCCCAAGCGGCGGCCAACCTCGTCGAACGGAGCAGCGCCCCGCCCTCCGCAGTTAATTAGCTATCGCCGGATACTCCGCTGGACAGACTTTGCTACCATCTAGCGAACACAAGCCACGGCGCACCTCATGGCACCAACTAGCGCGTCTGCGTTCCTACTTCGCCATCGATTCGAGCCCCGAGACGTAATCCCGTCTGGCCGGCTCGGCTTCTCACATGAGGATTGGATTTTCGCGCAAAATTTCCCGAAAGAGAGAATCATCAGATGGCAGTTTGGGAGCCGTCAGTCCCTCGACGAACTTAACCGAGCTTTTGCAGTCGCTGAGTATATGTCGTCCTACTCGACTGACCAGCCTGAAGGTTACGCCCGGCTTGTCTCCAGCTTGAGCGAGGACGGCTGGCAATTTGCCTTGTCCCAATGCGAGTTCCACCATATCTGCACGGCCCTCAAAAACCTCGACCTGATCTACTCTGCAATGCTGGAGGCGCAATTAGGCCTCAGTTCAGCGAAAGCCGGAATGGAGGTCGCCATCGGTTTTCCCGAATCAGAAGCGCATCGCTACGACGCAGAACGGTCGAAGGCGGCAATTCATCTGCTTAATTTCGCGAGTCTCTACGCATCATACGTCGATACTTGTAGACGAATTCGCAAGCGATTGAATTTAGATAAAAAGAAGAACTATGACAGCGCTATAAAGAGGGTTATCGGAAAGACGGCCGGCGAACTTGATTTCTTGAACGGATTGAGGAACTATATACTTCACTATAGTATAGCCAGTCCTTACGTCGTTATCGATCTTACCAACAGAAGATCGAAATTGCTTTTGGATTCGCACACGCTTTTGTTCGGCGGCTTCCAGTGGCGAGCGGCGGCGCCATCATATATTCAATCGAAACCAAATATTGATGTAAATGAAATGGCGGACGTCGTTGTAAGCGCGGTTGCGCGACTCATTAAATTTCATAAAAATACTTGTAAAGCGTCGACTATATAAAGAGCATTTCGCGTATGACTTATATATCAACGAGAGGAAAAGGTTACTTCATTTAACTAATTCTATCAACCAAATCGAAATAATAACAAAGCGACGTATAGATATCGTCGAGAAACTGATTGGAAAAACTACCCTTGATACGGTATTGAATAGCTCTCTTTCGAACGAAGACGCAGATAAAACGCTCAAACTTTTAGCCAACCGGTACGGTAATTTGCCAGATGCAGTCGAGCGATCAATCGCATTGGCCATCGCTCGTCTTCTGAGCGGTCGAAAGCCACTACCTAAAGTCGGATCCTATTTATCGGGGCGACCTTTTCCGAGGTAACTGGGTGCGGCAGTCTGCATTTCCGCAAGCTCAAGAGGAGAACGCCTGAGCGTCCTCCTCCGTTGCCGATCAAACCGCTCGCGTCAGACCTTGGTCCAGACATTCCCGGCATTGGACGACTTCACGGCCGCCTCGATGAACTTCATGCCGACGAGACCGTCCTCGACGCTCGGATAGATGACATCCGCGCCGACCGCGCCGCCGTCGCGCGCCGCGCGGATGGCGCGGGCCGCTTCGGTGTAGATATTGGCGAAGCCTTCCAGATAGCCCTCCGGATGGCCGCCGGGAACGCGGGTGACGCGCGCCGCTTCCGGCCAGGCGCCGGCGCCGCCGCGGGTCAGCAGCTGCTTCGGCTCGCCGAACTTCGTGAACCACAGATAGTTCGGATCGGCCTGCGTCCATTCGAGGCCGCCCTTGGTGCCGTAGACGCGCAGCTTGAGGCCGTTCTCATGGCCGACCGCGACCTGGCTCGCCCAGAGCATGCCCTTGGCGCCGCCCTTCCAGCGCAGCAGGATCTCGACATCGTCGTCGAGCAGGCGTCCTTCGACGAAAGTCGTCAGCTGGGCCCGCAGTTCGTCCAGCTCGAGGCCGGAGACGAAGCAGGCGAGGTTATAGGCATGCGTGCCGATGTCGCCGATGCAGCCGCCGGCGCCCGAACGCTTCGGATCGGTGCGCCACTCGGCCTGCTTGGAGCCCGAGGCCTCGGCGCGCTCCGTCAGCCAGTCCTGCGGATACTCGGCCTGGATGAGGCGGATGGTGCCGAGCTCGCCGGCCGCCACCATGGCCCGCGCCTGGCGGATCATCGGATAGCCGGTGTAATTGTGCGTCACCGCGAAGACCTTGCCGGTCTTCTTGACGAGCGCCACCAGTTCCTCCGCCTCGGCGACCGTCGTCGTCAGCGGCTTGTCGCAGATAACATGGATGCCGGCCTCGAGAAAGGCCTTGGCGGCCGGCGCATGCATGTGGTTCGGCGTGACGATGGCGACCGCCTCGATGCCGTCGGGACGGGCGGCCTCGGCCTTCGCCATTTCCTCGAACGAGCCATAGGCGCGGTCGTCGGCGATGCCGAGATCCTTGGCCGAGGCTTTCGCGCGGGCCGGCTCCGACGAGAGCGCGCCGGCGACCAGCTCATACTGGTCGTCGATGCGCGCGGCGATGCGGTGGACGGCGCCGATGAAGGCGCCCTGCCCGCCGCCCACCATGCCGAGGCGGATGCGACCGCTCGCGGCTTCTTCCTTGCTGCCTTCGATGGCCATGGGACTGTTCCTTTCCTTGCCGCTCAGGCGATGCCGAGGATGCGGCGGTTGGCGACGTCGTCGGTTCCGGCACCGGCGAAGTCGTCGAACGCGCGCTCCGTGACGCGGATGATGTGGTGCTTGATGAACTCGGCGCCCTCGCGCGCGCCGTCCTCGGGGTGCTTCAGCGCACATTCCCATTCGAGGACCGCCCAGGAGGCGTAGTCATACTGGGTCAGCTTCGAGAACACCGCACCGAAATCGACCTGGCCGTCGCCGAGCGAGCGGAAGCGGCCGGCGCGGTTCACCCAGCTCTGGTAGCCGCCATAGACGCCCTGGCGGCCGGTCGGGTTGAACTCGGCGTCCTTCACATGGAACGCCTTGATGCGCTCGTGATAGATGTCGATGTAGTCGAGATAATCGAGCTGCTGCAGCACGAAGTGCGACGGATCGTAGAGCAGGTTCGCGCGCGGGTGGTTCTTCACCTCGGCGAGGAACATCTCGAAGGTGACGCCGTCATGCAGGTCCTCGCCGGGATGGATTTCGTAGGCGAGGTCGACGCCATGCTCGTCGGCATAGTCGAGCAGCGGCGTCCAGCGCTTGCCGAGCTCGGCGAAGGCGGCCTCGACGAGGCCGGCCGGGCGCTGCGGGAAGGGATAGAGGAACGGCCAGGCGAGCGCGCCCGAGAAGGTGGCATGCGCGGTGATGCCGAGATGCTTCGAGGCGCGCAGCGCCCGCTTGACCTGGTCGACGGCCCATTCCTGCCGCGCCTTCGGATTGCCGCGGACTTCCGGAGCGGCGAAGCCGTCCATCAGTTCGTCATAGACGGGATGCACGGCGACCAGCTGGCCCTGCAGATGGGTCGAGAGCTCGGTGATCTCGAGGCCGTGCTTGGCCGCGGTGCCGGCGAGCTCGTCGCAATAGTCCTTCGAGTCCGACGCCTTCTTGAGGTCGATCAGGCGGCCGTCCCAGGTCGGGATCTGCACGCCCTTGTAGCCGAGCGAGGCGGCCCATTCGCAGATGGCGTCGAACGAATTGAACGGCGCGGTGTCGCCGGCGAACTGGGCGAGGAATATCGCCGGTCCCTTAATCGTCTTCATGAGAATCCTCCTTGGACTGTCGGGGTTCGTTGTCGCGTCGCGAGAGCGGCGCGCTCTGCGGTCAGGGCACGTTGTCCCTGACGAAGATGTCGATCCTGATACGCTCCTGGCCGGCGATGATCGGCAGGCCCTCGCGGGCGGCGAGCAGCAGCCGCGCGGCGCTGCGCGCCATATGGCCGGCATCCTGGTTGATGAGCGCGTCGATGGTGCCGCGGATGAGCTGGCGGCGGTTGAAGGGCGTCAACTCGTGCGCGATGAAGACGACGTCGCGGGCGCGACCGGCCCGCTCCAGCGCGGCGACGATGCCGGCCGTGCCGGCGCCGACATTATAGACGCCGACGAGGTCGCGATGCTCGGCGAGCAGCGCATCGGCGACCCGCTCGGCGCGGTCGTCGTCGTCGCGGCCCTCGCGGATCGGCAGCACTTCGAGATCCGGATATTCCCGCTCCACCACCTGCTCGAAGCCGTATTGCCGCTCGATATGGTCGCGCAGCGCCAGCGAACCGGCGATGAGGCCGACCTTGCCGCTGCGATGGCCGAGAAAGCGGCCGAGCAGTGTCGCGGCCGTCCGGCCGGCGGCGTAGTTGTCGACGCCTACGAAATGCGCCCGCCGCGTTCCCGGCAGGTCGGAGACGAGCGTCACCACGGTGGTGCCGCGGTCGGCCAGCACGTTGACCGCCTCGGCCACCGCCGGATGATCGAGCGCCACCAGAGCGACGCCGTCGAGATCGGCCGGCAGCTTCTCCAGCGCCGTCGCCAGCATCTCGCCGTCGAAGACGTCGACATGGGTGAAGGTGATGCGCACCCGCTCGTGCAGATAGCGGTCCGCCGTTGCGCGGAACTCCTGCTCCAGGAGCGTCATGAACTCGTTGGCGCCGGTCGGCAGCACGACCTCGAAGCGATAGTCGCGGCCGCGCGCAAGGCGGGAAGCGAGTCGGTCGGGCTGGTAGTTGAGGCGCTCGATAGCCGCCTGCACGCGCTCGATGGTGCGCGCATGCACGCCGGCGCGGCCGTTCAGGACACGGTCGACCGTCGCGAGGCTGACGCCCGCCTCCCGGGCGACATCCTGAAGCGTCGTCTTGCCCAAGCGCCGATCCTCCTCGTCTGACGAGTTACCATCAGAAACTGAGGTAGGCAACTCAGAGCCTTGCGATCACGAGGAAATGCACCGTGGACAGAGCGGCGGAATTCGCCGCGAAGACGCCGTCGAGGTTTGCGCGCCGAAGCGGATTATGAAAGGATTCCCAGACGATCGGAGGTTGCCGGCATAGGCGGCCAAACGCAGACGGCGCGGTCTGCGGCGAACGCGAACCGCCACGTGAAGGAGGCGGGCGCGACAGGGAGGACGAGACATGAAGGCTGCCGAGGCGCCGTTCCGACTGGCCGACTATGCGCCGCCCGCCTTCGACATCACCCATGTCGATCTCGATTTCCGGCTCGACCGCGCTGCGACGCGGGTCATCGCCAAGCTGTCACTCCGCCCGCGCGGCGCCGCGACCGCTCTGGAACTCGTCGGCGACGAGCTGGTGCTCGCCGGGCTGAAGCTCGACGGCACGCCGCTCGCCGCCGATGCCTACACGGCGACGCCGTCGCTTCTGACGATCCCGAGCGTGCCGGGGAGGCCGTTCCTGCTCGAGATCGAGACGGTCATCGACCCTTCCGCCAACACCAAGCTGATGGGCCTCTATCGTTCGACCGGCGCCTATTGCACGCAGTGCGAGGCCGAGGGCTTCCGCCGCATCACCTATTTCCTCGACCTTCCCGATGTCCTCTCGGTCTATACGACGCGGATCGAGGCGGAGAAGAGCGAGGCGCCGCTGCTGCTCGGCAACGGCAATCCCGGCGCGCATGGCGACATCCCCGGCACCAGCCGGCATTTCGCCATCTGGCAGGATCCGTTCCCGAAGCCGTCCTATCTCTTCGCGCTGGTCGCCGGCGATCTCGGCGCGGTGAGGGACAGCTTCACCACCATGTCGGGCCGCAAGGTCGATCTCGCCATCTATTGCGAGCATGGCAAGGAAGCGCGCTGCCTCTATGCCATGGACGCGCTCAAGCGCTCGATGCGCTGGGACGAGACGGCGTTCGGCCGCGAATATGATCTCGACGTGTTCAACATCGTCGCCGTGTCCGATTTCAACATGGGCGCGATGGAGAACAAGGGCCTCAACATCTTCAACGACAAATATGTGCTCGCCGACCCGAACACGGCGACCGATGTCGACTATGCCAATGTCGAGGGCGTCATCGCCCATGAATATTTCCACAACTGGACCGGCAACCGCATCACCTGCCGCGACTGGTTCCAGCTCTGCCTGAAGGAAGGCCTCACCGTCTTCCGCGACCAGGAGTTTTCGTCCGACATGCGCTCGCGCGCGGTGAAGCGCATCGCCGATGTGCGCACGCTGCAGGCGCGGCAGTTCCCCGAGGACGGCGGCCCGCTCGCCCATCCCGTCCGTCCCGAAATCTATCACG
>CAWZZK010000243.1:0-15129 GCA_963966455.1 Kaistia sp. | reverse complement strand
AATGATCGTCGTGGCGCGCTTATAGCCGAGACGCCGCCTCCCGGCAATCAGGATATAAAGATGTCTTTATGTGATGGGCCGAGCAGCAGGGGTGGCATCTTCCCTTCTCCCCCTGGGAGAAGGGAGGGGCAGGCCCTACTCCTCCTCGCCGAACCGGTTGGCGACGAGGGCGGCAATGGCTTCGATCGCCTGTTCGGCGTCGGGGCCCTCGGCGGTGACGCGGATGGAGGAGCCGATGCCGGCGGCGAGCATCATCAGGCCCATGATCGAGGTGCCGCCGACCGTGTTCTGGTCCTTGGAGACGGTGATCGTCGCCTCGAAACTGTCGGCGAGCTGCACGAACTTTGCCGAGGCGCGGGCATGGAGGCCGCGGCGGTTCACGATCGCCAGATCGCGGCAATAGTCTGCTTTGGTGTCGCTCCCCATCGTCTCCCCCGCCGAGCTGCCGCTGTTATTGACCCGCCAGAACCTGGCTCGCGACATTGATATATTTGCGGCCGGCCTCCTGCGCACCCTGCACGGCCATGGCGAGCGGCTTCTCGACGCGCACGCTCGCGAGCTTGACCAGCATGGGCAGGTTGACGCCGGCGATCACTTCGATCCGGCCGGCCTCCATGACCGAAATGGCGAGATTGGACGGCGTGCCGCCGAACATGTCGGTGAGCAGGATCACGCCCGAGCCGTCATCGACGCTCTTCACGGCATCGACGATGTCCTGCCGGCGGCGTTCCATATCGTCCTCGGGGCCGATCGCGATGGTCTCGATCTGGCTCTGGCGCCCGACGACATGTTCGAGAGCGGCGCGGAACTCAATGGCGAGTTGGCCGTGGGTGACGAGGACGAGCCCGATCATGCCCTTGGTTACCTGTTGTTCTTGTTGCCCGGCCCGCGCCCGGCCAGCCGCCGCTCTGCCGGAAGCGCCGGATCTTGCGTCCGGCACCCCCTCACAAGCGGCCCCGCATCTTGACCGAACGATTCCGCAACGCAAGAAAAAAGCAAACGGCCCATTGCCGCACTTCACCCATCGTTAACCGTCCGGCAACCGGCGAGAAGCACGCCGCGGACGCGCGTGGCGCCGTCGAAATGGCCGATCGGCAGGGCGAGCCTCGGAATCTCGACGCCGAGCAGGCTCGCGCGGCTCTGCGAGCGGTCCGGCATGCGCGGCACGGTGCCCGCCTCTTCGAGGTCGACCACGAGCCCGATTTCCTGCGCTGCAACATGGGGAAGGCGCACGATGCCGTATCCGCGAATCTCGATCAGCCCGGCCAGCGCCGCCGGCGGCGAGGCCACGAGCCGGCCCGCCTCGGCCCAGAGCACCGTGCGGTCGTCGGCGACGAGACGGTTGCACGCGCTGTCGGCGAGGATCAGGGCGAGGACGAGCGCCGACTTGCCGCTGCCGGACGGGCCACGGACGAGAACGCCCGTCCCGTCGACGAAGGCGGCGCTGGCATGGATGGTGTCCGGCGCGAGCCCGGCGCTCACGCCGCGGCTCCCGGCAGGCGCACGGTGAAGCGGGCGCCGAGCACGACCGGCGCGTCATCCTTCGCGGCGCGCGGCTTCAGCCGGTTCTCGGCCCAGATGCGGCCGCGATGCGCCTCGACGATCTGCCGCGAGATCGAAAGGCCGAGGCCGGAATTCTGGCCGAAGGCCTCCTGCTCGGGCCGATCCGTATAGAAGCGCTCGAAGATGCGCTCCACCTGCTCGGCGCGGATGCCGGGACCGTCGTCCTCGACCACGATGTCGACGGCCGCGCCGTTGCGGCGCAAGAGCACCCGCACGCCGCCATGCTGCGGCGTGAAAGAGCGGGCGTTGTCGATGAGATTGGTGAAGACCTGCCCGAGCCGGCTGTCATGGCCGAGCACGACATAGGCGTCGTCCTGGTCGCTCTTGGCGATATCGAGCGTGATCTCCGGTCCGTCCGGCGCCGCGATCTCGCGCTGCACCTGAACGACTGCCTCGAGGATGCGGGCGACGTCGATCGGCGCCGCGTCCTGGCGCGCCATTTCGGCATCGAGGCGCGAGGCATCGGAAATGTCGCTGATCAGGCGGTCGAGCCGGCGGACGTCGTGCTGAATGATCTCGGTGAGCCGCGCCTTGGAGGCCGGCGTCTTGGCGAGCGGCAGCGTCTCGACTGCGCTTCTGAGCGAGGTCAGCGGGTTCTTCAGCTCGTGGCTGACATCGGCCGCGAAGCTCTCGATCGCCTCGATGCGGTTATAGAGCGAGGCGGTCATCTCGCGCAGCGCCTGCGAGAGATGGCCGATCTCGTCGCGGCGAGCCGAGAAATCGGGGATCTGCGGCCGCGAGGTGACGCCGCGCCGGACGCGGTCCGCCGCGTCGGCGAGGCGGCGCAGCGGCGCGGCGATGGTGCCGGCGAGCAGGATCGACAGCACGACCACGACGCCGGCCGAGACGAGGAAGACGCGCACGATTGCCATGCGCTCGGCATGCACGATCTGGTCGATGTCGCCGCCCTGCGTCGACAGGAGGAGCACGCCGAGCACCGAGCGGTAGCGCTGGATCGGCACCGCGACCGAGACGATGAGCTCGCCGCGCTCGGTGATGCGCACGATCGAGGACGGGCTGCCCTCCAGCGCCGTCGCGACCTCGGGATAGCCGCGGCCGTTGAGGCCGCCAAGCTCGTGATAGATGGGGAGGTCGTCGCGCTGCAGATGGACCTTCACCCATTCCCAGATGCGGTCGAACAGCGCCGGCTCTTCGTCGGCCTCGGCCGGGAGGTCGAAGCGCAGGATCTGGCCGCGCGAATAGAGATGGCGCGAATCGAGCACCGGGATGCCGTCGCGGTCATAGATGCGGGCGCGGGTGCGGGTCGGCGAGATCAGACGGCGCAGGACCGGCGCGACCCGCTCGGGATTGATCGGGAAATCGAGCCCCTCGATGGCATTGGCCCCCGGCGTCATGCTCTCGCCGGCCTGCAGCTCGAGCAGCTTGTCGGGATCGATGGTGATGTTGTTGGTCTCGACCGTCGCCGAGGCGGCGATGGCGCCGGCGATGATCTCGCCCTGCGTCAGGAGGCTCTCCAGCCGCGCGTCGATAAGGCCGGCACGGAACTGGTTCAGATAGAGGATGCCGGAGACGAGGACGATCAGCGCCGCGAGATTGAGGATGACGATGCGGCGCGTCAGGCTGGAGAAGGCATGCAGGCCGATCGAGCGCAGGAAGCGCGTCGCGAGCCGGCGCAGATGGCGGACGCGCACCCGCCGCGTCGCCCGGCGCGCCGGCGTCCCTTCCTCGATGCTGACGGTCATTCTCCCGTCCGAACCCGCGCGGCGCGCCGCGTCAGGCCTCCTTGAACCGGTAGCCGACGCCATAGAGCGTCTCGATCATGTCGAAGTCGTCGTCGACCTGCTTGAACTTCTTGCGCAGCCGCTTGATGTGGCTGTCGATGGTCCGGTCGTCGACATAGACCTGGTCGTCATAGGCGGCGTCCATCAGCGCGTTGCGGCTTTTCACGACGCCCGGGCGCTGCGCCAGCGCATAGAGGATCAGGAATTCGGTCACCGTCAGCGTCACCGGCTGGCCGTTCCAGGTGCAGGTGTGGCGCTCCTGGTCCATAGACAGCGCGCCGCGATCGAGATTGCGCTGCTGGTCGGGCACCTTGGCGTTCGGCGCGCCCTCGCGCGGCTGGAAGCGGCGCAGCACCGCCTTCACCCGCTCGACGAGGAGGCGCTGCGAGAACGGTTTCTTGATGAAGTCGTCGGCGCCCATCTTGAGGCCGAACAACTCGTCGATCTCGTCGTCCTTCGAGGTCAGGAAGATGACCGGCAGGTCGGTGCGCTGGCGCAGGCGCCGCAGCAGCTCCATTCCATCCATGCGCGGCATCTTGATGTCGAGGATCGCAAGATCGGGCTGCGACTGCTGGAAACCGTCCAGCGCCGAAGCGCCGTCGGTATAGGTCTGCACCCGGTAGCCTTCCGATTCGAGCGCAATCGATACGGAGGCGAGAATGTTGCGATCGTCATCGACGAGAGCAATCGTCGGCATAGGCGGGGTATCTCCCGAAGGTTGGCTTCCCGGCGCCGGCTTCGACTGTCGCCAGTCGATGCCTTGCCCCGCGAAAGCGGCGACCCGCGTGTTAAGGTCGCAGGAATACGCGGAAAATATGGCGGTGAGCTTATCCCCTTTGCGGCCGCGGCGCCATCGGGGGCTGGACAGGCGCCGCCTAAAACATGACTATCGCGCTCCGCTTTAGTTCCATGGCTGCCAATACAGGAGAGACGACCATGCCTGCCGACGCCGCGACCGACACGCCGCCTGCCGCGTCCTTCGAGCCCGTCGCGGCGGCCCGCGCGGTGATCGGCTCGGTCCGGACGGCGAGCCTTGCCACGCTGGCGGCCGATGGCGCCCCTTTCGCCAGCCTCGTCAGCGTCGCGACCTTGCCGGATCTCTCGCCGGTGCTCTGGCTGTCCGATCTCGCTTTGCACAGCCGCAATCTCGCCGCCGATCCGCGCGCCTCGCTGCTCTTCGTAGCGCCTGGCGGCGAGGGCGGCGACCCGCTGGCCGGCGCCCGGGTCACGCTGTCGGGCCGGATCACCAGGACCGATGACTCGGCGGCGGCACGGCGGTTCGAGGCGCTGCATGGCGCGCGCGGCCGGCCGCCCTTCGCCGATTTCAAGGCCTACCGGATGGAGGTCGCCTCGGCCCATCTCGTCGCCGGCTTCGGCCGCATCGTGACGCTCGGGCCGGAGCTGCTCGTCGATCTTGCCGGTGCGGACGGTCTCGTCGCCGGCGAGGCAATGGTGGTCGAGCACATGAATGACGACCATGCCGACGCCATCGGCCTCTATGCGACGGTCCTGCTCGGGCTGCCGGCGTCTGACTGGCGGATGACGGGCTGCGATCCCGAGGGTGTCGACCTCGTCTCCGAACTCGGCCGGGCGCGGCTCCCCTTCCCGTCACGTGCGACCACCGTCGCCGAGGCCGGTACGCATCTCAAGCTCTGGGCCAAGACGGCGCGCGGCCGTCTCGCCGAGGCTCAAAACTAGGCAATTGCTACGATCTCGGGCTTTCACTCAGGATGTTAAATAGTTCGGCATTCTAAATATAGTGATATATCAGGAGCGCGTTGCTTGGCCGCACCCTGTTAAACCGATTATATCAATCCAAAGCCCTTTGGATGCCGACACTCTACTTGCAGCGGCGAGTATTGAAGTCCTAGGCTCGCGGCCGCCGGTACCAATTGCCGGCCGGCGCGAGCGGCGCCGTAGCCCCGAGAGCGGCGCGGCAGAGGGCCGGCCGTCTGAGGAGATGTTCCCGTGAGCGAGACCGGTCTTCGCAACCCTTCCTTCGGCGCAGAGGCTTTCGGCCTGAAGTGGCTGTCGGCGCTCTATTGGAACTTCGGCGCGCCGGAACTCTATGAGCAGGCGCTGCGCCGGGGCGAGGGTATCGTCACCGCCGACGGCGCGCTGGCGGTCGAGACCGGCAGCCATACCGGCCGCTCGCCGCAGGACAAGTTCATCCTGCGCGACGCCGCGACCGAGACCGAGATCTGGTGGGACAACAACAAGGGCGTCTCGCGCGAGAATTTCGACCGCCTGATGGCCGACATGCTGGCGCATGCCGCCAATCGCGAACTCTTCGCCCAGGATCTTCATGCCGGCGCCGACGAGGCCGAGCGCGTCAATGTCCGCGTCTTCACCGAGAAGGCCTGGCATTCGCTGTTCATCCGCAACCTGCTGATCCGGCCCGAGGCGGAGGCGCTGCAGAGCTTCGTGCCGAAGCTGACGATCCTCGACATGCCGAGCTTCAAGGCGAGCGCGGAGCGTCACGGCGCCCGCACCGAGACGATGATCGCCTGCGATTTTGCGCGCGGCATCGTGCTGATCGCCGGCACCTCCTATGCCGGCGAGATGAAGAAGGCCGTCTTCACCTATCTGAACTACACGCTGCCGGCGAAGGGCGTCATGCCGATGCACTGCTCGGCCAATGTCGGGCCGGCCGGCGACAGCGCGATTTTCTTCGGCCTTTCCGGTACCGGCAAGACGACGCTCTCCGCCGATCCGGCGCGCACGCTCATCGGCGACGACGAGCATGGCTGGGGACCGAACGGCATCTTCAATTTCGAGGGCGGCTGCTACGCCAAGACGATCAAGCTCTCGGCCGAGGCCGAGCCGGAGATCTATGCGACGACGAAGCGCTTCGGCACCGTGCTGGAGAATGTCGTCATCGATCCGGCGACCCGCCGCCCCGATTTCGACAGCGCCGCGAAGACCGAGAACACCCGCGCCGCCTATCCGCTCGACTTCATCTCGAATGCCAGCGCGACGGGAGCGGCCGGCCACCCGAAGGCGATCGTCATGCTGACCGCCGATGCGTTCGGCGTCATGCCGCCGATCGCGCGGCTGACCCCGGCGCAGGCGATGTACCACTTCCTGTCCGGCTACACCGCCAAGGTCGCCGGCACCGAGAAGGGCGTCACCGAGCCGCAGGCGACCTTCTCGACCTGCTTCGGCGCTCCCTTCATGCCGCGCCACCCGGCCGAATACGGCAATCTGCTGCGCACGCTGATCGCCGAGCACGGCGTTTCCTGCTGGCTGGTCAATACCGGCTGGACGGGCGGCGCCTTCGGCACCGGTCGCCGCATGCCGATCAAGGCGACCCGCACGCTGCTCACCGCCGCGCTCACCGGATCGCTCGACGGGTCGCGCTTCTACACCGACCGCAATTTCGGCTTCCAGGTGCCGACCGACGTTCCCGGCGTCGAGCCGCATCTGCTGCACCCGCGCAAGACCTGGCAGGACAAGGCCGGCTACGACGCGCAGGCAGCCCGGCTGGTCGGCATGTTCGTGAAGAACTTCGAGAAGTTCGAGCGCCATGTCGACAAGGAAATCGTCGACGCCGCCCCGGGCATGGTGGCGTAGGGATTCTGATCCGGAGCGGCGCCGAAAGGCGTGCCGCTCCGCTACTGCGACCGGCGCGCGATGTCGGCGAGCATCGCTTCGACAGCCGGCCGGAGCCGCGGCAGGTGGTGCGTCGCGATCTCCCACATGTCATGCGGGTCGATCCGGTAGTACTCGTGTCGCAGCAGGTTCCCGGTGCGAATGATCGGCCTCCAGCCGACATCGGGATAGGCATCCCTTAGTTCGACGGGCAATTCCTTGGCGGCCTCGGAAACGATCTGCACCGCGCGCTCGATGGCGCGCGTGAAGAGAAAGCTGTTCGCGACGTCCTCGAACTGGAGCCCCGCCACGACCTCCTCCACGCCGTCGATCTGCTCGAGAATGTGGCGGAGCCTTGCTTCAGGACGCTTCGCCGAAACCATCGTCAAAAAATCCGGATCGCTTCGTTCTCGATAGTTTCGAGATAGGCGGGAGCAATTGCGCCTCGCGTGCTGAAAGCGACCTCCATGTCCGGCAGGGCCGCTTCGATGAGGCCATAGGCTTCGGCATAGCGATCGAGCCCGAACCGCTCCGGCTCGGCGTCCGCGAAGAGGTCCACGTCGGACCCGGGCCGGGCTTCGCCGCGTGCGCGCGATCCGAACAGGAACAGAGCGGCGACCCCGTGCGCGCGGAGCTGCGGCTCGATCTGGTGCAGGCGCTGGATGAGGTCGGAGCGGTCCATGCCCCGAAGATAGGCGGCAAGGCCCCACCCCGCAACGAAAAGGCCCGGCGCTCGCGCGCCGGGCCTTCGTCTTTTGATGGGGAGAGGCCGCGCCTCTTACTGCGCGTCGGCCTCGGCCGTCTCGGCCTTCTCCTGCTTGATCTCCTGGCCGGTCGCCTGGTCGACGATCTTCATCGAGAGGCGGACCTTGCCGCGCTCGTCGAAGCCGAGCAGCTTGACCCAGACCTTGTCGCCTTCCTTGACGACGTCCTGCGTCTTGGCAACGCGCTTGTCGGAGAGCTGCGAGATGTGGACGAGGCCGTCGCGGGCGCCGAAGAAATTGACGAAGGCGCCGAAATCGACGGCCTTCACCACGGTGCCCTGATAGATGGCGCCGACTTCCGGTTCCGCGGCGATGCCCTTGATCCAGTTCAGCGCGGCGGTGATCGCCTTGCCGTCGGTCGAGGCCACCTTGACGGTGCCGTCGTCCGAGATGTCGATCTTGGCGCCGGTCTTCTCCACGATCTCGCGGATGACCTTGCCGCCCGAACCGATGACTTCGCGGATCTTGTCGGTCGGGATCTGGATGACCTCGATGCGCGGGGCATGTTCGCCGAGCGACGGGCGGGCCGTCGTCAGCGCCTTGGCCATCTCGCCGAGGATATG
Source organism: Kaistia sp. (assembly GCA_963966455.1). Classification (GTDB taxonomy): domain Bacteria; phylum Pseudomonadota; class Alphaproteobacteria; order Rhizobiales; family Kaistiaceae; genus Kaistia; species Kaistia cartagenensis. Next base: position 6,906 of record CAWZZK010000243.1, on the reverse strand, counting down.
CGCACGACCACCCTTCGCCTGCTCGAGGGCGACCCTCATGATCTCCTCGGTGATGCCAGCGATCTTGATGTCCATCTGCAGCGAGGTGACGCCTTCCGACGTGCCGGCCACCTTGAAGTCCATGTCGCCGAGATGATCCTCGTCGCCGAGGATGTCGGAGAGCACCGCATAGCGCTCACCCTCGAGGATGAGGCCCATGGCGATGCCCGCCACCGGACGCTTCAGCGGCACGCCGGCATCCATGAGCGAGAGCGAGGTGCCGCACACGGTCGCCATCGACGAGGAGCCGTTCGACTCGGTGATCTCCGAGACGACGCGGATCGTGTAGGGGAACTCGTGATGCTTCGGCAGCATCGGGCGCACGGCGCGCCAGGCGAGCTTGCCGTGGCCGATCTCGCGGCGGCCGGGCGAACCCATGCGGCCGGTCTCGCCGACCGAATAGGGCGGGAAGTTGTAGTGCAGCAGGAAGGTCTCCTTGTAGGTGCCTTCCAGGGCGTCGATGAACTGCTCGTCGTCACCGGTGCCGAGCGTCGCGACGACCAGCGCCTGCGTCTCGCCGCGGGTGAACAGCGCCGAACCATGGGCGCGCGGCAGCGTGCCGACCTCGGACACGATCGGGCGAACCGTCACGAGGTCGCGGCCGTCGATGCGGCTGCCGGTGTCGAGGATGTTCCAGCGGACGATCTTGGCCTGCAGCTCCTTGAAGACCGCGCCGACCTTCTCCTTGTCGAAGCGCGGCTCCTGCCCTTCCGGGAAGAAGTGCGCCAGCACCTTCGCCTTGACGGCGTCGACGGCGGCGTAGCGCTCCTGCTTGACCGTGTTGCGGTAGGCGGCGCGCAGCTCCTGCTCGGCGATGCCGAGCATCTCCTCCTCGATCGCCGAAAGATCGGGCGCCTCGAAGGCGCGCGGCTCCTTGGCGGCCTTCTCGGCCAGCTGGATGATCGCGTCGATCACGGGCTGGAAGCCGGCATGGCCGAACATGACCGCGCCGAGCATCGTCTCCTCGGAGAGCTCCTGCGCCTCGGATTCGACCATCAGCACGGCGTCGGTGGTGCCGGCGACGACGAGGTCGAGCTTCGAGCCTTCATACTGGTCGAGGGTCGGGTTGAGCACGAAGGCGCCATCGACGAGGCCGACGCGCGCGCCGCCGACCGGGCCGAGGAACGGCACGCCGGAAAGCGTCAGCGCGGCCGAGGCGGCGACCATCGCGACGATGTCGGGATCGTTCTCGAGGTCATGGCTGAGGACGGTCGCGATGACCTGCGTCTCGCAGCGGAAGCCTTCGGGGAACAGCGGGCGGATCGGGCGGTCGATGAGGCGGGAGACCAGGGTCTCCTTCTCGGTCGGACGACCCTCGCGCTTGAAATAGCCGCCGGGGATCTTGCCGGCCGCGAAGGTCTTTTCCTGGTAGTTGACCGTCAGGGGGAAGAAGTCGATGCCGGGCTTCGGCGACTTGGCGGCGACGACGGTCGCCAGGACGGTGGTCTCGCCATAGGTGGCGAGCACGGCGCCGTCGGCCTGACGGGCGATGCGGCCGGTCTCGAGGACGAGCTTGCGCCCGGCCCAGTCGATCTCGACCTTCTGAATGTCGAACATGAATGGTCCTTTCCGCCGCCGATGCGTCGGAGGAGCCATGGACAAGACGGCGAGAGGCTCTTTCAAGGAGCGTCCGGCGATCCTGCCATGGCTCGGGCGTACATCGCGGCCCAAACTTGCGACGGCCCCATGCCGTCGCGCGGGTGTGGCGCGGCAGATATCCGCCGCGCCTATTTGTCTGCGTGGTCCGGAACTGGCGCTGCCCGCCCGCTCAGCGACGCAGGCCGAGGCGCTCGATGAGCGACTTGTAGCGCTGCTCGTCGACCTTCTTGACATAGTCGAGAAGGCTGCGGCGCTGGCTGACGAGCTTCAGCAGGCCACGGCGGGAATGGTTGTCCTTGCCATGGGTCTTGAAGTGCTCGGTCAGGTTGGCGATCCGCTCCGAGAGAACGGCGACCTGCACTTCCGGCGAACCCGTATCCGTCGGGGTCGTCGCATATTCCTTGATCAGTTCCTGCTTGCGCGCAGCGGTGATCGACATCGGGTCATCCTTTCCGAAAATGAACAATCCGGGACCTTGGCCCGGTTCTCCCGGCGCGGACCTTCGTCACGCGCCGCGCCCGCCGGATGCGGTGGCCTGTGCCGGGATGTCGTCCAGCACGGTCGCCGCTCCATAGGACTTTGCCCTGAGGGCCGTCGGGCCGTCAGGGCGCGGGCGACATATGCCCGAAGATGCCGCCGATGACCAGCGGAAAGTTTCCGGCATGCGCCGCCACGCGTCTCAGCCGCCCACGAAGACGCGCAGCGGATGGAAGGATCCCTGCTCGACCGAGCCGATCGCGATCAGCGTTCCCGCCTGCGTGGCGAAGACCGTCTCGCCTTCGAGCGGCGCGTCGCGACCGCGCAGGATGAAGGGCTGGCCGTTGCGCAGCCGCGCTGCCTCGGCCTCGCCGACGCGGATCTCGCGCATGTCGAAAAGCGCCGTCTCGACGGGCGCGAGCAGAGGGTCGCAGGCCTCGATGCCGTCCTCATGCGCGGCGCGCAGCGCGTCGAGCGTCACCATGGAGGCCTCGTCGAACGGGCCGACCAGAAGACGGCGCAGGCGGACGACATGGCCGCGCGTGCCGAGCGCCCGGCCCATGTCGCGGGCGAGCGCGCGCACATAGGTGCCCTTGCCGCATTCGGCGGCGAAGACGGCGGTGTGCTCGTCCGGCATGTCGACGAGATCGAGCCGGTGCACCTCGATCGGCCGCGGCTCCAGCACCACTTCCTCGCCGTCGCGGGCGAGGTCATAGGCGCGCTCGCCATCGACCTTGATGGCCGAAAAGGCGGGCGGCACCTGCATGATCGTGCCGGTGAAGGCAGGCAGCAGCGCTTCGATCCCGGCGCGGTCCGGGCGCACGTCCGAACGGGCGACGGTGGCGCCCTCGGCGTCGTCGGTCTCCGTCTCCTCGCCCCAGCGGACGGTGAAGCCGTAGATCTTGCGGCCGTCCATGACATAGGGGACGGTCTTGGTCGCCTCGCCGAGCGCGATCGGCAACAGGCCGGTCGCCAGCGGATCGAGCGTGCCGGCATGGCCGGCCTTCTGCGCCCCATAGAGGCGCTTCACGACCGAGACGGCCTGCGTCGAGGTCATGCCGAGCGGCTTGTCGAGGATCAGCCAGCCGGAGACCGGCCGGCCCTTCTTCTGGCGCTGGCCCATGATCGGGAGTGTGCTCCTGTCTCAGTCCTGACGCGGCTCGTCGGCGCCGTCGTCATCGACTTCGGCCCCGTTCGCGGCGGCGCCCTCGATATCCTGGCGGACCACGGGATCACGGCGCAGCAACGCGTCGATCTTCGATCCTTCCTCGAAGGACGTGTCGACGCGGAAGCGCAGGTCGGGCGCGAATTTCATGTTGATGCGATGCGCGACTTCGCCGCGCAGGAACTTGCGGTGGCGGTCGAGCGCCGCGACCACGCCCTCGGTGTTCCGGCCGCCGAGCGGCATCACATAGGCGGTCGCGATCTTGAGATCGGGCGACAGCCGCACCTCGGGAACCGTCACGACGACGCGCTCGAGTTCGGGCTCGCGGAGATCGCCGCGCGCGAGGATCTCGGCAAGCGCGTGGCGCACGAGTTCGCCGACACGCAGCTGCCGCTGACCGGGCGTGCCGATCTTCTTGCCGTTGGAAGCCGTTCTGGCCATTGGGAAACCTCAGCAATCGGGCCGCGAGCGCCCGTCACGGGATGCTCTCAGCGGTCCATGTCCGGCCGCGTCGCGGTCAGGGCGGCCGACCGGCATGCCCGGACGGCGGCCATGAAACGCAGCATTGAAACGCGGCCTTGAAACGAAGCCGGCCGGGCGAGCCCGGCCGTGCCTTTCGTGGAAGCGGCCGCCTTACAGCGAGCGCTTGATCTCCTCGACGCGGTAGCACTCGATGATGTCGCCCGCGCGCATGTCCTCGTAGCGCTCGAAGGCCATGCCGCATTCCTGGCCGGCCGGCACTTCCTTGACCTCGTCCTTGAAGCGCTTGAGCGTCGAGAGCTTGCCCTCGTGGATGACGACATTCTCGCGGATGAGGCGGACATTGGCGCCGCGCTCGACCGTGCCGTCGGTGACGCGGCAACCCGCGACCTTGCCGACCTTGGTGATGTTGAAGATCTCGAGGATCTCCGCATTGCCGAGCATGGTCTCGCGCCGTTCCGGCGTCAGCAGGCCGGACATCGCCGCCTTCACGTCGTCCACGAGGTCGTAGATGACGTTGTAGTAGCGGATCTCGATGCCGTCCCGGTCGGCCACGTCGCGCGCCTGCTTGTTGGCGCGGACATTGAAGCCGATGATCGCCGCGTTCGAGGCGGCGGCCAGCGTGACGTCGGACTCGGTGACGCCGCCGACGCCGGCATGCAGGATGCGGGCGACGACTTCCGAGGTGCCGAGCGCGTCCAGCGCGCCGATGATCGCCTCGACGGAGCCCTGCACGTCACCCTTGATGACGAGCGGGAATTCCTTGAGGCCGGCGCTCTGGCGCTGGCTCATCATCTCGGCGAGCGAGCCGCGCGCCGAAGTCTGGCGGGCCACGGCCTTCTCGCGCTTCTGACGGGCGCGGTAGTCGGCGATCTCGCGGGCACGGGCCTCGTTCTCGACGACCGCGAAACGGTCGCCGGCCTCGGGCGCGCTCTGGAAGCCGAGCACCTCGACGGGCATCGACGGCGGCGCCTCCGACACGGTCTTGCCGTGATCGTCGACGAGCGCGCGGACTCGGCCCCATTCGGAACCCGCGACGATGATGTCGCCGGGATGCAGCGTGCCGCCCTGGACGAGCACGGTCGCGACCGGACCGCGGCCCTTGTCGAGCTTGGCCTCGATGACGACGCCATCGGCGACGCGGCGCGGATCGGCCTTGAGGTCGAGCACTTCGGCCTGCAGCAGCACCGTCTCGAGCAACCGGTCGAGATTGGCGCCCGTCTTGGCCGAGACCTCGACGTCGAGCGTCTCGCCGCCCATCGACTCGACGAACACCTCGTGCTGGAGGAGTTCCGTGCGGACGCGGTTCGGATCGGCGTCCGGCTTGTCGATCTTGTTGATGGCGACGATGATCGGCACACCCGCGGCGCGGGCGTGATGGATCGCCTCGATCGTCTGCGGCATCACGCCGTCGTCGGCCGCCACCACGAGGATGACGACGTCGGTGGCGCGGGCGCCGCGCTGGCGCATCGCCGTGAAGGCGGCGTGGCCGGGCGTGTCGATGAAGGTGATCTTCTGACCGTCCTGCTCGACCTGATAGGCGCCGATATGCTGCGTGATGCCGCCGGCCTCACCCGAGACGACGTTCGTCTTGCGGATGGCGTCCAGCAGCGAGGTCTTGCCGTGGTCGACATGGCCCATGATCGTGACGACCGGCGGACGCGAGATCAGCTCGGCATCGGCGTCCTGGCGGTCGAACAGACCCTCCTCGACGTCCGACTCGGCGACGCGGCGCACGGTATGGCCCATGTCCTCGGCGATGATCTGCGCCATGTCGGCGTCGATCACGTCGGTCGCCTTCAGGAGCTGGCCCTGCTTCATCAGGAACTTGATGACGTCGACGGCGCGCTCCGACATGCGGTTGGCGAGGTCGCCGATGGTGATCGTCTCGGGGATGACCACCTCACGCGAGATCTTCTCGCGCGGTCCCTGTGCCATAAGGCGGGCCCGCTCGCGTTCGCGGCGGCGGCGGACCGAGGCGAGCGAACGCTCGCGCTCGGAATCGTCCAGCGCGTTGGAAAGCGTCAGGCGGCCGCGCGGCTTGCCGTCGTCCTTCTTGACCGGCTTCGGATCGATCGCCTTCGGACGCTTGGCCGTCGAGGGACGCAGACCGCCAGAGCGATCCTCCTCCTCGTCGGGACGGGCAGGCGCACGGGCGCCGGCGCCGGGAGCGGCGGTGCGGGCACCGGGCTTCTCGGCAGCGTCGGGGGCGCGCTCGCCGGCAGGGCGGGCGGCCGAAGTGGCAGCGCGGGGCTTTTCCTCGCCGAGACGGCGGCGGGCCGCTTCCTCGGCGCGCTCCTTGACGGCGGCCTCGGCGGCGCGGCGGGCGTCTTCCTCGGCCTGGCGCTTGGCGGCTTCCTCGCGCTCCTTGGCGAGCCGAGCCTCCTCGATCACGCGGCGCTTGGCGTCTTCCTCGGCCTGGCGGCGCTCTTCGGCATCGCGGACACGGGCATCGGCCAGGGCGCGGGCGCGGGCATCGAGCTCGTCGGACGAGAGCTGACGAAGGACCATGCCGGAGCGCTGCGGCTGGGACCGCGTCGACTGCGACGGCGCGGCGGGCGTCGGCCGTGCCTGCGTGTTGGACTGGATGGTGCGGGTCTGCGAAGCCTGCGGCTGCGCCGGGCGGGCCGGCTGCTGCGGGGCGGGCGCGGCCGGACGGGCGGCCGGAGCCGACGCCGACGCGGCGGGGGCCGCGGCCTGCGGCCCGTCGCTCTTGCCGGGGATCATCACCCGCTTCTTCTTCTCCACGACGACGGTGTTCGTGCGGCCATGCGAGAAGCTCTGCCTGACGGTGCCGCGCTCGAGGTCACGGCCCTTGAGGCTCAGCGTCTTCTTCGCGCCGCCAAGATCCTTGTCGCCGCTATTGCTCGTATCGTTCATTCGGTCATCAGTCCTGCGGGTCTCGCGCCCTGTCACGGCGCATCTTCTCGGGCACTTCCGGCAATTCGCTTGTCGGGCCGTCGATCTGGTTCAAATCGTGGCCAGGGCCGATGCCAAGGTCACCGTCGCCAACGCCGACAGGCCCGTCTTCTCCCAGAAAACGGGCGAGCGCGGCGACACGCTCCATGACATTCTCGCTCGCTCGGCCGGCGAGCAGTGCAGCATGTATCACATTTGTCCGCCCCAATGCCAAATCCAATTGTTCG
>CAWZZK010000242.1:0-10317 GCA_963966455.1 Kaistia sp. | reverse complement strand
GCCGACCACCGAGCCGATGATGCCGGCCTGGTCGTTTGGCCCATACCATCCGATCGCCTGCCCGAGCCAGGTCGCCACGAAGGCGCCGGCGATGCCGAGCAGGATGGTGAGGATGAAGCCCTTGGGCTCGTTGTCGCCCGGCATGATGAATTTCGCGATCACGCCGGCGATGAAGCCGATGATGATGGTCCAGATGATGGTCATGGGTCGTTCCCCGTCCCGCTGTTGAGCCCGAGTCTCAATGCCCGGCAAGGCGGGATTGTTGCATGACGGAACGATGAAATCGAACGGTGGCTCGCCGCTCAGTCGGACCCGACGCCGCCGCGCATCGCCTTGACGCCGGAACGCCGCGCCTTTTCCGAGAGCCGCTTCTCCTTCGAAGCCTTGGTCGGCCGCGTCGGCCGCCTCGGAACGGGTTTCGGCACGGCGGCGCGGATGAGCTCCGCCAGCCGCTCGAGCGCATCGGCGCGATTGCGCGCCTGGTCGCGGTGGCGCTGCGCGGTGATGACGATGACGCCGTCCTGCGTCAGCTTCGCCCCGGCGAGCCGCATCAGCCGCACCGCGACATCGTCTGGCAGCGAGCGCGAGCGCCGCGCGTCGAAGCGCAGCTGCACCGCGCTCGACACCTTGTTGACGTTCTGCCCGCCCGGGCCGGACGAGCGGATGAACGTCTCCTCGATCTCGCTTTCGTCGAGAGCGATCTCGTCGGTGATCTCGATCACGGGATCGGCTCCGTCGCTCGCCCGGCGGTCGTGGTCGCGCTACTGCGCGGCCTTGGCCTCGGTGATCGCCGCGTCATAGGCGGCGCAGATCTGGTTGATGTCGGTGCTGCGTTCGGCCAGCCGATCGACATCGACCTGCTTGGCGCGCCAGGTCGGCTGCTGCGCCGGATCCTTGGCGACAATCGCCTTGACGAGATCGGCAAGCTCGATCGACTTCGCCTGCAATTCGTCTTCCGTGCAGGCGAGCGCCGCCGGCGTGGTGGCGGCAATCAGCGCGAGAGCAAGAAGGGTGCGGCGCATCGTCATGAGGTCCCTATCGGAAATCCAGTCCCCGATCCGGATATAGAGGGTTATCATGCGCCGCGCACTCCCTTCGATCGCGCCGGCGCCGTCCCCCGGCTCGCCCATGCCAGCCGCGATCGTCCACGACAGGATCCTCGCCATGACCCATCCCGCCATCGAAGCAGGCCATGTCGCCGTCATCACCGGCGGTGCCTCCGGCATCGGCCTCGCCGCTGCCCGGAAGTTCCTCTCGCTCGGCCTCAAGGTCGCCATCGCCGACTGGAACGAGGAGGCCATCGCCCGCGCGCAGCAGGCTCTCGGCCCCGACGTCCTCGTCGTGCGCACCGACGTCTCCAGCCGCCCCGATGTCGAGGCATTTCAGGAGGCGGTCCTCGCCCGCTTCGGTGCCGTGCATGTGCTCATGAACAATGCCGGCATCGGCAATGGCGGCTCGGCGCTCGGCAATCTCGACAATTGGCAGCGCGTGATCGGCACCAATCTCTGGGGCGTCGTCAACGGCGTGCAGGTGTTCGTGCCGAAGATGATCGCCGCCGGCGCGCCCGGCCTCGTCATCAACACCGGCTCCAAGCAGGGCATCACCACGCCGCCCGGCGACACGGCCTACAATGTCTCCAAGGCCGGCGTGAAGGTGCTGACCGAGGCGCTCCAGCATGAGCTGCGCGGCATCGAGGGCGGCCGGATCGAGGCGAAGCTGCTGATCCCCGGCTTCGTCTGGACCGGGCTCACGACGGGCGACCGCTCGGAGAAGCCGGCCGGCGCCTGGACGCCGGAACAGACGATCGACTTCATGCTCGCCTCGATCGGGCGCGGCGATTTCTACATCCTCTGCCCCGACAACGAGGTCGAGCGGCCGACCGACGAGAAGCGCATCCTCTGGGCCGCCGGCGACATCGTCGAGAACCGGCCGCCGCTGTCGCGCTGGCACAAGGACTATGGCGACGCCTTCAAGACCTTCCTCAAGGGCTGAGAGGACGACGCGCTGACATGGTGGTCGTCCGGCCGATCCGCGAGGATGACATCGAAGGGTTCCGCGCGGCCGTCGACCGGGTCGCGCGCGAGAAGCGCTTCCTCGCCCGCATCGAAGGGCCGAGCTTCGAACAGGCCTCGCGCTTCGTGCTCGGCAACCTCTCCTGCGGCAACCCGCAATTCGTCGCCGATGCCGACGGCCTCGTCGCCGGCTGGTGCGACGTCATCCGCCAGGACCATCTGCCGATCTACGCTCATAGCGGCACGCTCGGCATGGGCCTGGTGCCGGAATGGCGCGGCAGGGGTCTGGGCCGGCGGCTCATCGAAGCCGCCGTCGCCGCCGCCTTCGCCGCCGGAATGACGCGCGTCCAACTGACGGTGCGCGCCGACAACGAGGCGGCCATCGCGCTTTACCGCCGCATCGGCTTCGCCGACGAGGGCTATCACCGCGGCACAGACCGCATCGACGGCATCACCTACGACACGAGGTCCATGGCGCTTCTCGCCTGAGGGTCAGTCGATACCGAGCCGAGCGATCACGAAGGCCACGCGCTCGTCGACACTGGCGCGCGGCAGCAACAGGCATTCATGGCCGCGCGCCGCATAGGCCTCGAGCAGCGCATCATATTCCGCCACCGCCTCGTCGAACCCATGCCGCCGCTCGGCGTCGGTCGCGAACAGCTCCGGCCAGGGCGGCGCCATGAAGACGGCGCGGTCATAGCGGCACCGCGTCAGCGCGGTTGCGAGCGCACCGGGCAGCGGCCGGCCGGTGCGCCGGTACCAGGCCTCGGCATCGATCAGACTGCGGTCGAAGAGGGTCAGGCCGCCTTGCGCCAGCGCCGCGTCATGATCGGCGATGGCGAGGTCCGTGACCCGTTCGGCGAAGCGCTCCGGCGCCTGCCAGGGCAGCGCATCGCCGCCGCTGGCGAGGGCCTCGCGGACCACGCGCCGGCCCGGCTCCTCGGCGGTGGCGATGCCCCGCTCGGCGAGCGCGGCGAGCAGGGTCGACTTGCCGCCGCCGGAACAGCCGGACAGGACCACGAGACGGGGCGGCGGGATCGAGTGGACAGCGGTCATGGCAGGCTCGCTCCGAGGTTGGGCGGATGATGTCGCGGCAATGCTTGGGAACGCGGTGGAGGGTGATCCGGGCGGCGGCGCTCGCAAGCGCTGGCTCGACCGTGGGGCGGAGGCGGGATACCATCACCTTGCGCACCGCGATCCCGCGGCCGTCACGGTGCCAACCCCAGCCTGCGGCCGACCGGAGCATCCGATGTTGCGCCGCCTTGCCGCGAGCCTGATCGTGCTCGCAACGCTGGCCACCGGTCCCGCAGCCGGCTCCGCCACCGCCGATACTTTGCCACTGCCGCCCTCGCTCGTCGATGGCGCCAGCGATGCCGGAGCGGCGCTGCTGGTGGAATCGGAAGCGCGCGAGGCCTATTTCCCGCTGGCGGCCAATTTCCTGACGCAGAAGAACCAGGCCTTCTGCGGCGTCGCCTCGATGGTGATGATCCTCAACGCGCTGCGTGTTCCCGCTCCGGAAGTGCCGGAATACCTGCCTTACCGGACCTTCACGCAGGACAATGTGCTGAACGCCTCGACCGAGGCGATCGTGCCGCAAGCGACCATCCTGCAGAAGGGCATGACCCTCGACCAGCTCGGCGCCGTCTTCGCCGTGCAGCCGGTCGCGGTCACGGTCCGCCACGCCGCCGATTCGAGCCTCGACAGCTTCCGCACCGAGGCCCGCGGCGCGCTCAGCACGCGCGGCCAGTTCGTGGTCGTGAACTATCTGCGCAAGGCGATGGGGCAGCAGACCGGCGGCCACTTCTCGCCGCTCGCAGCCTATGATGCCGAGACGGACCGCTTCCTCATCCTCGATGTCGCCCGCTACAAATATCCGCCCGTCTGGGTGACGGCGTCCGACCTCTTCGCCGCCATGAACACCCCCGACAGCGACAATGGCGGCCGGACGCGCGGCTATCTCCTGATCGCCGGCAAGAACGGCTGACCCGGACGGGTTGCATACAAGGATCAACGATGACGACGATCGAACCGACCCGCCGCGGCATGCTCGCGGGCGTCTTCGGCGCGGCGCTGGCGCCTGCCCTGCCCTTCGCCCTCGCGGCGCTCGCGCCGGCCATGGCACGGGCGGAGGCTGCGAAGCCGGCGGAGGCGCTCGCAGGCCGCGTTATTCCCGCCCGGACGCTGCCGGTGCCCGATACCGTCAGCGCCGCGCTCCGGCCGATCGTCGCGGCGCCGCCGACGCCCGGCTGGGACCGCTTTCCGGCCGAGACCGACACCGCCGGCTGGCGGGCGCTGCAGCGGCAGACGGGTGCCGGGCCGCATCCGATCCTCGCCGAGATCGGAAAGAGGCTCGGCGTCACCGTCGCGCCGGACGTCATCGCCGGCGTCCCGGTCTTCGTCTCGACGCCGGCCAACATTCCCGAGCGCAATCGCGGCCGCGTGCTGATGCATTGCCATGGCGGCGGCTATGTCCTCTTCCCCGGCGAGATCGGCGCCGGCGAGGGCATGATGATGGCCGGCTATGGCGGCTTCACCACTGTCTCGGTCGATTATCGCATGGCGCCGGATTTCCCCTATCCCGCGGCGCTCGACGACGTCGCCGCCGTCTGGAAGGCGCTCGCCGCCAAGCACGACCCGCGCCGCATGGCGGTCTTCGGCACCTCGGCCGGCGGCGGGCTGACCCTCGCCCTGATGCTGAAGGCCAAGGCCGAAGGCTTCCCGATGCCGGCGGCCATCGCGCCCGGCAGCCCCTGGGTCGATCTTGCGCCGCACGGCGATACGCTCGCCGCCAACGAGTTTGTCGACAATTCACTCGTTTCGATCGATGGCTGGGTGGGCACTGCCGGCCGCCTCTATGCCGGCGCCACCAGCCGCGACGATCCGTTCATTTCACCGATCAACGGCGACTTCCGCGGCCTGCCGTCGGCGATCCTCACCTCGGGCACGCGCGACCTCCTGCTCTCCGACACGGTCCGCGCCCATCGCAAGCTCCGCCAGGCCGGCGTCGAGGCCGCTCTGCAGGTCTTCGAAGCCCAGAGCCACGCCCAGTACCTCACCCCTTTCATCCCGGAAACGGAAGAAGCGTTTGGCGAGATCGCAGGGTTCTTCGACCGGCATTTGGGGGTGTGAGTGGGCCTCACCGCTTGAGACAGGCTTCGGACACAATAATCTTGGCGTCACACGCTGAGATTGTGGAGTCAACAAAATGAGTTCGGCCCATCTGAGACCGGTCATACTTCGGAACGGAAAGCAGATTCATCGTCCTGATCGGCGGCTGCTCGGCGACGGCAAAGACGCAGGCAAGGAGCGCGAAAACGAGATCCAGCAGCTGATCCACGAGCATCCCGATGTCATGCCGATGGCGGAGATCGAGGGCAGCTACGAGGGAATGGTCAGCATCTGCACCGAACTACAGCTCGATGCGGGATATCTCGACAATCTCTGGATGACGCCGTTCGGCGGCATCGTACTCGGCGAATGCAAGCTGTTCCGAAACCCGCAGGCTCGACGGGAAGTGATCGCGCAAGCGCTCGACTATGCGCGGTCGCTTCAGGGCATGCCCTATGAAGAGTTCGAACGTCGGATCGCGGAGGCGCGCAAGGAGCCGGGCTTCAACCTCTGGACCTTTGCAACGGGCGGCTCGATCGCACCGGCTGTAGCCGCTTCCCTCGCGGAAGCAGATTTCATCGATGGTGTCTCGCGACGCCTTCGCGACGGTCGCTTCATGGTCCTCGTCATTGGCGACGGTATTCACGAAGGACTGGAAGACCTGACGAAGTTCCTCCAACTTCATGCGGGTATTCATGCCAATCTGGCGCTGGTCGATCTCTCGCTCTGGCGGATCGCCGACGGGGAAACGTTGGTCATCCCTCGTCTACCGATGAAGACAGCGACAATCGTGCGCGGGATCGTGGAGATGGAGGGCGGCACAACCAACAATATTCGGGTCAGCTCGCCGCCCACGACGGCTTCGTTCTCTGGCCTCGCGAAAGCGTCGCGTCCACATGGGGCTTCCGAGGTCGAGTTCTTCACTGAGCTGACAGAATGCGACCCGGCCTCAGCCGGAGTCGTCCGCGAACTCTGCGATACACTCCATGTGATCACAGGGCAACAGCCTCGATTCTCCAGTGAATTCATTCATTTCGACCTAATCCCCAAGAAGAGCATATTCAACGTGAGGATCAACGGTGAGATTCACGATGGAAGCGTACTCACAAACAGGATCGACAGCAAATCTTACGAGCCGATACTGAAATTGCTTCGAGACCTCGCTAGCCTCATGAATGCCACGATCAAGGTTACGCCTGCCCACTACAACTATTTTGTCAAACCTTCCGGCGGCAAAGCACGAGCCTCAACGCTTGCCGGTCACGTTCCGGAAGTCATCGACATCGTCCGCCGCATGATTGAGGCTGCCTCGTCGAGCGAAGACTGATACTCAAGCCTACCGCTTCGGCCCCTTCCGCCCCGCCCTGCTCCCCGCCCGTCCGCCGACGGAGCGGCCGCCGGGGCGGTGATTGCTCGTCATCGGGTCAGGGCGCTGCGGGCGCTCGCCATGGTCGGCGGCAACCTGCGTCATGTTGGAGCTGGCGCCCATCTCGTCGAGCGTCGGCTTGCGGGCGCGGCTGCCGAGGGGCACCTCGGTGCGCTTCACCGTCATCTCGTCGAGATCGTTCTTCTTCGCCCGTGTCGCCGGCTCCGGCGGCAGGTTGCCGGCCGGGCCATATTTCCGCCCGCCGCGATAGCCGCCGGTGCGCGCCTCGACCTCCGACTGACTGGCCAGCGGATCGTCGGCGATCGCGAGTTCGGTCTCCTTGAGCCGCTTGATCTCGTCGCGCAGCCGCGCCGCCGTCTCGAATTCGAGATTGATCGCCGCCTCGCGCATCCGCTTCTCGAGATCCTCGAGATGCGCCTTGAGATTGTTGCCGATGAGCGGCGTGTCGGCGAGGCCGGCATCGACGGTGACGTGGTCCTGCTCGTAGACCGAGGACAGGATGTCGCCGATCTGGCGCTTGATCGTCTCCGGCGTGATGCCGTGCTCGACATTGTAGGCCATCTGCTTCTCGCGGCGGCGCTCGGTCTCCGCCATCGCCCGCTCCATCGAGCCGGTGATATGGTCGGCATAGAGGATGACCTTGCCGTCGACATTGCGGGCCGCGCGGCCGATGGTCTGGATCAGCGATGTCTCCGAGCGCAGGAAGCCTTCCTTGTCGGCATCGAGGATGGCGACCAGCGCGCATTCGGGAATGTCGAGGCCTTCGCGCAGGAGGTTGATGCCGATCAGCACGTCGAAGGCGCCGAGCCGCAGGTCGCGGATGATCTCGATGCGCTCCAGCGTCTCGACGTCGGAATGCATGTAGCGCACGCGCACGCCGTTCTCGTGCAGATATTCGGTGAGGTCCTCGGCCATGCGCTTGGTCAGCGTCGTCACCAGCGTGCGCTGGCCGCGCGCCGCCACGGCCCGCACCTCGCCGAGCAGGTCGTCGACCTGCGCCTTGGCCGGCCGCACCTCGACTACCGGATCGATGAGGCCGGTCGGGCGGATGACCTGCTCGGTGAACACGCCGCCGGTCTGCTCCAGTTCCCAGCCGGCCGGCGTCGCCGAGACATGCACCGATTGCGGGCGCATCGCGTCCCATTCCTCGAAGCGCAGCGGCCGGTTGTCCATGCAGGACGGCAGGCGGAAGCCATATTCCGCCAGCGTCGCCTTGCGGCGGAAGTCGCCGCGATACATGGCGCCGATCTGCGGGATCGTGACATGGCTCTCGTCGGTGAAGACCAGCGCATTGTCGGGCAGATATTCGAACAGCGTCGGCGGCGGTTCCCCCGGCAGGCGGCCTGTCAGATAGCGCGAATAGTTCTCGATGCCGGCGCAGGACCCGGTCGCCTCGATCATCTCGATGTCGAAGCGGCAGCGCTGCTCCAGCCGCTGCGCCTCGAGCAGCCGGCCGGCCGCCTCCAGTTCGACGAGCCGGGCGCGGAGTTCGGTCTTGATGGACTGGATCGCTTGGTTCAGCGTCGGCTTCGGCGTCACATAATGCGAATTCGCATAGACCTTCACGAATTTGAGGTCGGAGGTCTTCTGCCCCGTCAGCGGGTCGAATTCGGTGATGCTCTCGACCTCATCGCCGAACAGCGACAGCCGCCAGGCGCGGTCCTCGAGATGGGCCGGGAAGATCTCGACCGTATCGCCGCGGACGCGGAAGCTGCCGCGCACGAAATTGAGATCCTGCCGCTTGTATTGCAGCGCCACCAGATCGGCCAGCAGCTGGCGCTGGTTGAGCTTCTCGCCGACCTCGATGCCGAAGGTCATCGCGGTATAGGTCTCGACCGAGCCGATACCGTAGATGCAGGACACCGAGGCGACGATGATCACGTCGTCGCGCTCCAGCAGCGAGCGCGTCGCCGAATGGCGCATGCGGTCGATCTGCTCGTTGACCGAGGATTCCTTCTCGATATAGGTGTCCGTCCGCGGCACATAGGCCTCGGGCTGGTAATAGTCGTAATAGGATACGAAGTATTCGACGGCGTTGTCGGGGAAGAACGACTTGAACTCGCCGTAAAGCTGCGCGGCCAGCGTCTTGTTCGGGGCGAGGATGAGGGCCGGCCGCTGCGTCTCCTCGATCACCTTGGCCATGGTGAAGGTCTTGCCGGAGCCGGTGACGCCGAGCAGCACCTGGTCCTTCTCCTGCCGCTGAACGCCCTCGACGAGCTCGCGGATGGCCGCAGGCTGGTCGCCGCGCGGCTCGAAGGGCGAGACGATCTCGAGGCGGCGGCCGCCTTCCGATTTCTCGGGCCGCGGCGGGCGATGCGGCACCCAGGTCTTGTCGCGAACCTCGGGCCGGCCCTTTTCGATCAGCGCCGACAGTGCCGCCACGGTCGCGGTCACGGAGGACGAGGCAAGGCTCGACGCCGCCTCGGCATCCTCCAGGCCGACATCGAGGCCGGATACGGGATTGAGGCCGCTGGCCGCGCGCTCGCGTGCCGAGCCGGCAATGCCGATCGACGTCCCACGCCCGGTCTTGTAGGCGCCCTTGTCCTTGTCCGCGCTTTTGCTGCCACCCTTGGCCGTACCCTTGGCCTTCTTCTCCTGGTCGACGGGCAGGTCGACCAGCGCCATGCGCTCCGGCCGCGCGCGCGGCGCGCGCTTCGGCTTCGGCGCGATCGGCTCGGAATCCGCGGCGCGCGCGATCTCGTCGATCCAGTCGGCGATGTTGCCGCCGAGTTCGACCGGCGCGTCGGTGTCGAAGGGAGCCTGCGGCGCTTCGCCGAAGCCCGATGGTTTTGAGCGTTTGGCCATGCGTACGAAAGTAGAACGAGTCTGGCCGTATTTGAAGGGGTGCGGAGCGCGCACCACACTGCCGACGGCCAATTTCGCCCCCTGACGCGTGTTTCGTGATCGCCCGGCGGCGCCCGGCGTTTTCGTACGGCCGCATTGCCCTGACCTCGACATCCTGCGACACTTGCCGCGGCGCAACAGGAGGCCCACCCCGTGCCAGGCAGGATCCTTGTGGTCGCGCAGCAGAAGGGCGGCTCCGGCAAGACGACGCTCGCCGCCCATCTCGCGGTCGCCCATGCGGCGATGCGGCGTGTCGCCATCCTCGACGTCGATCCGCAAGGAAGCCTCGGCCAATGGTTCGAGCGACGCGAGCGGCGCCTCGGCGAAGGCGCGACGGGCCTCGAAATGCGCACCGCCAGCGGCTGGGGCGCCAAGCGCGAGGCCCGGCTGCTCGCCCGCGATCATGACCTCGTGCTGATCGACATGCCGCCGCGGTCCGATCTCGAGGCGCGCAATGTCATCGAGGCGGCGGATCTCGTCGTCGTTCCCGTGCAGCCGACGCCCGTCGATCTCTGGGCGACCGAGGCGACGCTGGAGCTCGTTGAGCGCGGTGGCCCGCCGGCCGTGCTGGTGGTGAACCGCGCCCCGGCGCGCCCGATCGGCACCGCGGTCCTTGCCGCGCTCGATGCGCTGCCGGCCCCGCTCGCAGCGACCCAGATCGTCAACCGCGTTGCCTTCGGCCAGACCATGGGCAGCGGCAGCACGGTGGTGGAGACCTTCCCGGCGAGCAAGGCGGCGGCCGAGATTCGCGCCCTCGCACTGGAGATTCACGGCATGCTGCCCGAAACGCTGGCGCGGAGTGCGGCCCGATGAGCGATCCGTCCGTGCCCGACCGCGTCGATGCGCTCGAGATCCGCGCCGCGCATAACGAGCGCAACCTCGACGAAATGAACGAGGTGCTGCTGGCGCAGTGGAAGGAGATCGAACGGCTGACCCGGCTCGTGACCCGGCTGGAGGATCGGCTCG
>CAWZZK010000241.1:0-9817 GCA_963966455.1 Kaistia sp. | reverse complement strand
CAAGGCGGCGCCGGGCGAGGATCCCGAGACGGTCGCGCTGCCGGCTGTCGTGGTTCCCGACATCCTGAGAATGATCGCGCCGGACTTCACGGACAACGGCACGCGCTTCGAATTCACGTCCCGCACGGTCACGCAACTGCTCTGAAAGGAAAAGGAGCGGCCCGGATGGGGCCGCCCTCATCTCAAGCCGGCCTGCGTGAGGGCTACTGGTTGCCCTGCGACCCGGCGGAGACGGCTTCCATCACGCGGTCCAGGTTGAAGCTGCCGGGCTTCTGGCGCGGCGGGAACTCGCGGAAGCTCTGCAGCCACTGCGCGACATAGGCGCCGGCAGGGGCGATCGCGAACATGCGGTCCATGTACCAGCGCTGGTAGCCCATCGCGTTCTCTTCCTCGGCGCGTTCGAACGGATCCATGCGCAGATTGGTGAGGAGAGGCGCGCGCAGTTCCTTGAACGGATCCTGCCAGACCCGCAGTCCCTTGGCGTCCTGTTCGAGGAAGGTCACCTTCCAGTTGTCGTAGCGCAGCGCCGCTACGCTGCCGTCGTCGGTCCAGTAGATGAACTCGTGCCGCGGCCAGGGCGCCTCGCCCCGGAAGGCCGGGCCGAGGTCGTAGCCGTCGAGATGAACCTTGTAGTCGCGCCCGCCGATCGTACGGCCCTTGAGCAGCTCTTCCTTGGCCTTCGGATCGCCCGCGGCGGCGACGAGGGTCGGCAGCATGTCCTCATGGGCGCCGATATCGTTGATCACCGTGCCCGGCTTGATGACGCCGGGCCAACGGATGACGGTCGGAACGCGATAGCCGCCTTCCCAGTTCGTGTTCTTCTCGCCGCGGAACATGGTCGTGCCGCCATCGGGCCAGGTGAAGGTCTCGGCGCCGTTGTCGGTCGAGTACATCACGATCGTGTTGTCCTCGATGCCGAGCTTCTTCAGCTCGTCCAGGAGTTCGCCGACCATTCCATCATGCTCGACCATGCCGTCGGCATAGACGCCGAGGCCCGTCTTGCCCTCGGAGGAGGGCTTCAGATGGGTGAAGACATGCATGCGGGTGGAATTCCACCAGACATAGAACGGCTTGCCGTCCGAATGCGCCCTGCGCATGAAGTCGAGCGCCGACTTCGTGACTTCCTCGTCGACCGTCTCCATGCGCTTGCGCGTCAGCGGGCCGGTATCGACGATCTTCTGCGTGCCGTCCGGCAGAGCCCAGGAATGGATGACGCCGCGCGGGCCGAACTTCTTCTTGAACTCCGGCGAGGCAGGGTAGTCGACGTTCTCGGGCTCCTCCTCGGCATTCAGATGATAGAGATTGCCGAAGAACTCGTCGAAGCCATGCGCCGTCGGCAGCATCTCGTCGCGATCGCCGAGATGGTTCTTGCCGAACTGGCCGGTAGCGTAGCCGAGCGGGCGCAGCAGCGTCGCGATGGTCGGATCCTCGGGGCGCATGCCTTCCGGCGTCCCCGGCAGGCCGACCTTGGTGAGGCCCGTGCGGATCGGCGACTGGCCGGTGATGAAGGCGGCGCGGCCGGCGGTGCAGCTCTGCTGGCCGTACCAGTCGGTAAACAGCGCGCCGTCACGGGCGATCTGGTCGATATTGGGCGTCCGGTAGCCCATCATGCCGTTGTTGTAGGCGCTGATGTTGAAGCCGCCGATGTCGTCGCCCCAGATGACGAGGATATTCGGCTTCCCGGCCGCAGCCTCGGCGTTTGAGAGCATCAGCGCGGCGCCGCCGGCGATGCAAAGACCGGCCAGCGCCGAAGCGATCAGGCGTTTCATTGGCGTATCCCCCCTCGCGGTGAGGCGGATGCAGCACGGCGCGCCGGTCCCCCGACGAGCGACAGCCCTGCCTCGCACCCGCCCCTGGCGTTGCCTAGCACGCGGCGCGATGGGAGACTGTCCGCCGACGGACAGTCTCGGGGGAGATTGCGATGACGACTCTCGATGCGGCCCGCGAGCTCGCCGGCCGCTCCGCCTGGCTCGCGGGCGCTGAGCCGAGATTCCGGCGGGCGGTTCTGGAGCGCTGCGTGTTGCAGCATTTCGAGCCGCAGCAGGTGATCTATGCGGTGGGCGATGGTCCCGGCGGCATTCACTGCCTGGTCTCCGGCAGCGTGCGGGTCAGTCTCGCCTCGGCGGAGAGCGGGCCCTTCTTCGGCCATCTCATGCGCCCCGGAACCTGGATCGGCGAAGGGCCGCTGATCACGCGCCAGCCCCGGCTCGTCGGCCTGTCGGCCGGACGCCGCAGCGAGGTGCTGCTCTTGCCGCTGCCGGCGATCCAGTCGCTGCTCGAGACCTATCCCGCCGGCTGGCAGGCCATCGCCATGCTGACATTCGTCAACCTGCAGACGGCGGTGATGGCGCTCAACGATCTGATGATTCGCGACGACACCAAGCGGCTGGTGGCGACGCTCCTGCGGCTGTCGGGACACCGCTTCGTCAGTCCGGCGGAGTCCGAGCCGATCGCGCTCGATCTCAGCCAGGAAGACCTCGGCACGATGGCGAATCTCGCGCGATCGACGACGCTGGCGATCCTGCACCGCCTCGCCGAGGCGGAGCTGATCCGCCTCGACTATCGCCACATCGTCGTGCTGGAGCCGGAGCGGCTGCGCCGGATGTTCAAGAAGGACTAGAGCTCAGCGCTTCCTGGCCTTGTCCTCATAGGGATTCTCGCCCTTGCGCAGCATCAGCCGCAGCGGCACCGCGTCGAGGTCAAAGGCTTCGCGGAGGCCATTCACCAGATAGCGCGTATAGGCTTCGGGCAGCGCCTCGGGCCGTGAGCAGAAGGCGACGAAGGTCGGCGGGCGCGCCTTGGGCTGCGTCATGTAGCGCAGCTTGATGCGGCGGCCTGAGACGGCCGGCGGCGGATGATGTTCCAGCACGCCCGCAAGCCAGCGATTGAGCGCGGCGGTCGGCACGCGGCGATTCCATATGCCGTAGATGCGGAGCACTTCGGCCATCAGCTTGTCGATACCGGCGCCGGTGAGGCCCGAAAGCGTGACGAGCGGCACGCCGCGCACCTGCGGCAACAGCCGCTCGGCCATCTCGCGCAGTTCCGCCATCGCCTTCTGGCGGTCCTCGATCAGGTCCCATTTGTTGATCGCAATCACCAGCGCCCTGCCCTCGCGGGCGACGAGATCGGCGATCTGCAGGTCCTGCTTCTCGAAGGGCATCGTCGCATCGAGCATCAGCACGACGACTTCGGCGAAACGGATCGACCGCAGCGCATCGCTGACCGAGAGCTTTTCGAGCTTCTGCTCGACGCGCGCCTTCTTGCGCATGCCGGCGGTGTCGAACAGCTTGAAGCTGCGGTCTCGCCAGGTCCAGTCGACCGAGATCGAATCGCGCGTGATGCCGGCCTCGGGGCCGGTCAGCAGCCGTTCCTCGCCGAGCATCGTGTTGATGAGCGTCGACTTGCCGGCATTGGGGCGGCCCACGATCGCCACCTTGATCGGCTTCGTCGTGTCGAGCTCCGGGAAGATCTCCTCGCCATCGGGGCCGATCACGACCTCCGCCTCGCCCTCGTCCTCTGCGTCCTCTTCCTCGTCGAGCCGTTCGAAAGGCAGCAGCGCGTTGAAGAGGTCGGCCATGCCCTGGCCATGCTCGGCCGAAATGGCGACCGGCTCGCCGAAGCCGAGGCTGTAGGCCTCCATCACGCCGTCCTCGCCGATCTTGCCCTCGGCCTTGTTGGCGACGAGCACGACGGGCTTGCCGACGCGGCGCAAGAGATCGGCGAAATGCTCGTCGACCGGGGTCACGCCGACCCGGGCATCGATGAGGAAGAGCGACACATCGGCTTCCGCGATCGCCGCCTCGGTCTGGGCGCGCATGCGGCCCTCGAGGCTGGCGGGATCGGCCTCTTCGAGGCCGGCGGTGTCGATGATCGTGAAGTGGAGGTCGCCGATGCGCGCCTCGCCGGGACGGCGATCGCGCGTCACGCCCGGCGTATCGTCGACCAGCGCGATCTTCGAGCCGACGAGGCGGTTGAAGAGCGTCGACTTGCCGACATTGGGGCGTCCGATGATGGCGGCCGTGAACGACATGGCTGGAACTTTCGGTTCGATCGGACGCCGATGATAGCGCGGCGCGCCGGCGGCGGCCACGGAGCCCAACCGCCAGACTTGAAGGGCCGCCGGGCTGCTGCGCCCGGACGACGAGGTGTCGGCTTCAGAGTGCCCGCGTCAGGTCTTGGCCGGCTCCGGAGCCGGGCCGATCTTTGAGCGGATCAGCTCCAGCATCAGATTGGCGCGCGCCTTGGTGGATTCGACCGCGCTCGGGTCCTGCGCGATCTCGTTGAAATAGCCTCTCGCCGCCGGGAGGTCGCCCGTGCGCCACGCCGAAAGGCCGAGCAGCTCGCGCGCCGCATTGCGCCAGGGGCCGCCGGTTGCCGCGAGATCGTCGAGCCGGGCCTTCATGGCCGGCAGATCGGCGGTGTCGACCAGGAGCATGGCCGCCCTCAGCCGCGCCATCGCCTTGAAGAGCGGCGGCGTCGACGCCTCGGCGGCGAGCGTGTCGAAAGCCTTGACGGCATCGTCAGTCTTGCCGGCCGCGGCGAGTTCGGCGGCCGAGCGGAAGCGCGCGATCATCGGATAGCCGCCGCTGCCGGTGTTCGAGAGGTCCTCGAGCGCCTTCAGCGCCTCGTCGCGCTTGCCCTCTTCAGCGAGCTGGAGCGCGGCGACGAAGCGGTCGCCGGTGGCCGCCGCCTGCTGCTCGCGCCAATAGAGCCAGCCGCGCCAGCCGGCCGTTGCGACGACGATGAGGACCGCGAGGAGAATCACATAGGGCCCGAAGCGGCGCCACAGCCTCTTCGCCTGCTCCTTGCGCAGATCCTCTTCGACTTCATGAAAGATATCGGTCATCGTTCCCCGTCCGGTCGCCGGTCAGCGGCCGGCACCATATAGAAGCGCCATGGTGCTGGCAAATGGCCGGAATCCGCTGAAATGGGCATTGCCGCGCGCGGCTTCCGCGCGGTCTTTGCCAAGGCCGCTCAGGCTTTCGGCTTGTAGACGTTCTCTTCGCCGGGGAAGGAGCGGTCGCGTACCGCCTCGGCATAGGCCGAGACCGATTCCTCGATCATGCCGGCCAGCGAGCCGAAGCGCTTGACGAATTTCGGCACGCGCGGCGACAGGCCGAGCATGTCTTCCAGCACGAGAATCTGCCCGTCGCAGGCTGGCGAGGCGCCGATGCCGATCGTCGGGATCGGCACGCGTTCCGTGATGGCGCGGGCGAGCGGCTCGACGACACCCTCGACGACCATCGCGAAGGCGCCGGCGGCGGCGATCGCATCGGCATCGGCGAGCACGGCCTCGGCGCTCGCTTCGCTGCGGCCCTGGACCTTGAAGCCGCCCATGGTGTTGATCGCCTGCGGCGTCAGGCCGACATGGCCCATCACCGGAACGCCGCGATCGACGAGGAAGCGCACGGTCTCCGCCATCTGGCGGCCGCCCTCCATCTTCACGGCGCCGCAGCCCGTCTCCTTCATGACGCGCACCGCCGAGCGGAACGCCGCCGCCGGGCTCTCTTCATAGGAGCCGAAGGGCAGGTCAACGACCACGAGTGCGCGCCTCGAGCCGCGCATCACGGCCTGACCCTGCAGGATCATCATGTCGAGCGTGACGGGGATGGTCGTCTCCATCCCGTGCATCACCATGCCGAGCGAATCGCCGACCAGCATGAAGTCGACAAAGGGATCGATGATCGCGGCGGTATGGGCGTGATAGGAGGTCAGCGAGACGATCGGCTGTCCGCCCTTCCTTGCGCGAATATCGACCGCCGTCACGCGGCGGATGGTGGCCTCGACCGACATCAGCGTCTCTCCCGGTGCGGCCGTGCCGCTCGTTGCCGTTTTCCTAGAGCGAATATGGCCGCGTCAGAAGCGTTTTCTCACCCTGTCGCCGGCATGGCTGCCTCAAGCAACGCGCATGGCTTCCGATCGGTTCGCCCCGGCGAGACTTTGCCCGCTTACCAGTTGTTCAACAGTCGCGCGCACTGTTCGAGCGTCGATGTGTGCTCTCACGCGGACTTGTACTTCCATGCGCTTGCCGTCCATGCCTCGCCGACTGAAGATTCTCGGCCTTCTCGCAGTCCCGCTCGCCTTCCTGCCGGTCGGAGCCGAGGCCGAGGTCGTGGCGCGCGTCAGCCTCTCCTCCCAAGCGATGGTGGTCTATGTCGACGGCGTGCCGACCTATGACTGGGCGGTCTCGACCGCGCGCCGCGGCTTCCGCACGCCGACCGGCTCCTATCGCCCGACCCGCATGCACCGCATGTGGTATTCGAAGAAATACGACAACGCGCCGATGCCGAATTCGATCTTCTTCACCGGCGGCTATGCGGTCCACGGCACGCCGCATGTGCGGGCGCTCGGCCGGCCCGCCTCGCATGGCTGCATCCGCCTACATCCCGACAACGCACGGACGCTCTACAGCCTCGTCAAGGATCAGGGCATGGGCAATGCGCGCATTGTGATCACACGTTGAGAAAATCGACGCGGCCCTGCCTTCGCTGTGATGAAAGCCACTGACCGCGCGCGCCCGCTTCGCTTAAAAAAATCACGACGGCCGCCGGGGGATCGCGCGGCCAATCCAACAACCCGTCGAGCCCGACAAAGCCGCGCCATGACCGTCCGCACCGCTCTCGCCGCCCTTTCCGTTTCCGCCGCCCTCCTCGCCACCGCCTTGGCGCCCGCATCGGCCAACCTGCTCTTCCCGGGGCCGGCCAGCGTCTATGCCAAGGTCTCGATCGCCGACCAGCGCATGGACGTCGTGATCAACCGCGGCAACGGGCATAAGGAAACCTATACCTGGAAGGTCTCGACCGGCCGCAAGGGCTTCGAGACGCCGCCCGGCAAGTTCCGGCCGGACTATATCGACGAATTGCACCACTCGACCAAATACGAGAACGCGCCGATGCCGTTCTCCGTGTTCTTCAATGACGGCATCGCCGTGCATGGCACGACCGAGCTGAAGCGGCTCGGCTCGCCCGCCTCGCATGGCTGCGTGCGCCTCGATCCCCAGAATGCCGAGGTCTTCTTCCGCGCCGTCGCCGATATCGGCATGGAGCGGACGGCGATCATCGTCGAGAAGTAGCCGCGCCGCGTCACTCGCCGGCCGGCCCGCCGCCGCCATTCTGCGAACGCCATTGCTGGATGCGGCTGCCGATACCCGAGGGGCCATCGCCGCTGGCGAAGCCGCCGGGGCCGGCTGGCGGCACTCCCTGCGGTACCGTTCCCTGACCAAGCCTTCCGCCCTGCAGCCGAGCCGGCAAGTCCCCCTGTCCCTGACGGATCGCCTGGATCGTGGCGGCGCGTTGCGCCGCCTGCTGGCTGATGTCGATATCGACCACTGACGGGCTGCCGTCATCCGCCGGTGATGCCGAGCCCGGCGAACCGTTGACCACGATGCCCGAACCGAGCTGCAACTGGCTGCCGCGACGCGCCACATAGGCCTCGACGGAAAGCCGGGTGACGCCCGGTCCTTCGGGCAGGCCGTCGAGAGCGATCGTCTTCACCATCAGACCGCGCGACGTCGCCCGGCCGCGGACGATGACCCGCTGGCCGTCGAAACGGGCGTCGGGACCGAACAGCGACAGCCCGCCGATCGAGAGCAGCCAGCCGCGATAGATAGCCGGCCCGACGACCTGGTCCATGCGGTTGCCGGCCGCTTCGACCAGCCGTGCCTCGATGACGCCGTCGAGCCGGCGGATGCCGCTGACCGCGACGCGCTCGCCGAGCGTGAGCGCGCTCGTCCCGGTCGTGCCCATGTCCACGGTCTGGCCGAGCACGACCATGCGGGCGCCGTCCAGCGCCGAGATCGCACCCACGACCTCGCTGTCGATGGTGATGCGGTCGGTAACGAGTTGCCCCTTCTCTGGCGTCGCGACCGTCTTCACCACCTGGCCGATCATGAGATCGCGGACCGAGCGGCGGCGGCCGTCGATGCGGACTTCGGCATCGGCCGGGTAGCTGATGCGGTCGCCATTCACATAGATGCTGCCGAAGCGCTGGATCGAGCCGAGGAAGCCGATCGCACCGCCGGGCTGTGCGCTGATTCCGGTGCCCCCGATGCCGCGGTCGGAGGGCGGCGTCTCGTCAGCGAGGCCAGGCAGGATTCGCATGCCGGCGCCCGCCATGCCGATGCCTGCGACGAGCGCACGGAGGAGGCCGCGCCGGCTGACTGGAACGAACCCGCTCACGCTTTGCCCTCCCCGCTGGCCGTCTCGTCGCCGTCCGCGCCGCCGACCTTTTCGGCATAGACATAGACGCCGAAATTCCAGCGCCACGGTCCGGCATTCTCCTCGCCTGCGGCGGCATGCGCCTCGCGATTGGCGGTGGTCAGCGCATCCATGGCGATCTCGCGCGAACGCCGCTCGAGCATCTCGGCAACCTCGCGCGTCAGCCCGTCATAATGAACGGCCCGCTCGAGAAAGCGGGGGGTCTCGGCCTCGACATTCGCGACAGCCGCCGCGATGTGGTCATGCAGGTTGCGGCCAAAATAGTAGAGCTGCTGGTCGCTGCCGCTCTTGGGAACGAAGGCCTGCTCGACGAGCGCGATGCGGTCCTCAGTGTCCTGTACGACCAGCCCACGATCGATCCATTCGTCGAGCACCACACGGGGCCGGACATCGCGGGTGACCGATTCGACAAGTTGCTCGAAGGAGGGCTCATCGCCGCTCACGATGCGCGGCAGCGGGCGTGGCCGGCCGGCGCTGTCGGTGAAGGCGGGATCGGCGAGCCAGCGCGCCAGGATGCGGCTGGTGCGGGAGATCGAGCCGGGCACGACATTGACCGGCGCGCCGGCGCCGCGCAGGCGGCTGACCTCCTTGCGATGGATGCCGGTCAGGAGGCTGACCCGGCTGTCGGTCTGGCTCTTCGTCGTGAGCGCAAAATCGTTCTCGGCGACGTTCACGTAGAGCTCGCGCAGGAGATCGACGAGGGCCGGAAAGGTCAGCCCGCTGCGGATGGCGATGCGCACCAGCGGCCTCAGCAGGCGCGCCAGCGGCGCCTGAAGCCGGCCGGCGTCGAGAGCGGTGCGGTCTCGGTCGTTCATTCCCCATCCCCCGGCCGTGGCAGAGAGCGTCGCCAGAAGGCGCCCTGCCATCGAACTCCGTCCCGGCCGTTCGGCGTTCAGTTCACGCTCCGCTTCTAGCGCATGTGAAATTTTCCCACAATGGCGTGATCGGACTGCTGGACCGATTGACGTGGGAAATTTTCCCACTTATCAGATTCAGCAACGGCAGCGCGGTGCGCGCACCGGCCCTGGAAGCGAAACCACCGGAGTATCCGCCTTGAGCAAGCTCTATATCGACGCCACGGTGCCCCTGCGCTGGGGACCTCACCCGCCAGTCGGCATTCCGCGCGTCGAGAGCGCAATCGTGCGGCAGGCGCTACGCAGCGTCGGAGCGGGCCGGAATGCGCGGCAGGTCCGCTTCTTCATGATCAACCGCAACGGGGAGGCCCGATTTCTCGACCGGCGCGAACTGACCTATCTCGGCGACCTCGTGGAGGGACGCGCCGCAGCCGTGGAATCGGGCGCCAGCGAGAGCTTGATGTCGCGGACGCGGCTGGTGCTGAAGTCGATCCGGGCCGGCGCGGCGACGACGGGCAAGGAATTCGACCGCGTCTCCGCCTCCTATATCTCCGGCCGCAACGACCGTCGCGGGTTCGGCTACCAGGCCGCGAAGACCTTCATCCGCGCAGCGAAGCTGATCGGCGGCCGGCGGGTACCGGCCTTCACAAGGCCCGGCCCCGATCCGCTGCTCGATGCCGATGCCTCCTGCTTCCTCTCGACCGCAGGGCTGCATGCGCTGGCGAGCAGCGGGCGCGGCAGCGGCAT
>CAWZZK010000240.1:0-8408 GCA_963966455.1 Kaistia sp. | reverse complement strand
GATCGCGCCGGCCGCGGCGCGGCCCCTGAACCGCCGCCGCCACATTACTGAGGCCGTGATGGAAACGACCACCGACACCCGCCGTCACCAGATGTTCCCGGTGCTTTCGGACGACGATCTGGCGCGGCTGGAACGGTTCGGCAGCCCGGTCTCCTTTGGCGATGGCGATCATCTCGTGCGTGCCGGCTCGCCGCTCGGCGGCCTCGTGGTGGTCCGCTCCGGCCATGTCGCCGTCACCCGCCGCGATGCCGCCGGCGCGGAGCATCTCGTCGTCGAGCACGGCCCCGGCCAGTTCGTCGGCGAGATCTCGCAACTGGCGGACCGGCCGGCGCTGATCGACGCCCGCGCCGTCGGCGCCGTCGAGGGGGTGGCCATCCCGGCGGCAAGGCTGCGCGCGCTCATGGTAGCGGAGGCCGATCTCGGCGAGCGCATCATGCGGGCGCTGATCCTGCGCCGCGTCGGGCTGATCGAGGCCAATGCCGGGCCGGTGATCGTCGGGCGCGCCGATGACGGCGACGTGCTGCGCCTGCAGGGCTTCCTCTCGCGCAACGGCATTCCCAACCAGCGGCTCGACCCGGACAGCGACGACGCGGCCCGCGCCATCCTCGCCCGTTTCGCGATCCCGCCCGAGGCGCTGCCGATCGTCGTCTGCTCGAATGGCGACGTGCTGCGCAATCCGGACGAACAGGCGCTCGGCCGCTGCCTCGGCCTCGTGCGGCCGATCGATCCCGCGACCGTCTATGACGTCGCCGTGGTTGGCGCCGGTCCCGCTGGGCTCGCGACCGCCGTCTATGCCGCCTCGGAGGGCCTCTCGGTCTTGGTGCTCGATTCCCGCGCCTTCGGCGGCCAGGCCGGCGCCTCGGCCCGCATCGAGAACTATCTCGGGTTTCCGACCGGAATCACCGGCATGGCGCTGATGGCGCGGGCCTATAACCAGGCGCAGAAATTCGGCGCCGAACTGGCGATCCCGGATACCGCCGCCGCCATCGCGCGCACGGAGGACGGCGGCTTCCGCCTTTCGCTCGATGCCGGCGAGACGGCCACCGCGCGCTCGGTCGTGGTCGCGAGCGGCGCGCGCTATCGCCATCCGCCCATTCCGGGCATCGCGGATTTCGAAGGCCCGAGCGTGCATTACTGGGCCTCGCCGCTCGAACGGAAGCTCTGCGCCGGCCAGGAAGTGGTGCTGGTCGGCGGCGGCAATTCCGCCGGGCAGGCGGCGGTGTTCCTCGCCGCGCAGGTCGCCAAGGTCCATATGCTCGTGCGCGGCGAAGGCCTGGCCGCGAGCATGTCGCGCTACCTGATCGACCGCATCTCCTCGCTGCCGAATGTCGAACTGTCGACCATGAGCGAGATCGTCGCGCTGGAGGGCAGCGGCGGCGAGCTTTCGCATGTCACCTGGCGCCATCGCGGCAGCGGCGCCGAGACGCGCCGGCCGGTGCGCCACGTCTTCCTCTTCATCGGCGCCGATCCGAACACCGACTGGCTCGCGGGCAGCGGCGTCGCGCTCGACGCACATGGCTTCGTCGAAACGGGGCGCGAGCCGGACCGCCACGCGCTCGAGACGAGCGTCGCTGGCATCTTCGCGGCGGGCGACGTGCGCGCCGGGTCGGTCAAGCGCGTCGCGGCCGCCGTCGGCGAAGGCGCGGCGGTCTGCGCCGCGATCCACCAGTTCCTGGCCGCCCGCGGCCCCTTCCCCGCCCCTGCCGGAGCCGAAACGCGATGAGTGACGATTGCAGCCATCTCGGCAGCATCCGCACGGTGAAGCCGAGCGCCAAGGGATGCGAGGAATGCCTGAAGGACGGCAGCTGGTGGGTGCATCTGCGCCTCTGCCGGACCTGCGGCCATGTCGGCTGCTGCGACGATTCCCCCAACAAGCACGCGACGCGCCATTTCCATGCCACCGGCCACCCGATCATCGAGGGCTACGACCCGCCGGAAGGCTGGGGCTGGTGCTATGTCGACGAAGTCTTCATCGACCTCCCCGACCAGACCCCGCAAGACGGCCCCATCCCGAGATTCGTGTGAGGCCGACGTCCGTTGCCCACCGACGACGTCCCCGTTTCACAAGGCCGCGGCGTGCACAACGGACACACGTAGAAGAACTACATAGAGTCTATTGCATTTTATAGTTGCAGGACTAATCTCGCGCCCCAGGAAAGCAATTCCGTTCCATCGCCGGGGGGCACGATGGCTGGCAATGCTGCTGAATGTTTGGATTGGAACTGCGGCGACTGGATCTCATTCGTCGACACAATCTTCGGGAAGGAGGCCGTCTATCAGGTCTTCGCGCCGGTTGCGATCGCGCTGCTTACGGTCTTGGTGGCCATCGAGGTCAATCACCTCGTGCGGCTGGGCCGGCTCAAGCGTCTCTATGCGTTCTCTCTGAGTTTCGCGCCGGATAGTGTGCAGAAAAAGGAGTCCGATCCTCTCGCCCGACGCCGCGACATCCGCCGCACGCCGTCGCACGAGTTCGCCGTCGCCAAATATCTGATCGATCTCGACGAAGCTCTCGAAAAGGAGCAGTTCGCAAAGCTGAAGGAACTCGTCTGGAGCGACGATCCGGACAAAAGCCTCAGCGGCGAACTCGAATATCTGGTCAGAGGGATCCGCTGCTTCAACATGCCGGCGAACCGCCGGCTGGTCTGGACGGCGCTACCCTTCATGGCGCTCGTCGCCATCGGCGCCGCCATCGTGATCGACACGGCACGCGTCATCGACCCGTTTTCGATCGGCGCCAAGCACCTCAATCTGAGTTCATGCGGGCTTTACCCGCCGGTGCTCAGCCTCGCTGTGGCCGGCGCCTTTGTCGGCGCCCTGATGACGCTCGGCCGCGCGGTCGCGCTGTTCGACCTCACCGGCGTCACGTTCATGCGCATCGCGCTCCAGATGGCAGCCAATGTCACGATCGCCATCGTCCTGTGGAATTTCGTCGACGCGATGACGGGCGGTAATCTCTGCGGCTCGCAGTTGCAGGCGCTGTTCTATCCCTTCATCTTCCTCGTGGGCCTCATCCCCGACTCCGCCCTGTCCCTCCTCATCGCCTCACTCGCCAACCGGGATGAGACATCGTCGGGGCCCGCTACGTCGACCGGAAAGAGCACGGAGATCAGCCGCGCCCGTGGCTTTGCAGGCGGGTTGCTCAATTTCATCAAGCAATCCGACAGCCGCTTTGCCGATGCGACCCGCTCCATCCCGCTCGACGTCATCGACGGCATTGATCTCTTCACGCGCGCCCGCCTTGGCGAGACTGGCGTCCACGAGGTCCAGAATCTCGCGGTTGCCAATCCGATCCTGCTGCATATCGAGACGCCCTACGGCATCTACCAGACGATCGATTGGGTCGCGCAGGCGCAGCTCTGCACGGTGGTCGGCCCCGAGCGATTCCTCGTCTTGCGGCAGCACAATATCCGGACCGTCTTCGACCTTGAACGCGCGGTCCTGAGCCTGAAGTCGACCAGCACGATCCGTCGGTCGATCGGTGCCGTGCTGATGATGACGACAGAAACGAGCCGGCAGCTCCAGGAACTGAGCAAGAGCCGCTTCCCGAACTGGCATTCGGCGCCGGACGCTCCGCTGGCCGAACCGCCGGCGGCGGGAGAGCAGGCTCAGCCGGTTGCGCCTGTAGCCGATCCCGAGCAGGAACCGGCGGACCTCACCGCCGAAGCATTCGACCGTCGGCTCTTCGAGGAGGCCACGAAGCCGGCGCGGTTCCGCGTCAAGCTCGCCGTCGATCCTGCTTCGCCGGCGAAACGGCCGGACCACGGCTATCATGTCTGGCTGAAGGGCGACGCGAAAGGGTTCACCAAGATCGCGACCATCGATATCCAGACCGAGAGCGAGACGTCGACCTTCAAGATCCTCGAGGGTACGGACGACGACGCGACCATCAAGCATATGGTGCGCGTGATCATGGACGATCTGCACGTCATCCGGCTGCGGCAGATCTGGGAGATCATCAGCCGCCGGCTCGGCGGCGATGCGGCGACGCTCGACGATTCCGAAGACACGATTTTCGGCGGCTGACTTCGGCAGCTGAAGGCAAGCGCATTCATCAAAGCCCGCAGCGCCAGGCTGCGGGCTCGTTTGTCTCAGCCCCTCAAGCCGCGCGGCGGCGGATCGGGTTCGGCAGCTCGATCTCGACTTCGAGGGTCGAGACGGCTTCGTCGCGCTGCATCTTGACCTGCACCTTGTCGGACGGGATGTCGACATGGCGCGAGATCACCGCGAGGATCTCCTCGCGCAGGATCGCGACGAGGTCGCTGGCGCCGGCCGAGACGCGCTCGTGCTGCAGGAGGATCTGCAGGCGGTCGCGCGCCACCGGGGCCGAACGGGTCGGCCGGAAGAAATCGAAGATCGTCATGCAGCCCTCCGCCCGAACAGCTTGCCCATCAGGCCGACGCGCTTGTCGGCCGGGATGATCATCGGAACCACATCGCCCTCGAGGCGCCGCGCGGCGTCGAGATAGGCGCGGGCCGGGGCGCTCTCGGCGGCGGCCAGCGTCACCGGCGAGCCGACATTGGAGGCGTTCAGCACCGCGTCGCTTTCCGGGATGATGCCGAGCAGCGGGATCGACAGGATCTCGAGCACGTCGTCGACCTTCAGCATCTGCCCGCGCTCGGCGCGCGCCGCGTCGTAGCGGGTCAGCAGCAGGTGCTTCTCCATATATTCGCCGCGCTCGGCCTTCTCGGTCTTGGCGTCGAGCATGCCGATGATGCGGTCGCTGTCGCGCACCGAGGAGACCTCGGGATTGGTCACGACGACCGCGACATCGGCATGGCGCATGGCGAGCAGCGCGCCGCGCTCGATGCCGGCCGGGCTGTCGCAGACGATCCAGTCGAAACTGTCGCGCAGCTCTTCCATGACGCGGGCGACGCCTTCCGAGGTCAACGCGTCCTTGTCGCGGGTCTGCGAGGCCGGCAGCAGATAGAGCGTCTCGAGCCGCTTGTCGCGGATGAGCGCCTGCTGCAGCTTCGCCTCGCCCTGCACGACATTGATGAGGTCGTAGACCACGCGGCGCTCGGCGCCCATCACGAGGTCGAGATTGCGCAGCCCGACATCGAAGTCGACGACGGCGACGCGATTGCCGCCGAGCGCGAGCGCCGCGCCGAGCGCTGCCGTGGACGTCGTCTTGCCGACGCCGCCCTTGCCCGATGTGACCACCAGAACCTGCGACATACCCCTTGCTCCTCAAATCTCAGGTCAGGCCAGAGCGGCCATGTTCATCTTGTCGTCCGCGAGCCAGGCCTGGACGGCCTTGCCGCGGAACTTGGCGTCGATCTCGTCGGCCGTCTGGTAGAGCCCGTCGATGGCGATGAGCTCGGCCTCGAATTTCTGGCAGAAGATGCGGGCGGCGGCGTTGCCGGTCGTCCCCGCGATGGCCCGTCCGCGCAGCGAGCCGTAGATATGGACCGAGTTGCCGGCGATGATCTCGGCCCCGGAGGCGACCGAGCCGACCACGGTCACGTCGCCCTGCGGGAAGATGATCGACTGGCCGGAGCGAACCGGCGTCTCGATCAGGAGCGAGGGGATCGGCCGATCGGCGAAGCCCTGCTGCGGCTTGGGTGGCTCGGCGGAGGGCCTGTGCACGATTTCCGCGTGCTTGCCGCCGCTCACGGACGGCGGCAGGCCATAGCCGAGCCAGCTCGGATCGGCGCCTTCGACCCCCATCACCTTGATCTCGCGCTCATAGAGCGTCGCGAGCAATTCGGTGAAGTCACGCTTGGTGATGGGGAGGTTGGAGACGTCGAGAATGACGGGACGGGAGGCGAAATAGCCCTGCGAGCGGCCGGCCAGCTTGTCGAGCTCGGCCAGCCATTCGCCGAGCGGCAGCTCCGGCGCGAGAACGGTGGCGAGGAAGGAACGGCCCCGGAATCGGATCGTCTGGCGCTGTTTTGCTGCTGTGCTCACGGCGTGCTCTTTGCGTTCTGTTAAGCATTTTCTCGGCCCGTTCCGGTTAACGGCCGGTTAACGCCAAAACGCCCTCGCACGCGCAAAATGGCTTGTTTCCGCGCTTTTCCTCCCGAAAACACAGTTAAAAAATCGTCACCCAGCCCCAGCCCGAGGACGGGAGGCGTTAACTCCGACGGCACCGCGCTTCATGATTCGGCAGGAATTTCAGAGCGTTCGCCGCAGCCGGCCGAAGTGGCGACGGTTAAGTGTCCGGGCCGGTCTCGAATTCGTAGACCCGCCAGTCCTCGCCGTCGAAATGATGGGGATAGGCCTTTGGCGCATGGGCCGCCGTCACGCTCAGCCAGAACGCGCTCGCGGCGCGGTTTCTCTCCATGACGCCGATCTGCCAGCGGCCCGGATTGGCGCGAAGGACAACGCGAAACGCTGCGCTCCCGACGCCCTTGCCGCGATAGGCCCTGAGCACGAAGAACTCGGCGACGAATTGCCTGTCCTCCGCGGCCGTGATCGGGCTGCCGTCGATCACGAGCACGAAACCGGCGAGTTCGTCGCGCCAGAAGATGAGATAGGGCCGCTGCCAGAAGCGGTTGAGGAAGTCATAGGCGAAGCGCCCGTCGGGGCCGACCGGAAAGTGGAACACGTCCGCCATATCATAGAGATAGAGCTGGATCAGGTTCTCGATGACCGGCCGATCCTGCGGCCCGGCGAGCCGGATCGAAACGTCGCTCATGGGTCGCGTCCTCCCGTTGCGGGCGACGCTACCACGATCGCCCGGCGTGCAGAGCCCGCTCGCCCCGGCCTACGCCGTCCCCAGCGCCTTGCGCACCGCCGGGGCGACCTTCGTGCCGTAGAGCTCGATCGATTTCATGAGATCGGCATGCGGCAGCGTGCCGACGCTGAACTGGATCATGAAACGGTCGTGCTGGAAGAATTCGTGCTGGTAGAGGATCTTTTCCACCACCTCGTCCGGGCTGCCGACGAACAGCGCGCCGCGCAGCTTACGCTGCGCCTCGAACTGGCCGCGCGTCGTCGGCGGCCAGCCGCGCTCGCGGCCGATGCGGCTCATCGTGTCGGCGAAGGGCGGAAAGGCGATGTCGGCCGCCTGCTGCGAGGTCTCGGCGATGAAACCGTGCGAATTGATGCCGACCGGCTGGCGCGCTGCGTCATGACCGGCGCGGGTCGCCGCGTCGCGGTAGAGCTGCACCAGCGGCGCGAAGCGTTCCGGCTCGCCGCCGATGATCGCCACCGCAAGCGGCAGCGCCAGCATGCCGGCCCGCACCACCGATTGCGGCGTGCCGCCGACGGCGATCCAGATCGGCATGCGTTCCTGTTCGGGGCGCGGGTAGACACCGCGGTCCTGGATCGACGGCCGGTGCCGGCCCTGCCAGGTCACCCGCTCATGGTCGCGCAGCGCCAGCAGCAGCTCGAGCTTCTCGGCGAAGAGCGTGTCGTAATCGTCGAGGTCATAGCCGAACAGCGGGAAGGATTCGATGAACGACCCTCGCCCCGCCATGATCTCCGCCCGACCCCTGGAGACGAGATCCAGCGTCGCGAAGCGCTGGAAGACGCGCACCGGATCGTCCGAGGAGAGCACGGTGACCGCGCTGGTGAGGCGGATGCTCCGGGTGCGTGCCGCGGCGGCGGCCAGCAGCACCTCGGGCGCCGAGATGAGATAATCCGGGCGGTGATGCTCGCCGAGGCCGAAGACGTCGAGGCCGAGCTGGTCGGCGAGCTCGATCTCCTCGAGGAGATTGGCGATGCGCTGCGACGGGCTGATCCGCGATCCGTCGCGCGGGTCGGCCATCCAGTCGCCGAATGTGTAGATGCCGAATTCCATGGGGGTTCCTCGGGGTCCTCCTCGCGGAAGGGTCGGTCATCATAGCGAAGCGCGGCGGCACCGCGCGAGGGGGCCGCCGCGCGACAGAGCGTTCACCGATCCGCGCGTCGGGCAGCACCTCGTGCCGGGCGTGCAGTTGAGGCCGGGCATCTGCGGCTGGTCGGGTGACCGAGGCTTTGCCTGCGGCGGCTGATAGGGCGCCGGCCCCGGAGGGGGCGGCGGACGCTGCCCGGCCTGATTGCCGCCCTGGTTGCCCTGACCGGCATTCGGCGGCGGCGGAGGCGGAGGCCTTTGCCCACCCTGATTGCCACCCTGATTGCCGCCTTGTCCGGCGTTCGGCGGCGGCGGACGCTGGCCTCCCTGCCCCGGAGGCGGGCGGTTGCCGGGCGGCGGGCGGTAGCCCGGCTCGTCATCCCAGCCCGGCTGAGGCCGATAGCCTGGCGGCGGCGGGCGATAGCCCGGACGGTCCCAGTCCGGCCGGTAGCCGGGCGGCGGCGGCCGATAGCCGGGCGCGCCCCAGTTCGGCGGCGGCGGAGGCGGACGATAGCCGGGCGGCGGCGGAGGCGGATAGCCGGGGCCATAGTAAGGCGGACGCGGACCCGGCCCGTAATAGGGTGGGCGCGGACCGAAATAGGGCGGCGGCGGCTCGACATCGACCGGCGGC
>CAWZZK010000239.1:0-14054 GCA_963966455.1 Kaistia sp. | reverse complement strand
GGCGCCCTTGGCGAGCTTCAGCATCGCCTCGCGGCGGCTGTCGCGCGGCGCGTCGGCGGAAACCGGTGTCTCAGGCTTTGTCTTGTCGGTCATTCTGTCCCCCGTCATCGCTCAGACCGATGCCGCCGCCTGTTCCGTCATGGCGAGCAGCGCCAGCGTCGCCGGAGCGACATAGGCGGCGCCCTTGGCGAGCCTGATCATCGCGGCGCGGCGATCGGTCTCGACACGGTCAGAAGCCGGCAAAGGCTTTTCAGGCTGATTCGTATTCATGATCGACGCCCCCGCTTCGATGAAACGACTTTCGCACGCCGCGCGCCGCAGTCAATCCGGCACGCCATAGCCACCGCCGGTCGGTGTCGTTACGATCACGGCGTCACCCGGTCGCAACACCGTCTGATCGCAGCCGCCGAGCGTCTCGATCCGCCCGTCGGCCCTCCGCACCTCCGTCCGGCCGAGCGCTCCGACGGCGCCGCCGAAAAGCCCGTGCGGGGCAACGCTGCGATGGGAGGAGAGGATCGCGAGATCCATCTCTTCGAGGAAGCGCAGCGTCCGCGTCGTGCCCCCGCCCGCCGACCAGCGACCCCGCCCGCCCGAGCCCGGGCGGATATGGAAATCCTCGAGCAGCACCGGAAAGCGGAATTCGAGCACCTCCGGATCGGTGAGCCGCGAATTGGTCATATGGGTATGGACGCCGTCCGTCCCGTCGAAGCCGCTGCCGTCGTTGAAGACGCCGGCCGGCGCGCCGGAACAGATCGTTTCGTAATACTGGTAGGTCGCATTGCCGAAGGTGAGGTTGTTCATCGAGCCCTGCGCCGAGGAGAGGGCGCCGAGCGCACCGAAGAGGGCATTGGTCACGTGCTGGCTGGTCTCGACATTGCCGGCCACCACCGCCGCCGGGTAGCGGGGCGCCAGCATCGAGCCCTCCGGGATGACGATCCGGATCGGTCGGAGGCATCCGGCATTCATCGGGATATCGCCTTCGACCATGACGCGGAAGGCATAGAGCACGGCTGCCCGCGTCACCGGTTCGGGCGCGTTGAAATTTGTTGATTGTTGTTGACTTGTGCCGGTGAAATCGACAATCGCCTCGCGCTTTTCGCGGTCGACCGTGATCTTGACGCGGATCGTCGCGCCCTGGTCGGTCTCGACGGCGAACTCCGAATCCTTCAGCGCGCCGATCACGCGGCGGACGCTCTCGGCCGCATTGTCCTGCACATGGCCCATATAGGCCGTGACCGTGTCGAGCCCGAAATGCTCGACCATCTTGGCAAGTTCGTGCACGCCCTTTTCGTT
This sequence comes from Kaistia sp., assembly GCA_963966455.1. Classification (GTDB taxonomy): domain Bacteria; phylum Pseudomonadota; class Alphaproteobacteria; order Rhizobiales; family Kaistiaceae; genus Kaistia; species Kaistia cartagenensis. Next base: position 12,761 of record CAWZZK010000239.1, on the reverse strand, counting down.
GGCGGCGATCTGCGCCTTCAGGTCCGCAACATTCTGGACGACATTGCGAACAGGGTATGGATGCCCGGTCAGGAGTTCGAAGAGCTCGGCCTCCCTGAAGCGCCCGCGGTCGACCAGCTTGAAGTTGTCGATGAGGACGCCTTCCTCGTCGACCGTCGTCGCGCGCGGCGTCATCGAGCCCGGCGCCGTGCCGCCGACATCGGCATGATGGCCGCGGCTCGCGACGAAGAAGAGGATTTCCTCCTCCCGCGCATCGAAGACCGGCGTCACGACGGTGATATCCGGGAGATGCGTTCCGCCATTGTAAGGCGCGTTAAGGGCATAGACATCGCCCGGCCGCATGCGGCCTTCGTTCTGGGCGATGATCGTTTCGACCGAGCGGTCCATGGAGCCGAGATGCACCGGCATATGCGGCGCGTTGGCGACCAGGCGGCCGTCGCGATCGAAGACAGCGCAGGAAAAGTCCAGTCTTTCCTTGATGTTGACCGAATAGGCGGTGTTCTGCAGCGTGACGCCCATCTGCTCGGCGATCGACATGAAGAGGTTGTTGAACACCTCCAGCATCACCGGATCGGCTTCGGTCCCGAGCGCCTTTCTCGCCGCGCGCGGGGCGATGCGCTTCAGCACGACATGGCCGCGCTCGGTGATGCGCGCCTGCCAGCCGGGCTCGACGACGATGGTCTGATGCTGCTCGATGAGCAGGGCGGGCCCGTCGATCACCGCCCCGCGCGACAGCTTCTCGCGGAGATAGACGCCGGCTTCATGTGCAGCGCCAGCGGAATAGAAGGCGGTCACCTCGACGGGCTCGGGGCGTGACGGCGGCGCGTCCTCGACCGGCTCCGCGATCCTCGCGCCGCCTCCGGCGGCTTCGACCTCGAGGCTCTCGACGACGATCGTCTTGCCCTCGAACACGAAGCCGAACTGCTGCCGATGCGCCGCCTCGAAGGCCGCGATCATGGCGTCGCGAGACAGCCAGGGGAGGGAGGGAAGGCCATCACCCGCCCCGACGCCCCTGCGCAGGACCTCGATCGGGATGGCCGTATCCGTGCCGTCATAGCGCAGATGCGCGCGGGCGAAGATCGTGATGTCGGAATCGGTTACGCCCTGTCCTTGAAGTTCGCCGACAACCTCGTCTTCAAGTTTTGATTCAAGGGCTTGAAGCGCCGATTCCGCTTCGCTGTCCAACTGTCTGACGACGGCCTGCGTCCTGTGGGCGCGGATATCCGCCAGCCCCATGCCATAGGCGGAAAGGATGCCCGAGAAGGGATGGATGAGCACGGTCGTCATGCCGAGGCTGTCGGCGACCATGCAGGCATGCTGTCCGCCGGCGCCGCCGAAGCAGTTCAGCGCATAGCCGGTCACGTCATAGCCGCGCTGCACCGAGATCTTCTTGATGGCATTGGCCATATTCTCGACGGCGATATGCAGGAACCCGTCGGCGATGGCCTCGGGGTCGCGTCCGTCGCCGATCTCCGCGGCCAGCGCCTCGAATTTCTGCCGGACGATCGCGGCGTCGAGCGGCTGGTCGCGGCCGGGGCCGAAGATCTTCGGGAAGAAGGCCGGCTGCAGCTTGCCGGCCATGACATTGGCGTCGGTCACCGCGAGCGGTCCGCCGCGGCGATAGCAGGCGGGCCCCGGATCGGCGCCGGCCGAATCCGGCCCGACGCGGAAGCGGCCGGCCTCATAATGCAGGATCGAGCCGCCGCCCGCCGCGACCGTGTGGATGCGCATCATCGGCGCGCGCATGCGCACGCCCGCGACCTCGGTCTCGAAAGATCGCTCCAGCGTGCCGTCATAATGCGAGACATCGGTCGAGGTGCCGCCCATGTCGAAGCCGATCACTTCGCCGAAACCGGCCTCGGCGGCTGTTTCGACCGCCGCGACGACGCCGCCCGCCGGGCCCGACAGGATGGCATCCTTGCCCTGGAACAGCCCGGCATCCGTCAGCCCGCCGGACGACATCATGAACATCAGGCGGGGAGATGAGCCCAATTCGGCCGCCACCTGTTCCACATAGCGGCGGAGGATGGGCGAGAGATAGGCGTCGACCACGGTGGTGTCGCCACGCCCGACCAGCTTCATCAGCGGCGAGACCTCGTGCGACACCGAGACCTGCGCGAAACCGAGCCGTCGGGCGATGCCGGCGGCGATGCGCTCGTGCTCGGGATGCCGCCAGGCATGCATGAAGACGATGGCGACGGCGCGGATGCCGTCGGCAAGCGCCGACTCGAGCGCCACCTCGATCTCGGCCGCGTCGGGCGCCAACTCGACCGTACCGTCGACGCGGACGCGCTCCGTGACCTCGACGACGCGATCATAGAGCTGGTCGGGCTTGACGATCTTCTTGGCGAAGATGTCAGGCCGCGCCTGGTAGCCGATCCGGAGCGCATCGCGGAAACCGCGGGTGATGAGGAGCAGCGTGCGGTCGCCCTTCCGCTCGAGAAGGGCGTTGGTGGCGACCGTCGTCCCCATCTTGACCGCGCGCACCCGGCCGGCCGGGATCGTCGCGCCGGTCTCGATCCCGAGCAGGTCGCGGATGCCCTGTACGGCCGCGTCGCGATAGGCGCCCGGATTCTCCGAAAGCAGCTTATGCGCGACCACCGACCCATCCGGACGCCGCCCGACGATGTCGGTGAAGGTACCGCCGCGATCGATCCAGAAATCCCAGCCCTCGCCCCTTGTGTCGTGCGCCATGTCAGCCTCTGCGATTTCGCGTCGAACCCGACCAGAGCATTTTTTGCAGGCGAACCCAACCGGGTGCGGCGCGGCGTCGGCGCGCTCACGCATGGTCTCGCATCGCCGCATCGGATGCCTTATTGTGGCGCATCATGAGTATCTGGCGCCGCCTCGGCGATATCATCCACCGGATCCCAGGATCCTGCGTTCTGATCGATCATGTCTGCGAAGCCCTGCGTGCCACGTTCGGCACCTCGGCCGAGCGGCGGCATGCGGCTTTCTCCGTGTCCATGATCGCCCTTTCCGCCAAGATGGCGAAGGCGGACGGCGTGGTGACGGGCGACGAGGTCAGCGCCTTCAAGCAGCTCTTCGAGATACCGGAGAGCGAGAAGCGCAATGTCGCGCGGCTCTTCAATCTCGCGAAGCAGGACGTCGCCGGCTTCGAAGCCTATGCGCGCAAGATCGCCAGCCTCTTCTCCGAGGGCGCCGAGGTGTTCGAGGACATCGTCGACGGGCTCTTCCACATCGCCAAGGCCGACGGCATGGTGCATGAGCGCGAGCTCGATTTCCTCGGCCGCGTGGCGCAGCTATTCGGCTTGTCGGAGCCGGCCTTCGCCCGCATTTCCAGCCGCCACATCGTCCCGGAGGAGGGCGATCCCTATCTTATCCTCGGCATCGATCGCGACGCCTCCAACGACGAGGTGAAGCGGCATTACCGGCGCATCGTCGCGGACACCCATCCCGACAAGCTGATGGCGCGGGGTGTTCCGGCCGAATTCATCGCCATCGCGACGGCGAAGCTCGCCGCGCTCAACGGCGCCTATGACAGGATCCGGCGGGAACGAGCCTTCGCATGACCGACCGGAACGGCCTGGCCGCCGAATGGCGGCCATCGCCGAACTTCGGTGCGCGCGCCGAAGGCGTCGCGACCGACCTCATCATTCTCCACTACACGGACATGGCAACCGCGGGGGCGGCGATCGACTGGCTGTGCGATCCCGTCTCGCAGGTCTCGGCGCATTATGTCGTCGCGGAGGACGGGCGCATCACGCAACTCGTCGCCGAAACCGACCGCGCCTGGCATGCCGGGGTCTCCTGCTGGGAGACCGAAACCGACATCAATTCCCGCTCGATCGGCATCGAGATCGCCAATTCCGGCCATGATCACGGCTATCCCGATTTTCCGCCCGCGCAGATCGAGGCGGTGATCCGCCTTTGCCGCGATATCCAGTCGCGCCACAAGGTGAAGCCGCAGGGCATCCTGGCGCATTCCGACGTGGCGCCGGGACGCAAGCGCGATCCGGGCGAGAAGTTCCCCTGGGCGACGCTCGCCGCCGCGGGGATCGGCCATTTCGTGCCACCGGAGCCGATCGGCGGCGGCCGTGTCATGCAGCCGGGCGACGAGGGCTACACGGTCGGCGCGTTCCAGGCGCTGCTCTTCCTCTACGGCTATGGGCTCGACGTCACGGGCATCTATGATGAGGCGACGGTGGCCGTGGTGACGGCCTTCCAGCGGCATTTTCGCCCGGCGCGTGTCGACGGGATCGCGGATGCGTCGACGGTCGCGACGCTGCACAAACTGGCGCGTGCGCTGGCGCCGAAGGACCTCGCTCCAGCGGTGTCGCCGATCGGCCGCATCAGGGGCTGGTGATCACGGCATCGTGATCGCCGCCTCGCGATCGGCGCCTCGCTGCCCCATTTCGGGACGCTTCCACCGCGAAAGGCAGGTCATCGTCAACGAAGTGAGTGCTTGTCGCGTATGAATGTCGTCCGCGTAACCGGCCTTGCCGTGCTCTTTGCCTGCTCGGCCGTGCTGAATGCCACCATCCCCGCCCATGCCGGCTCGTCCCGGCTTCTCGCCTCCAACACCACCCGGATCGCCGCCGCCGATCGCGGCAATGGACGCTACGACGAACTCATCTCCCGTTACGCGGCCGAGAACGATGTCCCCGTCTCGCTCGCCCATGCGGTTGTCAGCGTCGAGAGCAGCTACAACCCGAAACTGCGCGGCTCGGCCGGCGAGATCGGCCTGATGCAGGTGAAGCTCTCGACCGCGCGCGGCATGGGCTATCGCGGTTCGGCGAAGAAGCTCTACGAGCCCGAGACCAATATCCGCTACGGCATGGAGTATCTCGGCGCGGCGCGAAAGCTCGCCGGCGGCGATCTCTGCGGCACGATTCTGCGCTACAATGCCGGCCATGCGGCGAAGCGCATGTCCAAGGGGCCGCTCGCCTATTGCGGCAAGGTCCGCCAGATCATCGCCATGAACTGAGGGCTCGGCGGGGCGGCGCGGCCGCGCGGGGTTGACCCCCGGCGGCTTCCCCCATAGGTGCTAGCCGCGCCAGCTGGCCGGACGACCGCCCCTGCAGGACCGAAAGGTCGCCGGGGAGGAAAGTCCGGGCTCCACGGAAACACGGTGCCGGATAACGTCCGGCGGGGGTGACCCCAGGGAAAGTGCCACAGAGAGCAGTCCGCCCGGCACGCCTTTCGGGGCATGCCGGGTCAGGGTGAAAGGGTGGGGTAAGAGCCCACCGCGGACCCAGCAATGGGGACGGCACGGCAAACCCCACCGGGAGCAAGACCGAATAGGGGCGGCATGGGCTCACGCCCAGGCCTGTTTCCAGGCCCGCCGCCCGGGTAGGTCGCGCGAGGCGTCCGGCAACGGCCGCCCAAGATGAATGGTCGTCACGCGGTGGTTCGCCACCGCCCTACAGAACCCGGCTTACAGGCCAGCTGGCGCTGACCTTTCCGTTCCCGCACTCGTCCGTCGCACCCGCGTTCCCGCATGGGCGAACATGGGCGGTCGCCCCCTCGAACGCGCTTTCTCCCAGATCCGAGACAGACTGCCGCGCCTCCGGTTGTCCACCGGCCGCGCGGGTTTTGGCGCCTGGCTTTGGCGGTCGCTGAAACGCCGGCAAAGCAAGGATTTGCAACGGAAAATTAATCTTAACAGTTCCATGGTTTTCCACGGTCGCCGGCCCGCCGCGGAGAGCCATTCCATTGACGCCCATGTTCTCCCATGGTATCCCAAATCGTCCCGGTACGAAGGGGTCGCCTTCGGCTTTCGCAGCCGTGCTTTGGGCTCCTTTCGCGTCCCGGGCGAGCGTTTCCAGTCTGCGTCCGTGGGTTCTCATCCGTGCTCGGAAGCGGGCGGCGGAACGGGATTTCGCGTGTCGCTTCCGGAGCGGCCTGAGGGGCAATGGACGAGTTCGTTTCCACCTTCACGAACCGGCTGGATTCGAAGGGGCGGGTATCCATACCCGCAGCCTTCCGCTCAGTGCTGGCGCGTGACGGTTTCGAGGGGCTCTATTGTTGTCCGACGCTGGATCAGAATGCCGTGGATGCCGGGGGCAATCGGCTCCGGGAGCAGATCCGCGCCATGCTGGCCCTGTTCGAGCCCTTCTCGGAGGATCACGAGCTGCTGTCGACGACGCTGATCGGCGAGAGCGAGATCCTGAGGGTCGATCCGGAAGGGCGCGTCGCTCTGTCCGAGGCGATCAAGGCCCATGCCGGGATCGGCGACACCGTGACCTTCGTCGGCCAAGGCTACAAGTTCCAGATCTGGGAGCCGGAGCGTTTCCTCTCCTATCGCGAGGCCGCCAAGAACCGGGTGCGCGACCTGCGACGCCGCCTCGGCGGGCGCCGCGAGCCGGGAGAAACGGCATGAGCGCCCAGACGGCCCCGCGCCATATTCCGGTCATGCTCGACGAGGTTCTTGCCGCGCTGGCGCCCAAGGCGGGCGAGATCATCATCGACGGCACTTTCGGGCTCGGCGGCTATTCGCGGGCCATCCTCGCCACTGGCGCGGAGGTTATCGCCATCGACCGCGATCCGACCGCAATTGCCGGCGGCGCCGGCCTCGTCGCGGAGGCGGCCGGAAGACTCACGCTTGTCGAGGATCGCTTCGGTGCGCTCGACAGCGTCGCGGACGAGGCCGGCCATGGTTCCGTCGACGGCGTCGTGCTCGATATCGGCGTCTCGTCCATGCAGCTCGACGAGGCCGAGCGCGGCTTCTCGTTCCGCTTCGACGGCCCGCTCGACATGCGCATGGCGCGGTCGGGTCCGAGCGCGGCCGACATCGTCAACACCATGGCGCCGCGCGATCTCGCGCGCGTCCTCTCGGTGCTCGGCGAGGAGCGCCGCGCCGGCGCGGTCGCCCGCGCCATCGCCGAGGACCGCGGCGCCACGCCGTTCATGACGACGGCGGCGCTGGCGGGGCTGATCGAACGCGTCGTCGGACGCAAGCCGACCGACACGATCCATCCGGCGACGCGCAGCTTCCAGGCGCTGCGCATCTTCGTGAACGAGGAACTCGACGAGCTGGCCGATGCGCTGGCTGCAGCCGAGCGAATCCTGAAGCCGGGCGGCCGGCTCGTCGTCGTCTCCTTCCATTCGCTCGAGGATCGCATCGTGAAGCGCTTCCTCGCCGATCGCAGCGAGGAGCGGGCAGGGGGCTCGCGCCACATGCCGGAGCGGAGCGTCGCCGCGCCGACCTTCACGCTTCCCGGCAAGGGGCCGGTCACGGCAGGCGAAGCCGAGATCGCCCGCAATCCGCGGGCACGTTCGGCCAAGCTGCGCGCCGCCATCCGCACGGCGGCGCCGGCGCGTCCCTTCGACAGAGAGGCGGCGGGCGTTCCGTCGCTGCCACCCCTCACGGCGGAGCGTTCGCAATGAAGCGCGGCTGGAACATCTTCTGGGTCTGCCTGATGATCGCCGTCGCGGTCGTGACCTATGCGATGAAGGACAGCGCCGGCCGCGCCGCCGACCATGTCATGCAGCTTCGGGCCGAGATCGCGCGGGAGAAGCAGCAGCTCGCCGTGCTCAAGGCCGAATGGGGCGTGCTCGACCAGCCGTCGCGCCTGCAGGTGCTCGTCGAGCGCTATGCCGACTATCTCGGTCTGAAGCCGCTCGACGTGCGCCAGCTTGCCCGCCTCGACGACATTCCCGGCCGCGGACCGATGCCGGTGGGCAATGGCAAGACGCCCGGCAAGCCGCTCGATCTCCTGACCGCGAGCGCGGCGAGCGGCGTCGATCCCGTGCGCACCGGCAGCGTTGCCACAACACCGAAGCTGCCCAAACCGCCTTCCTCGAAGACCGCAGCGGCGAAGTCCGCCGAGGCCGCCAAGACCGCCGCTTCGATCAAGCATACCGAGCCGGCCGTGCGGAAGCCGGTGCCGCTCGCTTCGCCCGCCGAGCTGCAGACGGGATATCTCGAATGACGATGACGCTCACCGATCATCCCGAAACGCTGAACCGCGCCCCGCTCATGCGAGACGACAGCGCCGTCATCGAGGCGCGCAAGCGGCAGGAACAGACGCGCAGCCGCATCGTGCTGGCGGTCGGCGCCTTCATGCTCCTCTATGGCATCATCGGCGGCCGGCTGGTCCAGCTCGGCGTCAGCGAACCGGCGGACGCGGCGGCGCGCGGCAGCGCCGCTTCGGCCGTCGCCACCGCCCGTCCCGACATCGTCGACCGCAATGGCGAGATCCTGGCGACGGATATCCGCACGGCCTCGCTCTATGCCGAGCCGAACAAGATCGTCGATCCCGACGAGGCGACCGAGCTCATCACCAGCGTGCTGCAGGATCTCGACGCCACGGCTCTGCGCAAGAAGCTGTCGACCAAGGCCGGCTTCGTCTGGGTGAAGCGCGAGATCACGCCGACCCAGCAGGCGCAGATCCACGATCTCGGCATTCCCGGCGTCGGCTTCCTCACCGAGAACAAGCGCTTCTATCCGGGCGGACCGGCGGCGGCGCATATCGTCGGCCTCGTCAACATCGACAACCAGGGCATCGCCGGCATCGAGCGCACGGTCGACGAGCGCGGCCTTTCCGACCTGCACAATGCCGGCTTCGCGATGAAGACGAATGCGCAGGAGCCGGTGCGTCTTTCGATCGATCTTCGCGTCCAGCATGTGCTGCGCGACGAACTCGTCGGCGCCATGCAGAAATACCGCGCGGTGGCGGCGATGGGCGTTCTGGTGAACGCCAAGACGGGCGAGGTGATCGCGCTCGCGTCGCTCCCCGACTTCGATCCCAACGACCCCGTCGACGCCAACAAGCCGGATCGCCTCAACAGGATCACGGCTGGCACCTTCGAGCTCGGCTCCGTCTTCAAGAGCTTCACCTTCGCGATGGCGCTGGATAGCGGCAAGGTGAAGATGACGGACAGCTTCGACGCGCGCTCGCCGATCCGCGTCGGGCGGCAGCTGATCCGCGACTCGCATCCCGAGGGCCGCTATCTCTCGGTGCCCGAGATCTTCCGCTATTCGTCCAATATCGGCACCGCGAAGATGGCGCTCGCGATCGGCCAGGAGACGCAGCAGGACTATCTGAGGAAGTTCGGCCTCTCGACCAAGCTCAAGACCGAACTTCCCGAGGTGGCTACGCCCCAGGTGCCGCGCCGCTGGAGCACCGCCGCCCAGATGACCGTCGCCTTCGGACATGGCATCGCGATCACGCCGATGCAGGCGGCCATGGGCGACGTCGCACTGGTCAATGGCGGCAACTTCCTGTCGCCGACCTTCTTCCCGCGCACGCAGGAGCAGGCGATGGCGCTGGCCACGCCGATGGTCTCGAAGAAGACCAGCGACGAGATGCGCTGGCTGTTCCGCTACAACGCCGTCAATGGTTCTGGCCGCCATGCCGACGTCCCGGGCTATGTCGTGGGCGGCAAGACGGGCACGGCGGAGAAGATCGCGAACGGACGCTATGTCGAGGGCCATTACCTCAATTCGTTCCTCGCGACGTTCCCGATGGACGACCCGGAATATGTGCTGCTCGTCTCGGTCGACGATCCGAAATCGGAGAAGCCGGGGCTACCGGCGCTGGCCGCCTGGAACGCCGCCTATGTGGCCGGAAATGTCATCCGCCGCTCCGCCGCCTTCCTGGGCGTCCAGCCGAGGACGGAGCAGGAAGGCCACCCCGATGCCATGCTCGTGTCGTATTGAGCGCCGATGGAGCCGTCCTTCCGGCTCCATCGACCATGAGGAACGCTCCTTCCATGCGACCTAGCCCGACCATGCCGCTCGGCCTTCTTGCCGGGACCGATCATCCGATCCGCCCCGAATTCGCGGATGTGACGATCCGGGGCATGACCGCCGACAGTCGCGCGGTGAAGCCCGGCTATCTCTTCGCGGCGCTGCGCGGCGTTGCCAGCGACGGCCTCGGCTTCATCGGCGATGCGGTCGCGCGCGGCGCGGCGGCGGTGCTCTGCGCGGCGGATGCCTCGCTCGCCGCCGATCCGGGGGTGCCGGTGCTTCGGGCCGGAGAGCCGCGCTCCGCGCTCGCCCGCCTCGCCGCCCGCTTCTATCCCCTGCAACCCGAAAAGCTCGTCGCCGTGACCGGCACGGCCGGCAAGACCTCCGTCGCCGTCTTCGCGCGCCAGATCTTCGCCGCTGCCGGCCATGCCGCCGCCTCGATCGGCACGATCGGCGTCGTCGGGCCGCATGGCTCGGTCTATGGCAGCCTGACGACCCCCGATCCGGTCGAGCTGCATGCGACGCTGAACGACCTCGTCCTGGACGGCGTCACCCATGCCGCGCTGGAGGCGTCGAGCCACGGGCTCGACCAGCATCGCCTCGACGGCGTGCGCCTGCAGGCGGCCGCCTTCACCAATCTCGGCCGCGACCACATGGACTACCATGCGACGGTCGAGGACTATTTCGCCGCCAAGATGCGGCTGTTCGCGGATCTCCTGCCCGAGGGCGCGACCGCGGTGATCGATGCCGACGGCCCTTACGCCGCCCGCGTCGCCACCATCGCCGAAGATCGCGGCCAGACGGTCATCACGACGGGCGCGGCCGGCACCTCGATCCGCCTGCTCTCCTCCGTTCCCGACGGGCTTCGCCAGGTGCTGGAGCTCGACGTGTTCGGCGAGCCGATGATGGTCGAACTGCCGCTCGCCGGCGCCTTCCAGGTCTCCAACGCGCTCGTCGCCGCCGGGCTCGCCATCGCCGTCGGCGTCCCGGCGCGGGTCGCGATCGATGCGCTGGCGGGGCTCGAAGGAGCGCCCGGCCGGCTCGAAAAGGTCGGCGTCACGCGCGCGGGCGGCGCCGTGTTCGTCGACTATGCCCATAAGCCCGACGCGCTCGACAATGCGCTCGCCGCGCTCCGCCCCATGACGACGGGCAAGCTCGTCGTCGTCTTCGGCGCCGGCGGCGACCGCGATCCCGGCAAGCGCCCGCTGATGGGCGAGGTCGCGACGCGGCGCGCCGATGTCGTGATCGTGACCGACGACAATCCCCGCTCGGAAGAGCCGGCGGCGATCCGCGCCGCCATTCTCGCGGCGGCGCCCGGCGCGATCGAGATCGGGGACCGCGGGCGCGCCATCGCCGAAGCGGTCGCCATGCTGGGGCCGGGCGACGTGCTCTGCGTCGCCGGCAAGGGCCATGAGACCGGCCAGATCGTGAAGGGCGTCGTCCATCACTTCTCCGACCATGAGGCGGTCGCCGCGGCGATCGCCCGGGAGGACGCTGCATGACCGGAATTCTCTGGACCTTCGAAGACTTCGTGGCCGCGATGCGCGGCCGTCCCACCGGCATCGCGACGCCGCCGGTCACCGGCATTTCGATCGACAGCCGCACCATCGCTCCCGGCGACGCCTTCTTCGCCATTCGCGGCGAGCAGTTCGACGGGCATGACTTCGTCGGCAAGGCGGCGGCGCAGGGCGCCGCGATCGCCGTGATCGCCGAGGAGCGCCTGGCGGCGCTCGGCCGCCTGACGATCCCGCTCGTCGTGGTCGAGGACGTGCTGAAGGCGCTGGAACTGCTCGGCCAGGCGGCGCGCGAGCGGACCCGCGCTTCCGTCGCCGCCGTCACGGGCAGCGTCGGCAAGACCACCACCAAGGAGATGCTGGCGCGCTGCCTCGCCGCGTCGGGCTCCGTGCATTATTCGCCGGCCTCGTTCAACAATCACTGGGGCGTGCCGCTGACGCTCGCCCGCATGCCGGCCAGCAGTCGCTTCGCGGTGTTCGAGATCGGCATGAACCATGCCGGCGAGATCGAACCGCTGGTGCGCATGGTTCGGCCCCATGTCGGCATCATCACCACCATCGCGCCGGTGCATGTCGAGTTCTTCCCCGACGGCATCGCCGGCATCACCCGCGCCAAGGCCGAGATTTTCCGCGGCATCGAGCCGGGCGGCGCCGCTCTCCTCAACCGCGACAATCCGCAATTCGAGCCGCTGGCGCTCTTGGCTATCGATGCCGGCGTCGATCGCGTGCTCGGCTTCGGCGAGAACGCGGACGCCGAGGCGCGGCTGACGGCGCTCGACCTGCTCCCGGATGGTTCCAAGGCGCGGGCCGACATCCTCGGCACCGAGGTGTCGTTCACGCTCGGTGCCCCCGGCCGCCACCTCGTCCAGAACGCGCTCGCGACGCTGCTCGCCGTGCAGCTTCTCGGCGGCGATCTCGACGCCGCCGCCGAGGCGCTCGGCAGCATGGCGGCGCCGAAGGGGAGGGGGGCGCAGCATGTGCTCGGCCTCGCCGAGGGCAGCGCGCTGCTCATCGACGAGAGCTACAACGCCAACCCGACCTCGATGCGCGCCGCCATCTCCGTACTCGGCGCCACGCGTCCCGGCCCCGCCGGCCGCCGCTTCGCCGTGCTCGGCGACATGCTGGAACTGGGGCCGGAAGAACTGGCGCTGCATGCCGGCCTCGCCGAGCCGCTCGTCGAGGCGGGCATCGACGCGGTGATCCTCGCCGGGCCGCGCATGGCCGCGCTGTGGGAGGTCTTGCCGACCGCCATCAAGGGCCATTATGCGGAAACGGCGGAAGAGCTCGACGTGATTCTCGAGGCCGCCCTCGCAGACGGCGACGTGATCATGGTCAAGGGCTCGAAGGGGAGCCGCATGACACCTCTGGTCGAGCGAATGATCAACCGTTTCCCGCCGCCCGCGGCCGGCCATGACGCGCCGTTACCCGAGATCGAAGGACCCGTCTGATGCTCTACTTCCTCGGGGATCTCTCGGCGCAGTTCTCGGCCCTCAACGTTTTCCGCTACATCACTTTCCGCGTCGGCGGCGCGACCATGACGGCGCTGATCGTGGTGTTCCTGTTCGGGCCGATGATCATCCGCGCCCTGCGTA
>CAWZZK010000238.1:0-7282 GCA_963966455.1 Kaistia sp. | reverse complement strand
GGTGGTGTTCGGCGAAGGCTTCGACCCCGACCAGTATCGCATGCTGTTCTTCGGCCTCGCGATGGTGCTGGTCATGATCTGGAAGCCACGCGGCTTCGTCTCGGCCCGCGAGCCGACCGTGTTCCTCACCGAGCGCAAATCGATCTCCGGTTCGCTCGTGAAGGAGGGCCACGGCTGATGACGATGACCGTGGAACTCGACGTGGTGATCGAAGAGCCGCGGCGCTGGGCGCTCGACCCCGTGCTGTCGGTCGAGCATGTCTCGATGCGCTTCGGCGGCCTCGTCGCCGTCAACGACCTCACCTTCCAGGCCGGGCGCGGCGACATCACCGCGCTGATCGGTCCGAACGGCGCCGGCAAGACGACCGTGTTCAACTGCATCACCGGCTTCTACAAGCCGACGCAGGGCATGCTCAATCTGCGCCACGCCTCGGGCGATACGTTCCTCTTGGAGCGCATGCCCGACCACAAGATCTCGGCCAAGGCGCGCGTCGCGCGCACCTTCCAGAACATCCGCCTGTTCTCGGGCATGACGATCCTCGAGAACCTGTTGGTCGCGCAGCACAATCCGCTGATGCTGGCCTCCGGCATGACGATCCTCGGCGTCCTCGGCCTTCCCGGCTACAAGCGCGCCGAGAAGGAAGCGATCGAGAAGGCGAAGTTCTGGCTGGAAAAGACCGGGCTGACGGCACGCGCCGACGACCCGGCCGGCGATCTTCCCTATGGCGCGCAGCGCCGGCTGGAGATCGCCCGCGCCATGTGCACCGAGCCGCAGCTGCTCTGCCTCGACGAGCCGGCCGCCGGCCTCAACCCCCGCGAATCCGCCGAGCTCAACACGCTGCTGCTCGATATCCGCGCCATGGGCCAGACCTCGCTGCTCCTCATCGAGCATGACATGTCGGTGGTCATGGAGATTTCCGACCATGTCGTGGTGCTCGAGTATGGCGTGAAGATCTCGGACGGCACGCCCGACGAGGTCCGCAACGATCCGCGCGTCATCGCCGCCTATCTCGGCGTCGACGACGACGAGGTCGCCGAGGTCGAGGAAGTGCTGGACGAGATCAGCGAGGAGACGGCGCGATGAGCGGCGCGAACGCTACGCCGCTGCTCCAGGTGCGCGGCGTCAAGACCTATTACGGCAAGATCATCGCCCTGAAGGGCGTCGACATCGACGTCAACCGCGGCGAGATCGTGACGATCATCGGCGCAAACGGCGCCGGCAAGTCGACGCTGATGATGACGATCTGCGGCAATCCGCGGGCGCGCGAAGGCTCGATCACCTTCGACGGGCGCGACATCACCTCGATGCCGACGCATGAGATCGCGCGGCTGCGCATCGCGCAGTCGCCCGAGGGCCGGCGCATCTTCCCGCGCATGACCGTGCTCGAAAACCTGCAGATGGGCGCGGCGCTCGACAACCTCGCTTACTTCGACGAGGACGTGGAGCGGATGTTCGTCCTCTTCCCGCGCCTCAAGGAGCGCATCGCCCAGCGCGGCGGCACGCTTTCCGGCGGCGAGCAGCAGATGCTCGCCATCGCCCGCGCGCTGATGGCGCGGCCGAAGCTGCTGATGCTCGACGAGCCCTCGCTCGGTTTGGCGCCGCTGATCGTCAAGCAGATCTTCGACGCCATCGCCGAACTGAATCGCACCGAGGGGCTCACGGTCTGCCTCGTCGAGCAGAACGCCTATCATGCGCTGAAGCTCGCCCATCGCGGCTATGTGCTGGTGAACGGCTCGGTGACGATGACGGGCGGCGGGCGCGAACTCCTGGAGAAGCCCGAGATCCGCGCCGCCTATCTCGAGGGAGGCGCGCATTGACCGCGCCCCTCCCCTTCCATCCGCCGCGTCACGCCGCAGCCGGAGCCTGAGACCATGCAGGGCATCCTCTATGAAGAACAGTCGCTGTTCGTCTTCCTGTTCGTGACCTTGATCCTCGGCGGCGCCGGGGCCTGGATGACGGGCCGCGCCTGCGCCCGGACCTGGAAGCCGCTCAGGCCGCTGCTGGTCTATCTGCTGATCCTCTCCTTCGGCGTCCGCTTCATCCATTTCTCGTTGTTCGGCGGCACGTTGCTTTCGCTGCACTTCTGGCTGGTCGATCTGGTGGTGCTGCTCGTCGTGGGCATCACGGCCTATCGCTATACTTTGGCCAACCAGATGGTTTCGCAGTATTACTGGCTCTACGAACGCACAGGCGCGTTTTCCTGGCGGGCGAAGTAAGGATTTCCCAGAAGGTCGGCCAAGGTGGAACTTTGACCGACCGGACACAGAATCCGGATGACAGGTGCGGCAAAATCGGCACAATGCCAGTCAAGGCGCGCTCAAATCCGCTGATGACGCTGAAGAGCGACCCTTCCAGTAGAAACGGGAGACATCGATGAAGAAGTCCCTTATGTCCGGTCTCGTGCTTGCAGCGGGCCTGGCATTCGCCGGCGCAGCTCATGCCGACATCAAGATCGGCGTTGCCGGCCCGCTGACAGGTCCCAACGCCGCTTTCGGCGCCCAGCTCCAGAAGGGCGCCGAGCAGGCTGTCGCCGATATCAACGCCAAGGGCGGCGTTCTCGGCCAGAAGCTGGTCGTCGTGCTCGGCGACGACGTGTCCGACGCCAAGCAGGGCGTCTCGGTCGCGAACAAGTTCGTCGGCGACGGCGTGCAGTTCGTGGTCGGCCACTTCAACTCGTCGGTGTCGATCCCGGCCTCCGAGGTCTATGCCGAGAACAACATCCTGCAGATCACCCCGGCCTCGACCAATCCGACCTTCACGGAGCGCGGCCTCTGGAACACGTTCCGCACCTGCGGCCGTGACGACCAGCAGGGCGCCGTCGCCGGCAAGTATATCGCCGAGAACTTCAAGAACGTCCCGGTCGCGGTCATCCACGACAAGACGACCTATGGCCAGGGTCTCGCCGACGAGACCAAGAAGGCCCTGAACGCCGCCGGCGTGCAGGAAGTCATCTATGAAGGCGTCAATGTCGGCGACAAGGACTTCTCGGCGCTGATCTCGAAGATGAAGGCCGCGAATGTCGGCGTCATCTACTGGGGCGGCCTGCACACCGAGGGCGGGCTGATCGTCCGCCAGTCGGCCGAGCAGGGCCTCAAGGCTACGCTGTTCTCGGGCGACGGCATCGTCTCCAACGAGTTCGCCTCGATCGCCGGCCCCTCGGCCGAAGGCACGCTGAACACCTTCTCGCCGGATCCGCGCGCCAACCCGGCCGCCGTCGCCGTCGTGGACGAGTTCCGCAAGGCCGGCTTCGAGCCCGAGTCCTACACGCTGTACTCCTATTCCTCGGTCCAGCTGATCGCCGAGGCCATCACCAAGGCCAATTCGACCGACCCGCAGAAGGTCGCCGAGGTGCTGAAGTCGGGCGGCCCGTTCGAGACCGTCATCGGCCCGCTCTCCTTCGATTCGAAGGGTGACCGCACCACCGCCGACTATGTGATGTGGATCTGGAAGAAGGGCGACGACGGCAAGATCACCAACGTGCCGCTCTAAGCCGATCCTCTCGATCGCCTGCTGACGCCCGCCCCGGCAACGGGGCGGGCGTTTTCATTTGAAGGTCGAGCGTGCATGATCGGCGGCCCCGGACCACGGATCACGCCGATGACGACCATGCCGAGACTGCCGATCGCCTCCCTCGCTGCCGCGCTCGCCGCCCTCGCCATGCCGGCTGCGGCGCTGGCCGATATCCGCATCGCGGTGATCGCGCCGCTGTCGGGTCCGTATCAGCCGCTCGGACAGGAGATCAAGGCGGGCGCCGCCAAGGCCGTCGAGGACATCAACGCGGCCGGCGGCATCGGCGGCGAGAAGCTGCGGCTCGATACCGCCGATGACGGCTGCCGGCCCGACAACGCCGCCGGCGACGCGACGAAAGCCGCCGCGCGCGGCACGGTCTTCGTCGTCGGCCATGTCTGCGCCGCCGCCGCCGAGGCCGCAGCGGACGTCTATGCCGAAAAGGGCATCCTCGCGATCACGCCCGCCGTCACCGATGACGGTTTCACCGATCACCGGCCCGGCCCGGCCATCCTGCGTCTCGCCGCCCGCGACGACGCGCAGGGCGCGGCAGCCGGCGCCTTTCTCGCCAGGACCTATGGCAAGCAGCGCATCGCGATCTTGAGCGACGGCTCGCCCTATGGCCGCGCGCTCGCCGAGTCGGTGCAGGCCGGGCTGAATGCCGCCGGCGTCAAGGAAGCCCGCTTCGACAGTTTCGCGCCCGGCGCCAAGGATTATGGCGGGCTCGTCGACGTGATGATCGACGATGATATCGGCGTCCTGTTCGTCGCCGGCTATGACGCCGACGCGGCGCTGATCGCCACGGCGCTGAAGGCCCGCAAGGCCCGCATCGTGCTGATGGGCGGCGACGCGCTCGGCAGCAGCGAGTTCGCCGCCGCAGCCGGCGATGCGGCGACCGGCACGCTCTTCACGGGCTTCACCGACTGGCGGGCCGCGCCGGCTGCCGCCACGGTCGCGGCGTCGCTTTCGGCGGTGGGGACGGAGCCGCGCAATTTCGTGCTGCCGTCCTATGCGGCGGTCCAGCTCTTCGCTGCGGCCCGAGCCGCGACCAGTTCCGACAAGGGCGGCGATCTCGCCGGCTGGCTCGGCAGCCACAGCGTCGATACGGTGCTCGGCCCGGTCACCTTCGACGCCAAGGGCGATGCGAAGCTGCCCGGTTTCACCGTCTATCGCTGGGACGGCGACAGCTACGCGCCGCTTCCGGGAAGCTGAGCCGGCTTCGCCGCGCGGTCACCGCCCCTTGAAGCGCAGCGCGCTGAACGGCGCCGGGTCGATGAAGGGCATTTCGCGGGTGATCTGCTCGGCGATCAGCCGCCCGGTTGCGGGGCCGAGCGTGAAGCCGAGATGGCCGTGGCCGAAATCGAGCCAGAGGCCGGGATGCTTGGGCGCCGGGCCGACGATCGGCATCGAATCGGGGAAGCAGGGCCGCGCGCCCATCCACGGCTCGCGTTCCACCGGCTCGCCGAGCGGAAACAGCGCCCGCGCCTGCGGCAGCACGCGCTCCATCTGCACGGGCGTCGCCGGCGCGTCGCGCTCGTCGAACTCGATGCCGGTGGTGATGCGATAGCCCTGCCGCATCGGCGTCAGGACATAGCCGTGATCGACATCGACGACCGGCCGGTCGAGCCCGGCATCGCCGCGCGGCTTGAAATGCTGGTGATAGCCACGCTTCACGGCGAAGGGGAAGCGGTAGCCCATCGGCGACAGCAGGTCCATGGACCAGGGGCCGAGCGCCACGATGACATCGGGCGCCCGCGCCGGGCCGATGGCGCGGTCGACGACCCAAAGATCGTTCTCGCGCCTCAGCGAACGCGCATCGCCCTGGGAGATGCTGCCGCCCATGGATTCGAACAGCCGCGCATGCGCCTTGGTGACGCCGCCGGGACTCGAGACCGAGACGCTGTCCGGCCAGAGCACGGCGCGCGTGAAGACCGGCGCGATATCGGGCTCGAGATCGACGATCTCATGCGCATCGAGCACCTGGTAGCGGACGCCGAACTCCTCGGCGAGCGCGAGATGGGCGCGCGTTCCCGCCTCGAAACTCGCCACACTGCGATAGCCCTTCAGCCAGCCGGTGCCGCGGAAGAACTCGACGGCGCGGCTCTTGCCGGCCAGCGAGCCGTGCTCGGCCGCCGCATGCGCGAGCAGCGGGTTCATCGCCTCGGCATAGGCCTCGATGCCGCGGCGCCCGGTCTCGCGGCGCAGTTTCAGGAGCCAGGGCGCGATGCGGGGCAGGAAACGGCGGTTGTAATGCAGCCGCGCCTCGGTATTGCGGGCGATGCGATAGAGCTCGAACGGGCTGCGCGGGAAGACGATCGGATAGAAGCCCTCGCGCTCGATCACTCCGGCATTGCCATAGGAGGTGCCCTCCCCCGGCGCGGCACGGTCGAGGATGAGGACCGAGCGGTTGCGCCTCAGGAGATGGATCGCAGCGGAGACGCCGACGATTCCCGCCCCGAGCACGATCGCGTCGAATTTGTCCATCACCAGCCTTTGTTCAGCACGCGGGCACCGCACCGGGCCGAGTCGTTCGAGTCTAGTCAGATCAGGGCGAGACGCAACCGGTCGCCGATCCGCGCGATATAGTCCAAGTCATTGACATAGATATCGGAATCACCACGCGCGATCGCCTCGGCGAAGGCGGGGTCGCCGGCCTGCGCCCGCGCATGCATGAAATCGACCAGCGCCTGGAGCCGCCGCCCGATCATCGCCGGCAATTCCCGCCTCTCAGCCGCGTCCGCGCCATAGGCATCGCAGAAGAGCCTCGCGCGGCGAAGCTGTTCCTCGCCGTCATGGATCGCGCCCGGCCGCTCCGGATCGGTGAGCGGCGCCCAGCGATAGAGCGCATAAGCGAGGTCCCAGGCGGCCGGCGCCGGGTGGGCGGCGTCGAAGTCGATGAGCCCGACGGCGGCCTCGCCCTCTGTCACGACATTGTAGGGCGCGAAATCGCCATGGCAGACCAGTTCGCGCGGCTCCACGGCCGGCAGCATCCAGGACCGGGGACCGCCATCGCTCTCGAGAAAGCCGCGCGAGGCATCGTGGAAACGCCGCAGCAGCATCGCGGCCGAACGGAGCATGGCCGGCGAGCCGATCAGCGGATCGGCGAGATCCTCGCAGACGCGCCCTTCGACATAGGTCACGGCCTCCCGGTCGCCTTCGACGCCGAGCGGCATCGGCGCGCTCGAAAAACCCCGATCGCGCAGATGACGGAGGAAGCGGTGCACGGTCGGCGTCCAGGCGCCGGCCGGACGCAGCACTTCATGGCCGCGCCTGACGATCTGGCCGGGCCGGCCACCTTCGAGTTCGATCACGCGGTCCTCGCCTTGCCTGCCCTGCCCCGCGCCGTCCGACTGCGTCGATCCGGCGAGCACATCATGCCGGCAAATGCGGAGAATATTGTTCGCGCGACTTTGCCCGCGCACGCGCCGCACGGCAATTGCTGGCGCCCCGAGCCCATGTTACGGCCTATGCATCCCAGCGATCGAAAGGCCCCCGAGACCGCCATGGCCCATCTGCCCCTCGTCGCCCCCTCCGTGCTCTCGTCCGATTTCTCGCGCCTCGGCGAGGAGATCAAGGCCATCGACGCCGCCGGGGCCGACTGGATCCATCTCGACATCATGGACGGGCATTTCGTGCCCAACATCACCTTCGGGCCGCCGGTCGTGCAGGCGGTGCGGCATCTGACGACCAAGATCTTCGACGTGCATCTCATGATCGCACCGGCCGATCCCTATCTCGACGCCTTCGCCGAGGCGGGCGCCGACGTGATGACCGT
>CAWZZK010000237.1:0-10375 GCA_963966455.1 Kaistia sp. | reverse complement strand
TGCACGACATCGGCAAGAACATCGTTGGCGTCGTCCTCCAGTGCAACAATTTCGAGGTCATCGATCTCGGCGTCATGGTGCCGGCCGCAAAGATCCTGTCGGTGGCGCGCGAGGAGAAGGTCGACGTCATCGGCCTCTCGGGGCTCATCACGCCCTCGCTCGACGAGATGTGCCATGTCGCGGCCGAGATGGAGCGCGAGGGCTTCGACGTGCCGCTGCTCATCGGCGGCGCAACGACGTCCCGCGTCCATACCGCTGTGAAGATCCATCCGAACTATGGCCGCGGGCAGACGGTGCATGTCATCGATGCGAGCCGCGCCGTCGGCGTCACGTCGAATCTGCTCGGCCGCGAGCGCGGCGCCTATGTCGCCGATATCCAGGCCGATTATGCCCGCATCGCCGAGGCGCATCAGCGCGGGCAGGAGGCGAAGCGGCGCATCACCCTCGCCGAGGCGCGGGCCGATGCGCTGAAGCTCGACTGGACGAGCTACCGGCCGGTGAAGCCCAGCTTCCTCGGGGCGCGGCTCTTCCAGGATTATCCGATCGCCGAGCTCGTTCCCTATATCGACTGGACGCCCTTCTTCGCGACCTGGGAGATGAAGGGCACTTACCCGCAAATCCTCGACGACGAGACCTACGGTCCGGCGGCGCGCGCTCTCCTCGCCGATGCCGAGGCGATGCTTCGGAAGATGGTCGACGAGCGCTGGGTCAGCGCCAATGGCGTCGTCGGCTTCTGGCCGGCCAATGCGATCGGCGACGACATCGCGCTCTATGAGGACGAGGGCCGGCAGGTGGAGAAGGCGCGGCTCTTCACGCTGCGCCAGCAGATCGCCCGCTCGACCGATCGCCGCCGCCATGTCGCGCTGTCCGATTTCGTCGCCCCCCTCGGCAGCGGCGTCGCCGATTATGTCGGCGGCTTTGCGGTGACGGCCGGTATCGGCGAGGAGGCGGTGGCGGAGCGCTTCGCTCGCGCCAATGACGACTATTCCAAGATCCTCAGCCAGGCGCTCACCGACCGTCTCGCCGAAGCCTTCGCGGAGCGCATGCATGAGCGGGTGCGGCGCGAGCTCTGGGGCTATGCCCCGGACGAGAACCTGACACCGGCCGAGCTCATCCGCGAGGGCTATGCCGGCATCCGCCCGGCGCCTGGCTATCCGGCGCAGCCCGACCATACCGAGAAGCGGACGCTGTTCGACCTTCTCGACGCCGAGAACGGCGCCGGCATAACGCTCACCGAGAGCTTCGCGATGTGGCCGGGCTCCTCGGTTTCCGGGCTCTACTTCGCCCATCCCGAGAGCTTCTATTTCGGCGTCGGCCGCATCGAGGCCGATCAGGCGGCGGACTATGCGGCGCGCAAGGGGTGGCCGGTTGCGGAGGCCGAACGCTGGCTGGCGCCGATCCTGAATTACGATCCGGTCACCCGCGCGGTGGCGGCCGAATAGGGCTCAGCCGCCGCCGAACAGATGCGACCATGGCGTCGGCGGCCGCTGGCCGGTGCGTTCCAGATATTTCTGGAGCACGAGCAGCGAGACCAGCCGCTCGTTCTCTTCGTCCTGGAACGTCGCGACATGGCGATTGGCCTCTGCGATGATCGCCCGCGCCTCGTCCTCGTTGCGGTCGTAATAGGCGACGACATCCTCGAGATCGGCGAAATCGGGCCGGAGCTCGACGAAGTGCCGGCCAGCGACCAGCGTCCCCTCCATGAACCAGGTCTCGTAGAGAGGCTTCGGCATCAGGCAGAGCGACTGCGACGCCAGGATCCATTTCAGATTGGTCGCGACGTCATAGCCCTCGACCGAGATCAGGTAGCGGTGGCGGAGCTGGTCGGCGATGGCGAGATAGGGCTTCGGCGCGATGCCGGCATGCTCGCGGCCGACATGGCCGATATCGTGCACCCTGTGGTCATGGAAGCGCCGCACCAGCGCATCGCGAAGGCCCGAATGATCGGCGATGGCGCCGCGCCAGACCGCGCTCTTGCGCTTGTCGGCGAAGGCGACGGAATCGCGATGCAGCGTGAAATGCCGCAGCTTGTCGAGCTTGAACAGCACCGAATTGCGGTTGTCGCCATGGATCGGCCGGCTCTTGACGATGGTCGCCTCCGGCGGGACGGTGATCAGATCGCCGAAGAAGTACCGCAGCGCGGCGTCGCCGCCGAAATACTTGGCATATTGTTTGAGGTCGTAGGAATAATAGGTCGACGGCCGGACGGGGATGTCGCGGATGCGGCGGCTTTCGGTGAGGCGCGACGGAGTATCCAGCTTGTTGCAGTAATTGACGCGCCGGATGATGTCCTCCGGCGGCGGCGTCTTCGAAAGCTGGTCGAAGATGCGCTGGAGCCGGCGCTCATAGACGGCATAGGGCAGGGCGTCGCGGGCAACGCCGCGGATATAGAAGCTCGCGCGCCGCCAGGTCCGCCCGAGATCCGGCGCCGATCGGCCAGCCTTCGCCATTCGCCCGTCCTTCGCATCTTGATCGGCGGGTTCTTTACGATGCGCGATTGCGGCAGGCAAATTGCGGAGAAGCAACGCTGGCAGCGACCGTGCGTTTCGGATAGGCACAGCCGATACCCGACATCAGGGGCCGCTTGCCGGCGCCGATCCACCGAGCTTCCATCATGGCCGCCACCGAACATGCCAGCCGGTTCACCCGCGACGGATTCATGCGCGGCTTCATGGAGGGCATCGGCCTTCTGCCGGGCATGATCGCCTTCGGCGCGGTGTTCGGCGTGCTGGCCGAAGGCGTCGGGCTGCCGGTCGTCGGCGCCACGGCGATGAGCGCCTTCGTCTTTTCAGGAACGGCGCAGCTTCTCGCCCTGCATTCCTGGGATGCGCCGGACCTGTTGCTCGCGACGGTCGTCGCCGTCGCCGCCATGAATGCGCGCTACATCCTGTTCGGGGCGGCGATTCAGCCCTGGATGCGCGGCGTCTCGCCGTGGATCACCTATCCCTCGCTGTTCCTGCTCGTCGATCCCAACTGGGCGACGGCGATGCGCGAACGCGACGCGGGCCGCCGCGATATCGCGGTCTTCGTCGGCATGGGCGCTGCCTGCATGGTCGGATGGCTCGCCGGGACGATCGCCGGGGCCGGCTTCGGCAGCCTGCTCGGCGATCCGCGCCGGCTCGGCCTGGATTTCTTCCTGCCCGCCTTCTTCCTGTCGCTCGCCTGCGGCTTCTGGAAGGGCAGGGGCGATCTCCTGCCCTTCGCCATCGGCGCGGCGGTCGCCTTCGTCGTCGACCGCTATGTCGGCGGCTCCTGGCATGTGCTGGCGGGCGGATTGGCGGGCAGCCTCTTCGCGGCCTTCATGCCGCGGAAGCCGAAGCAGGAGGAGACCGCGCCATGAGCGTCGATCCCTCAACGCCGGCCGGCCTCGCCCTCATCATCGCCGCGATGACGGTGACGGCCTACATGACGCGCGTCGCTGGCTTCTTCCTGATGCGCTTCGTCGCGGTGACGCCGCGCGTCGAGGCCTGGCTCAAGGCGCTGCCGCTCGCGATCATGGGTTCGATCCTGGCGCCGATCGCCGCGCATGGCGGCCCGGCGGAATATGCCGGCTTCGCCGTGACGATCGCCGTCTTCCTCATGAGGCGCAACGACATCCTCGCTGCGCTCGCCGGCATGGGAACGGTCGCGCTGCTGCGCGCCGCATTTGGCTTCTAGGAAGGTCTCTTCAGCCCTGCGCTGTGAACGGCGTCACAGCGCGCCGACGACAATGGCGGCAATGAAGAGGAAGGCGGCACTCACCGCAAGGAACTGAATCGGACGAGCGAGGCTCATGGGCATCTCCCGGGTCTCTCTTGTCGTGTCCCTATTTCGCCACAAAGCTTAATCGATCCGGCGGCGCCGGCAAAGCGGTTTCGGGTCGCTCCCGAGGCCTGGTGCCGTGATGGCATGCCAAAATCAGCCTGAGCCGGGGAACAAAGTTCTCTTCGGCCTTCGAGAGAGCCGGCCGGAGGGCAATTCGTTGCGAGCCCCGAATCGAAACATTTTGACCCCGAAATTTACCGGATCGCGCAATCGTTCCTTATGAGTTGGCTGGCACACTCGCGCCATCCGAACGAGGCTTGCGAGGCGACGATGCTTGAGGAATTGACGCGACTCGCCCGCGATCGTGCCCCGGCCCGCCGGGAAGCGCTGCTGGCAGCCGTCATCGACCTCTATCGCGCCGCCGGCGCCAGGGCCGAGGTCGCGCTCGGCGAAGTCTTCAGCGACATCGTCGTCTATCTCGTCGCCTGCCTGCCCGACACCGCCAGGCCGCGCGCGGGCGCGCTGTTGGCCGATCTCGAGACGGCGCCGCATGCGCTTGTATTGAGGCTCGCCGCTACGGGTGGCCCGCTCGCCGCCCAGCTGCTTCAATGCTCGCCCGTGCTATCGGATGACGATCTCGTTGGCCTTGTCGCCCGGCTCGACGAGGGCGGTCTCGCCGCGGTCGCTGCGCGGTCCGGTCTTTCGGAACGCGTGACCGATGCGCTGGTGGCCGAGGGCGGGCCGGCGCTCTGCCGCGCGGTCGCCGCCAATCGGTCGGCGCGCCTCTCGCGTAGCTGCCTCGCCCGCATCGTCGCCGCCTGCGGCGATAGCGCGGCCGAGCTTCGCGGCGCCGCCGACATCATCCCCTTCACCCCGACGCCGCGCTGCAAGCGCGCGTCGCGCCACCGGGAAATCGGCGCGCCTCGTGTCATTGCCTTTCCGCGGCGGACCGATCATGGCGCCGAGCCGGTTGCTGCGCCGCCGCCGGTCGCCGAGGCCATCGCGGCCATCGCCTCGCATGACCGCATGCTGGAAGTCGCGATGCTGCTGGCAGCGCATGCCGGATTGCCGCCCGATCTCGTCAGCCGCCTGATCGCGCGGCCCGATCCGACGCTGCTCGCCGTGCTCTGCCGCGCCGCCGGCGTTCCGGACAGCACCTTCTCGGTGATCGCCCGCATTCGCGGCCGCCGCTTCGGCCATCCGCTGGCGCAGACGCTGGCCGTCGAAGCGGCCTATGCCGAGCTCTCCGAGGCCGAGGCCCGCCAGAGGCTCGGCAGCGTCAAGGCGATGCAGAAAAAGGCCTGACGGCGGGATCTCGCCCGCCGCCGGCCATGGTTTGCGGGCTCAGGTGATCGAGCCGATGACGCCCTCGACGAGATAGTCCGTGCCCCAGAGGCTCGGATCGTAGAGCTCGATCGTCTCGGCGCTGATCAGCTTGCCGGTGTTCGACTTGATCGGGCCGATGAAATAGGGCTTGCCGGCCTTCAGTGCCTCGATCGCGGCGAGCGCAGCAGCCTTCGCCTGGTCGGTCGCGCCGGCGCCGAAGGCCGTGCTCTGGACCATGTCGCGGTCATATCCGCCATAGTTCTCGTTCGGCAGCTTCTCGCCCTTGGTGAGCAGGTCGGCATAGGCCGTGTAGACGGTGCCCCATTTCAGCTCGGCGCCGGTGATGAAGCCCTTCGGCGCCAGCGAGGACTGGTCGGCATTGTGGCCGACGCTCTTCACGCCGCGCTTCTCGGCCGTCTCGACGATCACCTTCGGGCTATCGACATGGCAGGCGATGACGTCGCAGCCGGCATCGGCCAGCGCATTCGCCGCCTCGGCCTCGCGCACCGGCAGCGACCACTCGCCGGTGATGATGAGCCGCACCTCGGCATTCGGGTTGACCTTTCGCACGCCGGTGGTGAAGGCGTTGATATTGCGCAGGACGAGGGCGATCGGCTTGGCGGCGATGTAGCCGATCTTGTTCGACGTCGTCGAAAGGCCGGCGGCGATGCCGTTCACATAGTGCGCCTGGTCGAGATAGCAGAAATATCCGCCGAGATTCATGGGATGCTTCTTGGGATCCCAGAGCGAGGTCGGGTGGCGGAACTCGACATCGGGATACTTCTTGGCGGCGTCGATCATGAAGGGATCGAAATAGCCGAACGAGGTCGGGAACAGCAGCGTCGCGCCGTCGAGCTCGATCATCGATTCCATCGTCTTCGAGACGGCGCTGGTCTCGGGAACGTTCTCTTCCTCGACGACGGTCACGCCCGGGATCGACTTCAGCGCCGCGGCGCCGACGGCATGGGCCTGGTTCCAGCCGAAATCATCGCGCGGCCCGACATAGATGAGGCCGATGGTGAGGTTGCCGGCCGCCCGCGCCGCCCTGAAGGGCAGGGCCGATGCCGAAAGGGCGAGCGCGCCGAGGCCCGCGCCTTTCAGAAGGGTTCGTCTCGAAAGTGTCATGTCCGCAGTCTCCTCGTCTGTTCGCTCTGGCTCGTCCGGAGCGCGCTTCTGCGGCGCGTCGTCCGGCAGGGGGCGGAGCCTTTCCCAGGGGCTTCCGCCGGAAATCGGTGTTCGCAGGCCGTCAGGCGTCGCCGCCCTGCCTGCCGAGATAGCGCGAGAGGATCACGCCGAGATCGGCCTCGCCCTCGCTGTCGCCGCCGACGCCGCGCTGCTCGACGAGGCTGACATGCTCTTCCATCGCCGCGATCGCCGCCGCCGCGTCGCCGCGCTGAAGCGCCTCCAGCACGCTGCGATGCTCGCCGATCGCGCATTCCGAGCGATGCGGCCGTCCGAACACCGCGAGGATCAGCGAGCAGCGCGACACGACCTCGCCGACATAGCGCTCGAGCAGCTTGTTGCCGGCCATCGCCGCAAGCCGCACATGGAATTCCGCCGCAAGCCGGATCGTCGCCGGCCCGTCCTGGCGCCGCGCCGCGTCGTCCTCGGCCGCGATATGGGCGGCGAGCGCATCGCGCAGCGTGTCGCTCCAGCGCGCCGCCACGAGCCGCACCACTTCCCGCTCCAGGCAGCGGCGGACCTCGAACACCGCGCGCGCCTCCTCGAGGCTCGGCCGCGCGTCGGTCGCCGTCCGCTTCGTCTTCATCTCAACCAGCCCGTCGGCGGCGAGACGCTGAAGCGCGGCGCGCACGATCGTGCGGCTGACGCCGAATTCCGCCCCGAGCGCGTCCTCGGGCAGTTTCGTGCCCGGCGGCAGCGCCTGGTCGACCACCGCCTGGCGCAGCACCGCATAGATGCGACCGCCCCGACCGCCCGTCTGCGATGCGTCCGACCGGTTCATGATCCGACCTCCTGGACCGCATCCTTCATTTCGAAGGGAAGCCTAGTATACAAGATTGCCGCCGCCAATCCGGTCCGTTGCTGAAAGAAGTCGCTTGGATTGCCGCGATTCTAGCCAGATCGCGCCGCCGGCAGGCAGTCCAGCGGGCGTTCGCGCGACGGACGCGCCGATCGGCACTGCGCCGTCATGTATACATGCTCGGGCCGTCATGACCGCGTCCGTCCCTGCGGCATCTGGTTGACCCTTCCTTAAGACGGTCCGCCGCATTCTAGCTTCCATGTTCAAGGGCCCAGTGCTGCGTATCGGGTCGGTGCTCGCCTTCGTCTCGCTGGCGGGCTGCGCTCTCAATTTCTTCGATGAGCGCGAGGCCTGGCGCGACCAGACGGAGCGCGCCTGCTATCGACAGAAACTCGTGGTGCCGAGCTATTTCCAGGAGCCGGCGCGCGAGATCGACGGCAAGGGCGCCTGCGGCATCGAGAAGCCGCTGCGCGTCAACGCCTTCCAAGAGGGTGTCGTCTCGGTCGGCGGCTCCGAAGTCGTGCTCGGCTGCATGATGACCTACACGATGGAAAAATGGATCCGCCAGGCGGTGCAGCCGGCGGCGCAGCAGCGCTTCGGCATGCCGGTCACCGAGATCCTGACCATGGGCACCTATGCCTGCCGCTCGCGCAACAACCGCCATGGCGACAAGCTCAGCGAGCACGCCTTCGCCAATGCCTTCGACGTCGCCGGCTTCCGCCTCGCCGACGGGCGCACCATCCGCGTCAAGGGCGACTGGTGGAACGGCGATCCGGCGACGCAGGCCTTCCTGCGCCAGACGCTGATCACGGCCTGCGACTACTTCACCACCGTGCTCGGACCGGGATCGAACCGGCTGCACGAGGACCACATCCACATCGATCTCGCGCATCACAACGCCGCCGGTACCGCCCGCTATTGCCGGCCGAAGCTCGAGATGCCGCCGCCGACCCTCGACGAGAACGTGCCGATGGTGAGCCTGCCGGCAGCGCCCGGCGCGCCGCCCGCCGCCTCGATGGAGCAGCGCGCTTTCACCTATCGCTGGGACGACCAGCTCGGCGCGCCCGACGCAACCACGACGGGAAGCGCGGCTCCCGTCGTCATGGCGCCGCCGGCGTCCGAAAGCGACGGTGAGGGTGTCCGCCTGCCGCCGGCCGGCATCCCGCTGTCCTACGCCGACTGAGCTTTGGCCGCGGATTCGCTGCTTCAAACCGCTTTGACGGTCGAGTGATGGGCGTCACAGACGCTCGGGAGGGCATTTCGTAGACGGGCGCCGCAACAACGGAGTCCCCTATGAACGCCATCACCCCGATCTATGTCGACGAGAGCCGCTACAACCTCTACACGATGCCGCACAAGGCGCTCCGCCGCGCGCAGATGCAGATCTCGATCCGCCTCGGCGCGATCGATGGCGAGGACGACGAGGCCCTCGGCGCGCTCGTCGCCGACATGCGCGGCCTGATCGCCGCCGGCCGCGGACATCTCCATCACGAGAACCTGCATATCCACGAGGTCATCGAGCAGCTCCGCGCCGGCGCGACCGAGCAGCTCGCCGACGATCACGAGCATCACGAGCGCGATTTCGACGAGCTCGAAGCAATGCTGGACGCGATCGCGGCGGCGCCGGCCGGCGAGCGCGCCGGCCTCCTGCGCGCGCTCTACCTCCGCTATTCGCTCTTCATCGCCGCCGACCTGCAGCACATGGTCGAGGAGGAGACCGAGACGCTGGCGCTGCTGCATTCGCTGTTCGGCGACGACGAACTGCGCGCCATCGAGAACCGCATCATCGCCTCGATCGATGCGGAAACCATGATGGGCTTCCTGCGCCTGATGGTGCCGGCCATGAACCATGGCGAGCGCCTGGAACTCATCGGCGGCATGCGGGCCGGCATGCCGGCGGCGATCTTCGAGGGCGTCCTCAATGGCGTGGTGCGGCCGTCGCTCGGCGAGGCCGAGTTCCGCCGTCTTGTCGCCGATCTCGGTGTCGCGGCCTGATCAGGCTGCCGAAGCGCGGCGGCGGGGCAGGGGCTCCGCGGCCGCCTCGTCGCCCGCCGCGCCGCCGAGCATTTCGGCGAGATGCTGCGTGCCCCAGGCCTTCAGCGCGGCGATGATCGGCTGCAGGCTCTCGCCGCGCGGCGAGAGGCGATAGTCGACGCGCGGCGGAATCTCGGGATAGACGGTGCGGATGACGAGGCCGTCCGCCTCCAGTTCGCGGAGCTGCTTGGTCAGCATCCGCTGCGTCGTGGTCGGTGTCACGCGGCGCAGCTCGTTGAAGCGCAGCGGGCCATTGCCGAGATGGTAGAGCACGACGCCCTTCCATTTGCCGTCGATGAGATCGAGCGTCACCTCGACCGGGCAGGCGGCGAAACGGCGGTCATAGGTCTGGTGTCCGGCCATCACGGTATCCTTTTAGGCACTATAGACCAGAAATGTGCGTTCTTGCGCGAATGCGCAATAGGTCCGAAATCTCCCCCGTCGCCTCGCCCTTGAGCGAGGCCAGGTACGGAGATCGCCTCGCCCACCGGCGAGGCCAGGACCGGAGATCGCCATGCGCGCCATTGCCTTCACGAAGCCCCTCCCCATCGACGACGAGAATGCGCTCGTCGATGTGACGCTCGACCGGCCGAAGCCCGGCCCGCGCGACCTTGTCGTCAAGGTGGAGGCCGTCTCGGTCAACCCGGTCGATTTCAAGGTCCGCCGCAGCGCCGATCCTGCCGGCACGCCGCGCGTGCTCGGCTTCGATGCCGCCGGAACCGTGGTCGAGGCCGGCAGCGACACGCGGCTCTTCAAGGTCGGCGATCCCGTCTTCTATGCCGGCTCGATCATCCGCCCCGGCACGGATGCCGAGTTCCACGCCGTCGATGAACGCATCGTCGGCCGCAAGCCCGAGAGTCTCGATTTCGCCGGCGCGGCGGCGCTGCCGCTGACGGCGCTCACGGCGTGGGAGCTGCTGTTCGACCGGATCGGCGTCGTGCCCGGCGCCGCTGACGACCGCCGCTCGCTGCTCGTCCTCGGCGGCGCCGGCGGCGTCGGCTCGATCGCCATCCAGCTTGCCCGCGCCCTGACCGGGCTGACGGTGATCGCCAGCGCCTCGCGCCCCGAGACGGTCGCCTTCGCCAAGGATCTCGGCGCCCATCACATCGTCGACCACAGCCGCCCGCTGGCGCCGCAGATCGAGGCGCTCGGCCTCAAGGCGGTCGATATCATCCTCGCCTTCGCCGGCACCGCCGGCCACGCCGCCGAGATCGCGGCGCTGGTGGCGCCAGAGGGCCATGTCGGCATCATCGAGGGCGTCGATGGCTTCGGCCCTGCGGAATTCGGCCA
>CAWZZK010000236.1:0-31749 GCA_963966455.1 Kaistia sp. | reverse complement strand
TCGTGGCCGTCCGCAACCAGGGCTTCCGTCAGCCACGACACGACTCGGTCCGTGCCGCCATAGAGCCGCGGCGGAACGGCCTCGACCAGAGGCGCGACCTGAGCGATGCGCATCAGCAATTCCTCCCGCTTCGTGATGCGGCCCAACCCACGGCCGGGGCCGGGGTTCCGCCGCATCGCGCCGGGAGGGCGGGCCGGTCAGCCCATCAGCGGCAGGATCATCGTCTCGATCGCATGCGCGACGCCGTCCTCGGCATTCGAGAGCGTCACGAGGTCAGCCTGCGCCTTGATGTCGTCATGGGCGTTGCCCATCGCGATGGCGAGGCCGGCGACGGCGAACATCGGCAGGTCGTTCGACATGTCGCCGATCACCGCCACTTCCTCGAGCGGCACGCCGAAATGCCGCGCCAGCGCGGTGACGGCATGGCCCTTGTCGGCGGTCGGATGCGTGACGTCGAGATAATAGTTCTGCGAGCGCCGTGCCGAGGCGGTATCGCCAAGCAGCGCCTGCAGCTTGCCCTCGGTCTCGGCGAGGCGGTCGAAATCCTTCGACGAGCCGACCAGCTTGCCGATCTCGCCGAAATGCCCGTCGAAGCTCGGCACGACGATGGGATCGAAGCTGACCGTGTGCTCCTCATGCGCGACGTAAGGCCCGTCGCGATCGGTCACGTACCAGTCGTTGCCGGAGAAGATCCAGACATCGGCGCCGGTCGCCGCGATCTCGGCCGCGGCGATCCGCGCCGCATCCTCCGGCACGAAGTGCCGCTCGACCGGCGAGAGGTCGCCGCGCACGATCGAGGAACCGTTGAAGCCGGCGAAGAGGTCGAGCTTCAGCGGCTCCGCGACATGCAGCATGCCGCGGGGCGGCCGGCTGGAGACGATCGAGAAGAAGCCGCCGGCGCCGCGCAGCTTGTCGACCGCGGCGATGGTCGCCTCGGTGACCCGCTTCTCGGGGCTAGGCGTCACGATCGTGCCGTCGACGTCGGAAACGAAGAGCCTGATCCGCTTGGGGAGAGCGCGCGCGTTCATTTGCCAGCCTTGTCGTCGAGCGAGAACCAGGCGAAGCCGTCGCGCTCGATCAGGTTGTCGGCGGCGACGGGGCCGGCGGTGCCGGCGCGGTAATAGTGGATCTCGCCGGGGAGGTTCGCCCAGGCTTCGAGGATCGGCTCGACCGCCGCCCAGCCCGCCTCGATATTGTCGGCGCGCTGGAAGAGCGTCGCGTCGCCGACGAGGCAGTCATAGATCAGCGTCTCGTAGCCGGTCGACGGCTCGCGCTGGAAATAGTCGGAATAGCGGAAGTTCATGTCGACCTCGGCGAGCCGCACCGCCCGGCCCGGCACCTTGGCGGCGAGCCGCAGCGAGATGCCCTCGTCCGGCTGCACGCGGATGATCAGCGCGTTCGGCTGCAGCGAACTCGTCGGCGTATCCTCGAACAGCGTATGCGGCGGGCTCTTGAACTGCACCGCGATCTCGGTCTTGCGCACCGACATCGCCTTGCCGGTGCGGATATAGAAGGGTACGCCCGACCAGCGCCAGTTCTCGACCTCGAGCTTCAGCGCGACATAGGTCTCGGTGCGGCTGTCGAGGGCAACGTCCTGCTCCTCGATATAGTCCTTCACCGGCGCGCCGCCGATCGAGCCGGCGGCATATTGCGCGCGCACCGCGAGGCGGTCCGCCTCCTCGATCCGCGGCTTCTTGATCGCCTGGATGACCTTGGCCTTCTCGGTGCGGATCGCGTCGGCGTCGAAGGAGTTCGGCGGCTCCATCGCGATCATCGCGAGCAGCTGGAACATGTGGTTCGGGACCATGTCGCGTAGCGCGCCGGTCGCGTCGTAGAAGCGCCCGCGCCGCTCGACCGTCACCGTCTCGGCGGCAGTGATCTGCACATGGTCGATGAAGTTGCGGTTCCAGATCGGCTCGAAGATGCCGTTGCCGAACCGCATCGCCATGACGTTCTGCACCGTCTCCTTGCCGAGGAAATGGTCGATGCGGAAGATCTGGTGTTCCTCGGCCGCCGCCAGCAGCCGCGCATTCAGCGCCCGGGCCGAGGGCAGGTCCATGCCGAACGGCTTTTCGACGACGATGCGGCGGAATTCCGATTCGCTCTCCTCCATGAGGCCGGCCTTGGCCAGATGGTCGGCGATGGCGCCGAAGAAGCGGGGCGCGACGGCGAAATAGAACACCGCGCCATGCGATTCGGGTTCGTTGGCCGCGATCCGCTCCTTGACCGCGTCATAGGTCGCGTCGCTCTCGAAATCGCCGATGACATAGCCGGTGCGCGCCATCAGCCAGTTCCAGGCATCCGCGTCGACATCGGCATTGCCGGCGGCCGCGAGTTCCTTCGCCGTCTCGGTGAGGAAGGCGCGGTAGTCCTCCTCGGTGTGCTCGACGATATCGACGCCGACGATGCGGAACTTGTCGTCCAGCGCCCCGTCCTTGGCGAGATTGTAGAGCGAGGGCATCACGAGGCGCTTGGTGAGGTCGCCCGAGCCGCCGAAAATGATCAGCGTCGAGGGCGGCGCCGGCGTCGCGTCCTTCGGCAGGACCGGCTTGCCGGGAAATGCGGTCATCGGGCGTCCCCTTCTCCTGGTGCGTCCATCGACGCGCTAACCCTTGCTTGCGGCCGGCCGCGCTAAGGTCGCGTTAAGCCCGGCCGGCGGTCGCGCCCGGACGGCGCTCCGTTCGGTACCCGTAACCTATGCGACCGCATGGATTTACGACGGATTGCTGCCTAAGCTGCAAGTCCAAAGCGACGGAGAAGCGAGAATGGACACGCCCGGGGAGATGACACCGCCTGGAAAGCCCGGCCTGCCGCCGCGCTGGACCTCGAGCGCCAAGACCGGTGTCGGAACGGCCGGCACCGCCGCCAGCCGCATCTGGTTCACGCTCAGCCACGGCATCCTCAACGAGATCTACTGGCCGCGCGTCGATGCCGCCTGCACGCGCGATTTCGGCTTCATCGTCACCGGCCCCGACGGCTATTTCGCCGAGGAAAAGCGCGACTGCGACCATTCGATCGCGATGATCGAGGAAGGCGTCCCCGCCTTCCGGATCATGAACACGGCCCGCGACGGCAAATGGCGGATCGAGAAGGAGATCCTGACCGATCCGAAGCGCGAGACGCTCCTGCAGCGAATCACCTTCGAGGCGCTGCAGGGCGAACTTTCCGACTATCGCGTCTACGGCCTCATCTCGCCGCATCTCATCAATTCCGGCGCCGACAACACCGCCTGGGTGGACGACTACAAGGGCATGCCGATGCTGTTCGCGACCGGCGCCAAGGCCGGCGCGCTCGCCCTCGCCTGCTCGGTTCCGCTCGTCTCCCGCTCGGTCGGCTATGTCGGCACTTCGGACGGCTGGCAGCAGCTCCACGCCCATGGCCGTCTCGAGGAAGGCTATCGCATGGCCGACGCGGGCAATGTCGCCATGTGCGCCGAACTCGACCTCGCCGGCCATGACGGCCATGCGCTGGTCGCGATCGGCTTCGGCTCGCGCTGGCAGGAAGCGGCTTACAAGGCGAAGTCGAGCCTGCAGAACGGCTTCGAAGTCGCGCGCCGCGGCTATGCCGCCGGCTGGCGCGCCTTTCAGAAGGATCTGGAGCCGCTCGACCGTCCGGCCGGCGCCTCCAACCTCAACGCCTATCGCATCAGCACCGCGGTGCTGGCGACGCACCAGCCCGATTCGTTCCCCGGCGCGGCGATCGCCAGCCTCTCGATTCCCTGGGGCTTCAACAAGGGCGACGAGGATCTCGGCGGCTACCATCTCGTCTGGCCGCGCGACCTCGTCGAGACGGCGGGCGGCTTCCTCGCCGCCGGCGCGACGCAGCAGGCCAAGGCCGTGCTGTCCTATCTCGCCTCGGTGCAGGAGGCGGACGGCCACTGGTCGCAGAATATCTGGCTGGACGGCTGGCCCTATTGGGCCGGCGTCCAGATGGACGAATGCGCCTTCCCGATCATCCTCGCCGACATGCTGCGCCGCCACGGCCATATCGACGCGACCGACGCGCACCGTTTCCTGCCGATGATCGAGAAGGCGGCGCGCTTCCTCGTCCGCAACGGCCCGGTGACCGGCCAGGACCGCTGGGAGGAGGATGCCGGCTATTCGCCCTTCACGCTCGCGGTCGAGGTGGCCGGCCTTCTCGCGGCTGCCGACATCTTCGACATCGTCGGCCATCACGACAGCGCCCGCTATCTGCGCGAGACGGCGGACAGCTGGAACGAGGACATCGAATACTGGACCTATGCCCGCGACACCGAGCTCAGCCGCAAGCTCGGCATCGACGGGTATTACGTCCGCATCGCCGCCCCCGACCAGGCGGACGCGGCGTCCCCGCTCGACGGCTTCGTGCCGATCAAGAACCGGCCGCCGTCTGAAACCAACCAGCAGGCCTCGATGCTGCTCAGCCCCGATGCGCTGGCGCTGGTCCGCTTCGGCCTACGCGCCGCCGACGATCCGCGCATCCTCGATACGGTGAAGGCGATCGACGCCACGCTGCGCATCGAGCTGCCGCAGGGACCCATCTGGTACCGCTACAATGGCGACGGCTATGGCGAGCACGAGGACGGACGACCCTTCGACGGCACCGGCGTCGGCCGGCCCTGGCCGCTCCTGACCGGGGAGCGCGCGCATTACGAGATCGCCGCCGGCCGCCTCGACATCGCCGAGCAGCTCCTCGATACGCTGGAAGCCTCGGCGAGCCCGGGCGGCATGCTGCCCGAGCAGGTCTGGGACCAGGCCGACATCCCGGAGCGCGAGCTCTATCACGGCCATGCCTCGGGCAGCGCGATGCCGCTGGTCTGGGCGCATTCGGAGCATATCAAGCTGCTGCGCTCGCTGCGCGACGGCGCCGTGTTCGACATGCCGCCGCAGACGGTGCAGCGCTACCAGAAGGACAAGGTCCGCGCCTCCGTCCGCATCTGGCGCTTCTCGGAGAAGATCCGCACCGTCGCGCATGGCCGCGCGCTGCGCATCGAGCTGGAGGCGCCGGCGCTCGTCCACTGGACGAAGGACGACTGGAAGACCGTCGAGGACACGCCGACCAGCGAGAACAGCTTCGGCATCCATTTCCTCGACATCGACACCAGCCGCATCCGCGCCGGCCGGGCGATCCGCTTCACCTTCTATTGGCCGGAAGGCGAGCGCTGGGAGGGCACCGACTTCGAGGTCACCGTCGAGAAGGCCCGCCACGACGGCGGACATTCCGGCCGCTGACGTTCCCCCCGCGGGGAGGCCCACGGAAAAGCAACGAGGAGACACCCATGCCCGGCATTCTCGCGATCGATGTCGGCGGCACCGGCTTGAAGGCCGCCGTCATCGACGACAAGGGCGACATGCTGACCGATCGCGCCCGCGTTCCGACGCCGCATCCCTGCCCGCCCAAGGTGTTTCTGGAAGCGATCACCGAGTTGGTGAAGCCCTTCCCCGCCTTCGACCGCATCTCGGTCGGCTTTCCGGGCGTGGTGCGCAATGGCTGCATCCTGACCGCGCCCAATCTCGGGACGGAGGATTGGAGCGGCTTCGAGCTTGCCGACGCGCTGTCGAAGGCGCTCGGCGGTCATCCGGCGCGCATCATCAACGACGCCGAGATGCAGGGCATGGCGGTTATCTCCGGCAAGGGGCTCGAATTCGTCCTGACGCTCGGCACCGGCGCCGGCACGGCGCTGTTCCGCGACGGCGATCTGATGCCGCATATGGAGCTGGCGCATCACCCGATCCACGACGACAAGACCTATGACGAATATCTCGGCAACGCCGCCTATGAGGCCGAGGGCAAGAAGCACTGGAACCACCGGGTGGAGAAGGCGATCGGCCTCATCTACACGCTGCTCCACTACGACATGCTGCATATCGGCGGCGGCAACGCGAAGCATATCGAGTTCGAGCTGCCGAACAACGTGACCATCGCCTCCAACGAGGCGGGGCTCGAAGGCGGCGCCGGCCTCTGGAAGAAGCGCTGACGCGGCATCGCCGGTCGCAACGCGGAAGGACAGAACCTTGGATCTGATCGAGCAGCTCGGCGCGCTTCACCACGCGCTGCACCAGGACGTCACCTTCGCCGATCCCGCCGCCTGGCGGGCGGCCCTCGACGGCATAGGCAAGGCGCTGGACCAGGAGCCCGGCATCGACAAGTTCGACCGCGAGACCCTCGCCGTCATGCGCACCAAGATCGAGGCGCTGATCGCCGAACTGGAAAAGGGCACCGGCGAGCCGGATTTCGTGCCGGCCCGAACCTGGGTCGCCGCGCTCGGCACGGCCATCCACCGCCGCCGTGAAGCGGCGCGCCGCCCCGCCAACGACCACGGGCGTGTCCACTGACGCGCCCGAGCCGCCTCTATCGTCAGGCGTCGACGACGATCAGGTCCTGGAAGCCATTGGTGAGCTTCTCGCCGCCTTCGGGGCGCACGACGATGCAATCCTCGACGCGGGCCGAGAAGCTGCCGTCCTGCAGGATGCTCGGCTCGACGGTGAAGATCATGCCTTCCTGGACGACCGTGTCGCTGCCCTTGGTCAGGAAGGGGGGCTCGTGCACGTCGGCGCCGATCGCATGGCCGAGGCGGTGGCGGAAGGCCTTGTCGTAGCCGGCC
This sequence comes from Kaistia sp., assembly GCA_963966455.1. GTDB lineage: Bacteria > Pseudomonadota > Alphaproteobacteria > Rhizobiales > Kaistiaceae > Kaistia > Kaistia cartagenensis. The sequence continues at coordinate 25,166 of CAWZZK010000236.1, read as the reverse complement.
GCGGCGATGACGTCGCGCGCCGCCTTGTCGACTTCGGCGCAGGTCGCCTGTCCCACCTTCAGCGCCGCGATGCCGGCCGCCTGCGAATCCATGATCAGGCGGTGCACCTTCACCTGCTCGGCACTCGGCGCGCCGAAGGAGACGGTGCGGCCATAGTCGTAGCACATGCCGTCCAGCACGGCGCCGAAGTCGAGCAGAACCGAGACCGGCGGGTTCAGCTTGCGCGGCCAGGTCTTGAGCGGCTGGCCGAGCAGCATCGGATGGTTGGTGCCGGTATTGTAGAGCGAGGTCGTGAAGGACGGGCCGAGCGAGCCATGCCGCTTCATCTGGTAGTCGAGCTCGGCGACGACATCCAGTTCGGTCATGCCGAGCTTGAAGGTGGTGATCGCGTCTGTGAGCGCCGCCTCGGTGATCCGGCCGGCTTCGCGCATGATCGCGATCTCTTCGGCGTCCTTGATGACGCGCAGTTGGCGCAGGATCTTGGTTGCCGAGACGAAGCGGGCGTCCGGGATCAGCTTCTGGATCTCGATCAGCGATTCGGCCTCGGCATTCTCGCTGACCGCGACGCGCGGCGAGGCGGGCAGCTTCATCTCGTCGATGATCGCCTTCGCCATCACCGCCGGATCGTCCCAGTCGCCGAGCACGCGGATCTCGAAGCCCTCGATGCCGCCCTTGCCGCCGAGTTCCGCGGTCATGCGCGGCAGCGTCAGGATCGGGCCCTTGTCGGCCGAGAGCCACGCCCCTTCCAGCCAGGCGCCGGGATGCAGCACGCGGCCATAGTTCGGAATGTCGCGATGGATGCCGGTCAGATAGTCGAGATCGGTCGCGATCGGGAAGAACACGAGATCGGCGGCGCCGGCGATGAGGCCCTGGAAGCGCTGCATGCGCTGCTTGTAGTTGATCATCATGCGTCTCTTCGTTTGTGGCGGGGACGGTTCAGCCGAGAACGGTTTCTGCCAGATGGCAGGCGGCCATGCGACCCGGCATCAATTGCCGGAACGCGGGCTCTTCGACGGCGCAGCGCGGAATGGCGATCGGGCAGCGCGGATGAAAGCGGCAGCCGGGCGGGGGCGCCGCCGGATCGGGCACGTCGCCGGGCAGGTCGTCGGGCAGGCGCCCCTCGCCATCCGGCTCGGTGATCGCGCCGATCAGGCCGCGCGAATAGGGATGCGCCGGTCGCGCCCACAGCGCCTCGCTCGGCGCGCGCTCGACGATCTTGCCGAGATACATGACCGTCGTGACGTCGGCGATGCGGCGGACGATCGAGAGGTCGTGCGAGATGAACAGCAGGCCGACCTTGAGATCCGCCACGAGGTCGACGAGGAGGTTGGCGATCGAGGCCTGCGCCGAGGCGTCGAGCGCGGAGATCGGCTCGTCGGCCACGATGCAGCGCGGATCGGCGGCGAGCGCGCGGGCGATGGCGATGCGCTGGCGCTGACCGCCGGAGAACTGGTGCGGGAAGCGGTCGGCGATACCGGCCGAAAGGCCGACCCGTTCGAGGCACTCGCCGACCGAGCGCCGCTTGCCGCCATGCCCTTCCGCGACGCGGATGCCGTCGGCGATGAGTTCGCCGATCGGACGGCGCGGATTGAGCGATGAGAACGGGTCCTGGAACACCATCTGCAGCCGCCGCTGCGGGGCGGGCCGCGCCTTGCGGCCGAGCGGCTCCACCGGCGTGCCGTCGAAGGTGACGCTGCCGCCGGCCGGCGTGATCAGTCCGACCGCCGCCTTGCCGAGCGAGGACTTGCCGCAGCCCGATTCGCCAACCAGCGCGACGATCTGGCCCTCCTCGACATCGATGTTGCAGCCGGCCACGGCCGTCACCACGGCGCCGGAATGGCCGCGATAGCGCACGTAGAGATCGCGGACCTCGAGCAGGCTCATGCCATCACCGCCGCGAGCGGATCGACCGGGCAGGCGATCGCATGGCCTTCGCCGACGGGCAGAAGTTCGGGAATGTCAGCGCGGCAGATATCCTCTGCAAAGCGGCAGCGCGGATGGAAGGCGCAGCCGGCTGGAAACCGCCCGATCGAGGGCGGCGAGCCGGGCAGCGCCTGCAGCGGGTGATCGGCGGGGCTGCCATGCGGCAGCGCGTCGAGAAGTCCGCGCGCATAGGGATGGCGAGGCCGCGACAGCACCGCCGCGCGCGAGCCGAGTTCGACGACACGGCCGGCATACATGACATAGACGCGGTCGGCGAGCGCCGACATGACACCGAGATCATGCGTGATGAGCAGCACCGAGAGCTTCAGCTCCCGGCGCAGATTTTCGATGAGCCGCAGGATGCCGGCCTGCACCGTCACGTCGAGCGCCGTCGTCGGCTCGTCGGCGATGAGGAGCCGCGGTCCGGCCGCGAGCGCCGAGGCGATGGCGATGCGCTGCCGCATGCCGCCCGAGAACTGATGCGGGAAGCGGGCCATCGCCTCTTTCGGATTGGGGATGCGCACGCGGTCGAGCATGGCGATCGCGATCCGGTCGGCCTCGGCGCGACCGATCCTGCGGTGCTGGACGAGATGCTCCGTCATCTGCCGGCCGACCGAGAGCATCGGATGCAGCGCCGTCATCGGGTCCTGGAACACCATCGCGAGATCGCGGCCGCGCACCGCGGCGGCACCGCGCCCGCCCTCGCCCATCAATTCGCGCCCGTCGAACATCACCCGCCCGCCGGTGGTGGCGCCGGAGGGCAGAAGGCCGAGCGCCGCCAGCGCGGAGAGCGTCTTGCCGCTGCCGCTTTCGCCCGCGAGGCCGACGATCTCGCCCTCGCCGATCGCGATGTCGACGCCGCGCACGGCGAGCGCCCGCCCGCCATCGGCGGTCGGCAGGCTGATCGAGAGATTCTCGATCGAGAGGAGCGGCGCGCGGGCCATCATCGGAAGGCCTTCGCCGTGCGCGGATCGAGCGCGTCGCGCAGCGTGTCGCCGAGGAAATTGGCCGCGAGCACCACGAGCAGGATCGCGAGGCCCGGGAACACCGACAGCCACCATTTGTCGAAATATTTCGAGCCGTCCGAGACCATCTGACCCCATTCCGGCGTTGGCGGCTGCGCGCCGAGCCCGAGGAAGGAGAGGCCGGCGAGGATCAGCACCGCATGGCCGAATTCGAGCGCCGCGAGCACGACGAGCGGCCCGACCACGTTCGGCCGCACATCGACCCACAGCGCCCGCATGGCCGAGACGCCGAGCAGCCGGCTCGACTGGACATAGGGCTCGTCGCGGATCGTGAGCAGCATCGAGCGCACGACGCGGGCATAGATCGGCCACGAGACGACGACGACGGCGAGCACGGCGTTGAACAGCCCCGGCCCGAGCGCCGCGACCACCGCCATGGCGAGGATGATGTCCGGGAAGGCCATCACGAGATCGGCGGCGCGCATGATGACGCCGTCGATCCAGCCGCCGAAATAGCCGGCTATGGCGCCGAGCAGCGTGCCGATCACCGCCGCCATGACGACGAGTTGCAGCGCATAGGGGAGCGAGACGCGGGCGCCGTAGATGACGCGGGCGAACACGTCGCGGCCGAGCTGGTCGGTGCCGAACCAGTGCTCCGCAGACGGCGCCATGAAGCGCTTGGCGACCATGTCGACCGGCCCGTGCGCGGTCAGCCACGGCGCGAAGACGGCGAGGAGCACGATCACGACGAGGAGGCCGGCGCCGACGAGGCCGAGCGGCTGCGTCCACACCGAGCGGCGCAGGAAGCGGCGGCGCGGCAGCGCGATCGGTTCAGCGGGGGCGAGGCTGCCGTCGCTCATCCGAGCCGTATCCGCGGGTCGATCAGCGCGTAGATGATGTCGACCGCCATGTTGACGAGGATATAGATGGCCGCGACCACGAGGCTGACGCCCATGATGGCGCGAAGGTCGAGCGCCAGCGCGCTCTTGTAGGCATATTGGCCGATGCCCGGCCATGAGAAGACGGATTCGACCAGCACCGTGCCCGAGAGCATGCGGCCGAAGGCCATGCCGGCGACAGTGACGATCGCGGCGAGCGCCGGGCGCAGCGCATGGCGAAGGATCACGGTGCGCTCCGGCAGGCCCTTGGCGCGGGCGGCGCGGACGTAGTCCTGCGACAGGGATTCCAGCATTGCCGCGCGCGTGAAGCGGGTGATCGAGCCGACCGTATAGATCGCGAGCACGGTCGCCGGCAGCACGAGATGGCTCGCCGCGATACCGAGCGTCGTCCACTGCCCGGAGAGCAGCGCGTCGATGGTGAACATGTTGGTGATCGAGGGCGGCGCCTTGCCGCCGGGATTGAGCCGCCCCACCCCCGGCGCGATGCCGAGCTTGAAGAAGAAGATGTAGAAGGTGACGAGCGCCAGCCAGAAGGTCGGGATCGAGACGCCGGCGAGCGAGATGACGCGGATCACCTGGTCCGGCCATCGGTCGCGGCCGATGGCGGCGACGACGCCGAGCGAGATGCCGAGCACGAGGGCGAGGATCATCGCCGCGGTGGCGAGCTCGATCGTCGCGGGCAGATATTGCGCGAGATCGGTCGTCACCGGTCGTTTCGTCTGCTGCGATTCGCCGAGATCGCCATGCACCAGCCGCTCCAGATAGAGCAGGTATTGCTGGGGCACCGGCTTGTCGAGCCCGTAGCGGGCGCGGAAGGCGGCGACGATCTCCGGATCGCTGGCGGCCCGGTCGCCGAGATTGGCGGAGACCGGATCGCCCGGCACCACCTGCGTCAGCGCGAAGGAGACGAGGGTGATGCCGAGACAGAGCAGGACGCCGACGAAGAGCCGGCGGATGACGAAGCGGACAAGGTTCGGCAATGCGTACCAGGCTGAGCGCAGAAACGACATTGCCGGACCGGATCGCCCTTACTGCTTCGCCGGGGCGATCGCCGTCAGGTCGATCGTCCACATGGCGTTGTACTCGACCGGCTCGAGCGTCTTCGAGGAGGCCATCGAGAAGGCGGGCTGGAACAGCGAGGTGAACGGTCCCTGCGCGTTCAGCGCCTTCTGCCACGCGTCATAAAGCTCGATACGCTTGGCCTGGTCGATCTCGACCGCCGCCTTCTTGGCGATCTCGGTGACCTCGGGAGCGGAACCTGCCTTCCAGCCGGCGCGCAGGCCCACCTTCTCGCCAGGACCGAACAGGAGATAGTCGCTCGGATCCGGATAGTCCGGGCCCCACCAGACGATCGTCATCGGCAGCGTGCCGGCGCGATAATCGTCGAGGAAGGTCGAAACGGGCGAGGGTTTCAGCTCGGCGGTGATGCCGACTTCCTTGAGATCGGCCTGCATCTTGGCCGCGACATCGGCGAAGGAGACGCCGTTCTTGGTGATGTCGGAGACATAGGTGAGCTCGATCACCGGATCCTTGATGCCGCTCTTGGCGAGCGCCGCCTTGGCGGCCTCGACATCGCGCTTCGGACCCTGGTCGGTCGGCAGGGCGCCTGCGAACATGGTCGGGATGATCGAGCCCGGACGCGCCGCGCCCTCGCCGGCGATGGCGAGGATACCGTCATAGTCGATCGCGAGGCGGACGGCCTGCTGGAAGTCCGGATTGGCGGCGGTCGCCGAGATTTCCGGGTTCGCATTGGTGAACATGAAGACGACGTCGGCGCCGGGGACCGACAGCGTGTAGGCCGCGTCCTTGATGGCGTCGAGCTGGTCGGGGCGAAGGTCGAGCGCGATCTGGCTGTCGCCGCGCATGACGTTCATCTGCTGCGCGCTGGTGTCGACATTGCGCACGACGATCTGGTCATAGGCGGGCTTGGCGCCCCAATAGGCGTCGTTCCTCTTCAGCACGACCTCGGCGGCCATGTCGAACTTGTCGAGGATATAGGGGCCCGAGCCGGCCGAGGTCGAGGCGAGGAAGGCCTCGGCGCGGTCGGTCTTGTCGGCGCCCTCGTCGGCCGAACCCTGGTTGGCCTTGACGAGCTTGGAATTGACGATGCCGACCGCCGGATTGGCCAGCTTGTAGGGAAGGCCGGGATCGGGCTGCTCGGTGGTGAGGACGATCTCGCCATCCTTGGCGCCCTTGGCGACGGTGACGCCGTCGAGCAGGAAGGACGGGCTGCCCTTCACGTTCTTGACGCGGTTGAACGAGAAGATCACGTCATCGACCGTCACCGGCGAGCCGTCGCTGAACTTTGCCGCCGGATTGAGCGTGAAGGTGAAGGTCTTGGCGTCGGGCGCGACGACCGGGATGCTCGCCAGCGAGGGCACCAGCGTCGTCAGGTCGCTGCCCTTGAAGGTGATCAGCGTCTCGTAGACGGGATGCAGCACGAGATTGGCGGTCGGCTCGAACTCGCGCGCCGGATCGGCTGTCTTGAGCTGGAAGGCGGTGTCGACGACCAGCGTCGACGCGTCCTGCGCGAAGGCGCCGGCCGGGACCATGCCCGCCACGGCGGCCGCCATGGCGATCGGAAGGACACCCAACATTCGTCTCGTGATGATCATCTGGTCTTTCCCTCTGGATTCTTGATTATGATCACGGCCGCGTAGCCCATACCAGCCGGCATCTCCGCGCACCCGTCCGGTTGCCCCGCCTCGCCGGCGTGACGACCAGCGCCGCGTCCGGCAGCGGACGACCCGTGGTTGTGGACATCACTCGGGCGGCGGTATCTTCCGCCGGCTGTGGCAAACTCCCCCTGAGCACAGGACCGCCGCGGGGCCGAACCGGATGCGCTGTCGGCGCGCCGGCCCTGCATTCAGGCGGTACACAATCGGAGAACACGGCAAAAGCGCGCGCTTCGCAAGCCGTATTTGTTGCCAGTCACAGCCGCTTGCGGCGGCAGTGTCATTCCCGGCGCGAAATCAGCGGCTTGGCCAAGCTCACGCCGCTCGCGCTTTGTCGGGGCCGCGTGCGCCATCGCCATGGAGGCGGGTGCCGGACGCGGGTTTTCCGGTAGCGCCGACTTCGCCGCCTGATATATTCGTCGAGGATGCGCCCGTCGAGACGCGCCGCATCACTGTCCCAACCCTTCGGAACCGACCAGGGATGTCGCTCAGCAACGAGAAGCCGGCTCATCTGGAAGGCGACGGCCCGCCAGCGCCCCGCAACCTCGCGCAGCATGCCTATCACTCGCTGTCGCGCATGATCCGCGAGCGCGAGCTCAGGAGCGGCGATCCCATCGTCGAGCAGCATCTCGCCGAGCGGCTCGGCGTCTCGCGCACGCCGCTGCGCGAGGCGCTGCAGCGGCTCGAAGGCGAGGAACTGCTGCAGAAGCATCCCGGCCGCTCCTATGAGGTGCGCAAGGTCGAGCTCAAGGAATATCTCCAGAGCCTCAAGGTCCGCGAAGTGCTGGAGCCGGAAGCGGCCGTGCTCGCCATCCCGTGCATCAGCGCGGAGGAGATCGAGGCGGTGCGGGCCGAGGCGCGGCGGGTCGAGCACACGGTCCCCTATGACAAGATCGAGCATTGGCGCGCCGACGATCTCGTGCACAGCCTCTTCATCCGCAACTGCGCCAATGACGTGATGGCCGAGACGCTGGTCTCGCTGCGCGTCACCACCCAGCTCTTCGAGATCGACCGCCTCGCCGACCGGCTCGGCCCCGATTCGCGCGAGCACGAGGCGATCCTCGATGCGCTCGCCGCGCAGGATCCGAAAGCGGTCCGCAAGGCGGTCGCGACCCATATCCGCTCGCTGGTGCGCTTCGCCCTCAAGGCCGTTTCCTGAGCCTCCCCGCCGCTGCGGTGCCGCGGTCCTGCGGCATGGGATTGCATTGCAATTGTATACCGACTGTGTTCTGTCTTGATGCCAACCCCGGCGCATGCAGGCCTTATGGACAGCCAGTTGACGACGTTATCGGACCCCGCGACTGAGGCTGCGACCGACGCTGTCATTGGCGAGGTCGATCGCCGGCGCGACAGCGCGCTGGCCTTTCTCGCCGAGCTCATCGCGCTTCAGAGATCGGGCGAGGACGCTGTCCAGGCCGCCGTCGCCGCTCGGCTGGAGGCACTCGGGGCAGAGGTCGGCGCAAGCGTCTACGACCCCGCCGATGTCCCCGTCACCGCCGAATTCGCCGCCGTGGGCAGCCGCAGCGAGGGCGTGCGGCGCAATGTCGTCGCCCGGCTCGACGGTGCCGGAGACGGCCGCAGCCTGCTCGTCTTCGCCCATCCCGACAGCGAGCCGATCTCTGCCGCGCGCGGCTGGCGGCATGATCCCTTCGCCGCCGTGATCGAGAATGGCCGCATGCATGGCTGGGGCGTCGCCGACGATCTCGCCGGCATCGCCGCCGGTGTGATGGCGATCGAGGCGATCCGGATGTCCGGTCTGGACTTGGCCGGCGACCTTCTATTCGCCAGCACGCCCAGCAAACGCCATGCCCGCGGCATCGCCGCCGTGCTGCATCAGGGCGCCGATGCCGATGGCGCGCTCTATCTCCACCCCGCCGAGTCCGGCGCCGGCATGGTCGAGATCAAGGCGCTCGCCTCCGGCCTCCTCGAATTCTCCGTCGAGGTCGCCGGCGAGCCGCCGCAAACAGCCGAGCCCGGCCACACCGCCTTCGCCCACCGCGCAGTGCATCCCCTCGAAAAGGCCGAACTGCTGATCGCCGCGCTCCGCCGCCTCGACGCCGCCCGCGGCGAGCGCGTCCGCCATCCGCTTCTCGAGGCGGCGGTCGGTCGCTCGACCAATATCCTCGTCTCGGAGATGCATTTCGGCGAACCGGGGCTGACGACGCGTGTCCCCGCCCGCCTCACCTTCACCGCTTCCGTTTCGTTCCCGCCGCCGGAGACGCTCGAACGCGTCCGCGCCGAGATCGAGGCGGCGCTGGCCGAAGCGGTCGCGGCGGATCCGTTCCTCGCCGCCCATCCGCCGGTTATCCGCTTCCTGGCCGGCGTCACAGGCAGCGAGGTCGCCGAGAGCAATTCGCTCTATCAGACGCTCGCCGGCGCCATACGCGCCGTCGCCGGGATCGAGCCGCGCGTCAACCCGATGCACACATCGAGCGACATCCGCAATCCGCTGGTGCAGAAGGGCATCCCCGCGCTCGGCTTCGGCTGCCTCTGCGGCGATCTCACCCAGGCCGGCCACCGCGACGAATGGGTCGATGTCGAGGATTGGCTGCGTATGGTGAAGGTCACCGCCGCCGCGATCATCGCCTGGTGCGGCACCGCCGGGAGCCAGGCGGCATGACGGCGGCACCGCTGGCAGGCGGCTTCGTGCGCACGGTGCGCGGCGATGTTCCCGCCGCCGCGATCGGCCGCGTCGCCTTCCACGAGCATCTTCTCTTCGATCTCGTGAAGCCGGGCGATCGCGCCTCGGTCGACGACGCGCCGATCACGATCGAGAATCGCTGGCAGATCGACTACCGCTCCAACGAGAACCGCAACAATGCCCGCCAGGGAGATCGCGCCATCGCGGCCGACGAGCTCCGCGTCTTCCGCTCCGATGGTGGCGACCTTCTCGTCGACCAGTCGACCGGCGGCCTCGCCCGCGATGCCGAAGGCCTGAAGGCGGCCTCGGAAGCGGCCTCCGTCCATGTCGTCGCCGCCGCCGGCACCTACACGGCCGACTATCAGGACGCGGCCACCCTCGCCTTAGGCGTCAAGGAGCTCACGGATCGCTTCGTTGCCGAGCTCGAGCGCGGCCTCGACGGCACCTCCGTCCGCGCCGGCCTCATAGGCGAGATCGGCTGCTCCTGGCCGATGCATGATTTCGAGCGCCGGGCGCTCATCGCCGCCGCTCGTGCTGCCCGCACAACCGGCGCCGCCATCAGCGTCCATCCTGGCCGCCATCCCGATGCCCCCTTCGAAATCGTCGCGATCCTGAAGGAGGCCGGTGCCGATCTCTCCCGCGCCGTCATCTGCCACATGGACCGCACCTTTCCCCGCGGCGAGCGTGTGCGGGAGTTGCTCGCCACCGGCGTCAATGTCGAGTGGGACTTCTTCGGCATCGAGCAATCGCATTACTGGTTCGGCGACGTGGAACTGCCGACCGACCTGCAGCGACTCGCCCTCATCCGCGCCCTCATCGAGGAAGGCTGCGGCAGCCGCATCCTTGTCAGCCATGATGTCTGCACCTGCACGCGCATGACGCGCTGGGGCGGACATGGCTATGGCCACCTCTTTCGCAACGGCCCGGCGCTGATGCGCCGCGCCGGTCTCGCCGAAGCCGATATCGACCAGTTGCTCCGCCTCAACCCGCTCCGCCTGCTCACCCTCGCGGACGGGACATCGCTACAGGAAGACTAAGGTGACCAAAGCATTCCGCGGGACCTACACCGTCATGATCACGCCCTTCGACGCCGAGGGCGGCGTCGATCTCGCGGCCACGGCGGATTTCACCGAGTGGCAGATCGCCGAGGGCATCCATGGCCTGGTGCCGCTCGGCTCGACCGGCGAATTCCTGTCGCTCACCGATGACGAGAAGGCCGCCGTCGCCGAGACGGTGATCCGCAAGGCCGACGGCCGCGTGCCGGTGTTGATCGGGACCGGCGCGGAATCGACCGACGACGTCATCCGCTATTCGCGCCAGGCCGAACAGCTCGGCGCCGATGGCGTGATGATCATCCCGCCCTTCTACTCGACTCCGACCGAGGACGAGCTCTTCGAGCACTACCGGCGCATCGGGGAGGCGATCGCTCTGCCGATCATGATCTACAACAATCCCGCGACGGCAAATGTAGATTTAACCCCAAGAATTGTTGAACGTTTGTCGCGTATCGACAATGTCCGCTACATCAAGGAATCGACAATGGATGTGACACGCATCCGCGACATCCTCGATTTCTGCGGTGACCGGATGACGGTTTTCGGCGGCATCATGGGCTTTGAATCCTTCCTCGAAGGGGCGGAGGGCTGGGTGGCGGTCGGCTCTAACATCATGCCGCGCGAGATGGCCGAGCTCTTCTCTCTATGGGCAGACAGGCGCGATTTCGATGGCGCCAAGGCGCTTTACCATCGCGTCCTCCCGGTCATCCGCCTCGTCGCCGGCCACCGTTACGTCTCCGGCTCCAAGGCAGCCCTCGCCATGATGGGCCGTCCCGTCGGCGGTCCCCGCCCGCCCCGCCTGCCCCTGCCCGAAGCCGAACTCCCCTCCGTCGCCGAGGCGCTGACCCGCGCCGGTGTTGTCTTCGACAAGGCGGCCTGACCTTGGGCGACAAGCCGACCGGAGGCGCCCGAAGGCTCGGCGGCGGCACCGCGGAACCCGCCGGCAAGGAGATCACCTTCGCCTTCGAAGGTCGCACCGTGCAGGCACGGGCGGGCGAAAGCCTCGCCGCCAGCCTCACCGCCGCCGGTCTCATGGGGCTCCGCCAGGCCAGTCCCGACGAGCAGCGCGGCGTCTTCTGCGGCATGGGCGTCTGCCAGGAATGCCTCGTCCAGATCGAGGGTTTCGGCGGCCAGCGCGCCTGCATGGTGAAGACCGAGCCGGGCATGAGCGTCTATCGCCACGATCCGGCGCTCGCCGCGCTGCGCCCGCTCGGCAGCCGCCCGGCAGCCGCGCCCGAGATCGAGACGATCGATGTCGCGATCATCGGTGCCGGCCCCGCCGGTCTTTCAGCGGCAAAGCTCCTCGCCGAGGCCGGCATTGCGCCGGTCGTGATCGACGAACGGCCTTTTGCCGGCGGCCAGTATTTCAAGCCGCTCGCCCCTTCGCAGCGCTTCCTGCCCCATGGCGAGGACGAGCAGTTCGCCGCAGGCCGGCGGCTGGTGGAATCGACGCGCATAGCCGGCGCCGACATCCGCTCCGGGGAGTCCGTCTGGCACGCGAGCACCGATGCGGAGGGTGTCGAACTCGGCATCCACGCGCCCGGCCGCGCCTATGTGCTCAAGGCCCGCTTCGTCATTCTCGCCACCGGCGCCTATGAGCGGCCGTGGCATATCCCGGGCTGGACGCTGCCCGGCGTGATGACCACCGGCGCCGCGCAGACGCTCGCGCGCAGCTACCGCGTCGCGCCCGGCACCCGCGTTCTCGTTGCCGGCAATGGCCCTCTCAACTGGCAGGTCGCCCTCGAGATCGCGGCAGGCGGCGGCAAGGTCGTCGGCATTCTCGAGAGCGGGACGCCGAGCCGAACCGCCAACGCGCCCGCGTTTCTCGGCATGCTCGCAGCCGATCGCAAGCTGGCGCTGCGCGGTCTATCCATCCGCCGCAAGCTCGATCGGGCGGGCATCCCGATCCATGAGGGCGCCCGCCTCGTCGCGGTCACCGGCAACGGCAAGGCCGAGCGGGCCATCGCCACCGCTTCGGACGGAAGGGAATTCGCCTTCGATGTCGACGCCGTCTGCCTCGGCTATGGCTTTCTGCCCTCGACGGGGCTGTTGCGCATGCTCGGCTGTCCGGTCGAGGTCGATCCGGCGACAGGCTTCGCGCGGCCGCTCCTGAACGATGACGGCCGCGCCGGCACTGGTCCTGTGTTCGTTGCCGGCGATGCCTCCGGAATCGGCGGCAGCGTCGTCGCCGCGAATGGGGGCATCATCGCCGCCGCTGCTGTGCTCGACGCGCTTGAACGATCGAACCTAAAAGCCGCTCGCGCGACCCGCGCGGCGCAGAGCCGACGAACGCGAGCGCGGCGATTCCAGCGCCATCTCTGGCAGCTCTTCGCCGACCGCCTGCCAACGCCCGCCATCGCCGACGAGGTGCCGATCTGCCGCTGCGAGAACGTGACCGCGGGCACCATCCGCGCGCTGCGCGACGAGGGCGTGCGCGATCTCGGCAGCCTGAAGCGGCGGACCCGGCTCGGCATGGGCGGCTGCCAGGGCCGTTACTGCGCCGGCGAGGCGCTCAGAATCCTGCGCGACGGCGACCTCAGCTCTGCGGGGCCGGCCGATCTCTTCGCGCCACAGGCGCCGGAAAAGCCGGTGCCGGCCATCCTGCTCGAAAGCGAGAAGGCGGAATGGGGCGGCCATCGCGAGGTCGAGACTCGACCGCATCCGCCGCATCTGCCGCCGCCCGACCCGTTGCCGGCGACGACGGATCTCCTCGTCATCGGCGCCGGCGTCATCGGCACCTCCACTGCGATGTTCGCGGCGGGCGCCGGCATCGAGACGGTGGTGATCGATCGCGCGGCGCCCAATAGCCAGGCCTCGGGCGGCAATGCCGGCAGCCTGCATGTGCAACTGCTCTCCTGGGATTTCGGCCGCAAGGCCATGGCGGGCGGCAGCCCGGCGCTCAACACGATCCCGCTGCAGCGCGATGCGGTGCAGCTCTGGAAGGCGCTGGAACGCGAGCTCGGCGGCGATTTCGAGATCACCACCACCGGCGGGCTGATGGTCGCCGAAAACGAGGAACAGACTGCCTTCCTGCGCGACAAGGCCGAGGCCGAGCGCAGCATGGGCATTCCCGTTGAGGTCATCACACGCGACGAGATCGCCGCGCTGGCCCCTCACATCGCCGAACGCATGGTCGTCGCCGCCTATTGCCCCGACGAGGGCAAGATCAATCCCATGAAGGCGACGCCGGCGCTGGTCGCTGAGGCTAAGCGGCGTGGCGCGCGTTTCGCCGCCGGACATAATGTCATCGGCATCCGCGCCGAGGCGGACGGCTACGAGGTGACGACCAGCGCCGCGACCATTCGCGCCCGTCGGGTCGTGATCGCCGCCGGCGGCTGGTCGCGGCATATCGGCCGCATGGTCGGCGTCGAACTGCCGATCTCCGGTGCGCCGCTGCAGATGCTGGTGACCGAGCCGACGCGGCCGATCCTGAAGCAGCTGGTTGCCCATGCCGACCGCCACCTCACCATGAAGCAGGCGACGAACGGCAATCTCATCATCGGCGGCGCCTGGACAGCGGGCACCGATGCGGCGACCGGCTATGCCAAGGTGCTGCGCCCCAGCATCGAGGGCAATCTCTGGGTCGCGGAACGGACGGTGCCGGCGCTGGCGGGCTTGCATCTCCTGAGGAGTTGGGCGGCGATGAACGTCAATATCGACGGCGCGCCGCTGCTTGGCGCCATCCCCGGCAAGCCTGGCCTATTCGTGGCCGCCTCGGCCAATGGCTACACGCTCGGGCCGCTGCTCGGGCAGCTCACCGCCGACTGCATCGCCGGGCGCCAGCCGTCGCATGCGCTGGACGCCTTCACGCTCGCCCGCTTCGGAGCCGCGTCGGCGTGAGGCTCAGGCGGTCAGCGCCAGCACGATCTCGCGCCGATGTGGACGGTCGCGATGCTCGAACAGATAGAGGCCCTGCCAGCGTCCAAGCACCAGTGCGCCGCGATGGACCGGAATGCCGATCGAGGTCTGGGTGAGCGCCGCCTTGATATGCGCCGGCATGTCGTCCGGCCCTTCGAGCCGATGCACGAGATAATCCATCGCCGCGTCCGTGGCAGGCGGCACGAGGCGGGCGAAGAACGCCTGGAGGTCCGCCACGACGTCCGGATCGGCGTTTTCCTGGATCAGCAGCGAGGCGGAGGTGTGGCGCACGAAGACGGTGAGGAGGCCGTCACCAACGCCTTCCGCGGCCACGAAGGCCTCGGCTTCGGCGGTGAATTCGTAGAGGCCCTGCCCCCTTGTCGCGAGCGTGATGGCGCGGATGCTGGTCATCCCTACGCTTGTCCGCTTCCCGCGCACGCTGTCAAGCGCAGCCTTCCGGCACGCTTTGCGAGCACGCCCGAAAACCGGGCAGCCCTGCCCAGAGAAAAGCGTTGACACCCCCCGGACTGATGCTAGCTTCGGATACAGTCGGTATACCAAAAGAATTCCGGAGGTCGTCGATGCGTTCCCATATGCGGTTTCTGCCCGCTTTGATCGTGGCGCTTTCGGGCGTCTCCCTGCCGGCGCTGGTCATGCCGGACCTCGCCTTCGCGGCGCCGAGCGGCACGCTCGTGATCGCCGAAAACGAAACGCCGGAGAATCTCGATCCGGCCAACGCGACCAACTCGACGGTCGACCAGCTCCTGATCGGCGTCTATGACGCGCTGGTTCAGTTCAAGGCCGGCGCGACGGAGCCGACGCCTCAGCTCGCCAAGAGCTGGACGATCTCGGACGACGGCCTCACCTACACCTTCACGCTTCGCGACGATGTCGTCTTTCATGACGGCAGCAAGCTGACCGCCGCCGACGTCAAGTTCACCATCGACCGCCTCAAGGCGGCGAAGGCCAATGTGCTCAACGACCTCGCTCTGCTCTCGGGCGCCGAGGTCGTGGACGACCGCACCGTCAAGCTGACACTGTCCGCGCCGTTCGGCCCGTTCGTCTCGGCGCTGTCGCGCATCTATATCGTGAGCAAGGCCGCGGTCGAGCCGCATCTCGGCGACGACAATGGCCGCCAGTGGCTCGCCGTCAACGAAGCCGGCTCCGGCCCCTATACGATCACCTCCTACAAGCCGACCGAAGCCGTCACGCTGAAGGCCTTCGACAAATATTGGGGCGGCTGGGACGGCAATCACGTCGCCGAGGTCATCTTCCGCTACGTCTCGGAGCCCTCGACGCAGCTCTCGCTCCTGAAGAGCGGCGAGGTGCAGATCGCCCCCGACGTCACCGTCGAGGACAAGCTGGCGCTGAAGACGACGCCCGGCTTCACCGTCGATGTCGGCGCTGCCGCGACCCCGCTCTATTTCGACTTCAACACCGCCAGCGCGGGTCCGACCGGCAACGTCAAGTTCCGCGAAATGCTGGCCAAGACCTTCGATCGCCAGCTGCATCTCGACCAGGTGCTGATGGGCCTCGGCACGCTCCCCGACGGGCCGCTGCCGCCGACCTGGCCCGGTCATGAGAGCGGGACCGAATCCGCCTTCGATCTCGACGCTGCCAAGAAGATGGTCGACGAGAACGGCTGGGCGGGGACGACGCTCACCGTCCGCTACCTCCCGGCGATCCAGGAGGAGAAGAGCGCGGTCGAGCAGCTGCAGTCGAACCTCTCGGAGATCGGCATCACGCTCAACGCCGAGGGCATGACCTGGCCGGCGCAGGCGGCAACGCTGCAGAAGGTCGAGACGACCTCCGACATCAACATGATCTATTCCTTCCCGCTGTTTCCCGATCCGCATGCGGTGCTGAACTCTTCGTTCAACAGCGCGCTGACCGGCGCCAAGGGCGGCTACAACTGGGCGCAGTATTCCAATCCCGAGGTCGATGCCCTCCTGAACGAGGCCGCGAGCTCGTCCGACCAGGCGAAGCGCGCCGAACTCTACAAGAAGGCACAGCAGCTGATCGGCAAGGACTATCCGGTCATCACCGTGTCGTTCCCCGGTTCGGTCGTCGTGCTCAGCGACAAGGTGGATGGCTACAAGTACAACGCCGCCCATCACCAGACCTTCAACTACATGGATATCGGCCTGAAATAGGCCGGTATCCGCTGTCTGACGGTCGAGCGAAGGATCCCTCCATTGCGCTATGTTGCCGAGCGGATCCTTTTCTCGATCCTGTCCCTCTGCGTCCTGCTCTTCATCACCTTCGTGCTCAGCCATGTGGTGGCCGGCGATCCGGCCATCGTGGCAGCGGGGCCGAATGCCGGCGCCGACAAGATCGCGGCCGTCCGGCTGGAGATGGGGCTCGACCAGCCGATGCTGGTGCAGTTCTGGCGCTACTCCGCCGCCGTCTTCCAGGGCGATTTCGGCACCTCGTGGTTCACGCGCCAGCCCATCGCCGATGATCTGGTGCGCGAGCTCCCGCCCTCGCTGGAACTCGTCTTCATCGCAATGCTGATCAATCTCGGGGTCTCGCTGCCGCTCGGGCTGCTCACGGCCCGCTATGCCGGCAGCCGGTTCGACGATCTCGTGCGCCTCCTGGTGCTCGCCGGTGCCGGCCTGCCGGTGTTCTGGCTGGCCATCATCCTGCAACAGGTCGTGGCGGGCGACTGGCAGCTGCTGCCGACGGCCGGCCGGCTCGGCTTCGAGAACCGCGAATTCATCGGCGCCACCGGCTTCACCCTCTTCGACAGCCTCGCGCAGGGCCGCCTCGACGTCTTCGCCGACGCTCTCGCCCATCTGGTGCTCCCCGCCTTCGCGCTGTCGCTCCTTTTCACCGCCGTCGGCGTGCGCATCACCCGCACCGCCATGATCAGCGAATTCCGCAAGGATTATGTCGTGCTCGCCCGGGCCAAGGGTGCCAGCGAAGGCCGCATCATGGCGCGCCATGTCTTCGCCAATGGCGCGACACCGGCGCTCACCGTGTTCGGCATGCAGTTCGGCTGGATGCTCGGCGCGACGGTGCTGGTCGAGGAGATCTTCGGCCGGCCCGGCATCGGCCGCTATGCGGTGAAGGCGGTGACGCAGTCCGACATCCACGCCGTGGTCGCGGTCGTCTTCGTCGTCGGCCTCGTCTTCCTGCTCGCCAATCTCGTCGTCGACATCACGCTCTTCCTCATCAATCCGCGCCGGCGGGTGAAGGCGTGAGCGTGTTCGCGAAGCTCTGGTCCTATCCGAAGACCAATATCGAGCGCGTCGCGCTCGTGCTGGTGCTCGCCATCATTCTCGTCGCAATCATCGGGCCGTTCATCGCCCCCTTCGACCCGCTCAAGATAGCCTTCCGCAGCAAGCTGCAGGCGCCGTCTCTGGCGCACTGGCTGGGGACGGATGGTTCGGGACGCGACGTGCTCTCGCGGCTCCTGCACGGGGCGCAGCTCACGCTGTCGGCGACCATGCTGGTCCTCGTCGTGGTGGTGGCGATCGGCTGCGCCATCGGCATCTTCTCGGCCTTCATCGGCGGCGCGATCGACAACATGCTGATGCGGCTCACCGACATCTGGCTCGGCTTCCCGCCGCTGATCCTGGCGCTCGGCTTCGCCTCGGCGCTCGGCGCAAGCCTTTCCGCCGCCATCTGGGCGCTGATCTTCTCCTGGTGGCCCAACTATGCCCGCCTGTCGCGCATGGTGACGTCCGACATCCTGTCGCAGAAATTCATCGCGAGCGCCGATGCGCTGGGCGTGCCGACGCACCGGAAGGTGTTCCACTACGTCATCCCGAACGCGCTCGACGTACTCGTCGTGCAGGTGGCGCTCGACGTCTCCGCCGTGATGCTGGCGATCTCGGGCCTCTCCTTCATCGGCGTCGGCGCGCAGATCCCGGCGCCCGAATGGGGCGCCATGATCGCCGATGGCCGTTCCTATGTCGCCAATGGCTGGTGGATCGTGCTCGCGCCGGGCCTTGCCATCTTCCTCACCGCGGTCAGCTTCAATGTGGTCGGCGACATGCTGCGCCGCGAACTCGACCCCACCTCGCGGCGGCGCTGATGACCGAGACCCTCTCCTCCGCCGCTGCACCTTCCTCGCAGTCCGAGGCGCCGCTGCTCGAGATCCGCGACGCCGCGGTGGCGCTGAAATCCGGCAACCGCACCATGGTCTCCGGCGTCTCGCTCTCGGTCATGCCGCGCGAGGTGTTCGGCATCGTCGGCGAGTCGGGCTCCGGCAAGACGCTCCTGACGCGCACGCTGCTCGGCCTTCAGGACGACGCCTATGTCGCCGCCGGCAGCGTCCGTTTCGACGGCCGCGACATCCCCGCGCAAGGCTATGCCGCCAGCGCGCGAAAGCTCCTCGGCCATTCGATCGGCTTCGTGCCGCAGGACCCCTTTTCCTCGCTCAATCCGTCGATGAAGATCGGCAAGCAGATCACCGAGGCGATCCATCTCGCCAAGGGCTGGCCGATGGGCGCAGAGAAGACGCGCGAGGCGGCAATCCGCCTGATCGGCGAGGTCGGCATTCCCGAGCCGGCGCTGGCCTTCGACCAGTATCCCGACCAGTTCTCCGGCGGCATGCGGCAGCGCATCGTCTTCGCCATTGCGTTGTCGCAGGATCCGAAGCTGCTCGTCGCCGACGAGCCGACCACTGCCCTCGACGCCATCACGCAGCGGCGCGTCATCGAACTCATCCTCGACCGCAGCCGCAGCCACGGCCTCGCGGTCATCCTGATCAGCCACAATCTCGAACTGCTGCGCCAGAGCGTCGGCCGCATCGCGGTGCTCTATGGCGGGCAGTTGCACACCATCGTCGATGCCGGCGATATCGGCACCCGCACCGTGCATCCCTATGCCGAGGCGCTGTTTGCCTGCATCCCGACCCGCGAGAAGGAACTCGCCGATATCCGCTCGATCCCTGGCGAGCCGGTCGGCGCCGGCTTCGGGCTCACGGGCTGCGCCTTCTCGACCCGTTGCGCCTATGCGGAGCCCGTCTGCCGCTCGGCGCCGCTGCCGCTGAACGAGCGGCTGGCGCCGCGCTTCAGCGCCTGCATCCTCGGCCGGGGGGCCTGACGCGATGGCCGAAACTCCGCTTCCCATGGTCGAGCTTCAGGGTGTCTCAAAGAGCTTCGCCCGCCGGCTCTTCGTCCAGAACCGCAGCTTCGCGCTCCGCGGGATCGACATCACGATCGGCCGTGGCGAGGTGGTCGGCATCCTCGGCGAATCCGGCTCCGGCAAGTCGACCGTCGCCAATATCGTCACCTGCCTCACCGGCTATGACGGCGGCATCTACCGCTTCAAGGGCCGCGACATCGCGAGTTTCACGCGGCGCGAGCGCTTCGCCTTCAAGTCGGACGTTCAGATCGTCTTCCAGGATCCCTATGGCAGCCTGAACCCGCGCGCCACAGTCCGCGCGAGCGTGATGGAGAGCTTGCTGCTGCACCGGCGCGACCTCGACAAGGCCGGCCGCATGGAGCGCGCCGATCTGCTGCTCGAGGAAGTCGGCATTCCCGCATCGGCCGGTGACCGGTATCCGCACGAGTTCTCCGGCGGCCAGCGGCAGCGCATCGCGATCGCGCGGGCGATCGCCGTCGAGCCGGAGCTTCTCGTCTGCGACGAGCCGCTCTCCTCGCTCGACGTCTCCATCCAGGCGCAGATCCTGGAACTCTTCGTGCGCATGATCCGCGAGCGCGCGCTCACCATCGTCTTCATCTCGCACGACGTGAATGTCGTGCGGCTCATCTGCGACCGCGTCTATGTCATGAACCAGGGCGCGGTCGTGGAATCCGGGCCGGCGCGGGATGTCCTCAGCAATCCCAAGAACGAGTACACGGCGCGCCTGCTCGATGCCGTCTACTGATCCGAGGCAAAAATGAGCCGACACAAACTGGCCATCGATATCGGCGGCACATTCATCGACGTGGTGGCCTTCGACCTCGACAACCGGCAGCTCCGCGCCTTCAAGCTGCCGACGACGCCGCATGATCCGGCCGAAGGCGTGGTGGCGGCGGTCGGCCAGCTCGGCTTCCCGCCGGCCGACATCGCCGATTTCGTGCACGGCACGACGCTGGGCCTCAACGCGATCCTCGAGCGCAAGGGCGCGCGGGTTGGCATCATCACCAATGAGGGCTTCCGCGACATCTTCGAGATCGGCCGCGGCGCCGTCGACTTCGCCGACATGTACCGCTTCGACTATGATCCGCCGCCGCGTATCGTCGAGCGCCGCGACATCAAGGGCGTCACCGGCCGCATGGACTTCGAAGGCAACGAGGTCACGCCGCTCGACCGCGAAGCGGTCGTCGCAGCCGCCAGGGCGCTGCAGGCGGCAGGCTGCACGGCCCTCGCCGTCAGCTTCCTTCATTCCTATGCCAATACCGCGCATGAGCGGGAGGCGGTCGAGCTCATCCGGGCCGCCTGCCCGGGCATCGAGGTCTCGGCCGGCGCGCTCATCGCCAACGAATATCGCGAATATGAGCGCACCAGCACCGCCGTGCTCGACGCCTATATCAAGCCGGTGCTCCGCAACTATCTCGGCCGCGTCTCCGGCGGCATGGCCACCAAGGGTTTCGCCGGCCAGAAATTCGTCATGAACTCGTCCGGCGGCGCGCTGACCTTCGACCTCGCCGAGGCGGAGCCGATCGCGACCGTCTTCTCCGGCCCGGCCGGCGGCGTCTCCGGCGCGCTGCATGTCGCGCGCGAGACCGGCCGCGGCAATGTGCTCTCGGTCGATGTGGGCGGCACCAGCCTCGACGCCTGTCTGATCGTCGGCGGCGAGCCGATGGACGTCTTCGAGGCGCGCATCGAGAACTTCCCGATCCTGCAGCCGATCTTCGACTTGAGGACGCTCGGCGCCGGCGGCGGCTCGATCGCCTGGATCGACAACGCGCTGCTGCGCGTCGGCCCGGAAAGCGCGGGCGCCGTGCCGGGCCCGGCCTGCTACGGCCGCGGCGGCACCGAGGCGACCGTCACCGACGCGGCGGTGGTACTCGGCTATATCGATACCGGCAATTTCATGGGCGGCTCGATGAACGTCGCCCGCGACCTCGCCGAGACGGCGCTCCGGACCCATGTCGCCGAGCCGCTCGGCCTTTCGGTCGAGGATGCCGCGCGTTCGATCTTCGACGTGCTGATCTCGCGCACCGCCTCGTCGATCAAGGAGATGATGCTGGAGCGCGGGCTCGATCCCGGCGAATTCTCGATGCTCGGCTTCGGCGGCTGTGGCCCGCTGCTCGGGCCGATGTTGCAGAACGAACTGGAGATGCCCGAACTCGTGATCCCGCCGCTGCCCTCGGTGTTCTCGGCCTGGGGCATGCTGGCGAGCGATCTCTCCTTCAGCGACAGCGTCTCGGTGCTGGCGACGATCTCCGACGCGAGCATGGCGACGCTCGCCGAGACCGCCGAGGCGCTCCGCAGCCGCAGCACCGCCGCGCTCGCCGAGAAGGTCGGCCGGCCGATCGAGCCGTCCGTCGCCTTCCTCGCCCGCGTGCGCTTCCTCGGCCAGGAACACACGCTCTCCATCCCGTATGCGCCGGGCGACGACGCGGCGACCTTCCTCGCCCGCTTCTCCGATACGCACCAGGACCGGTTCGGCCACACCTTCCGCAGCGAGGCCGAGATCGTCTCGCTGATGGTGAAGCTCGTCGTGGTCGCGGAAAAGCCCGATCTCGCGACGCGCGTCCGCGCCTCCTCGACACTTACGGCCAGCGCGCCGCATCGCCTTTTTGACCAGGCGGCCGGCGCCATGGTCGACTGCGAGAAGGTCAGCCGCGACGCGCTCGAACAGGGCCGCGCCTATCCCGGGCCGCTGCTCGTCATCGACGAAGGCTCGTCGCTCGCGATCCACGGCAACCAGACCCTCACGGTCGATGAGCACGGCATGCTCTCGATCGCGCGCTCGGAGACCTGACATGACCATCAGCAAGGCGGCGGAAACCGAGATCGTCTCTGCCCTGTTCTTCTCGGCTGCGGAGCAGATGCGGCGCACGCTGGTGCGCACGGCCTTCAACGCGGTCATCTACGAAGTGCTCGATTTCGGCATCTCGATCGCGGATGCCAAGGGGCGCATGGTCGCCGAGGCGGCCGGCATCACGTCCTTCATCGGCGGCAACGACTACGCGCTGAAGATGCTGATCGAGAACATGGACATGGCCTCGCTGCGGCCCGGCGACGTCGTGATCCTGAACTATCCCTACTGGAACTCGGCGCATATGTCGGATGCGCTCCTCATGTCGCCCGTCTTCATCGACGGCGAGGCGATCGACATGTTCCTCTGCGTGCGCGCACACTGGCTCGATCTCGGCGCCAAGGATCCCGGCTATGTGATCGACTCGACCAATATCCACCAGGAGGGTCTGATCCTTCCCGGCGTGCGCATCATCAAGGAAGGCAAGCTCGACGCTGATCTCTGGAAGGTGCTGGAGGCGAATTCGCGCCTGCCGGAGGCGATCCGCGGCGATTTCGGCGCGCAGGTCGCTTGCCTCAGGACCGGCGAAGCCTGCGTCCGCGACATCTACCGGAAGTTCGGCCGCGAGCGGGTGCTCGCCGCCATCGAGGCCTTCTTCGTCCATGCCGACGAGAAGACCCGCCAGGCGTTGGCCGGTCTGCCGAAGGGATCGTGGTCGGCCGAGGAATGGCTCGACGACGACGGCGTGACGCCGGACATGATCAAGATGGCGGTCGACGTTACGATTACTGACGAGCGGATGACCGTCGACTACAACCGCTCGGCGCCGATGGTCGAGGGGCCAATCAACGTGCCCTTCGGCGCGACGATCTCGATGGCGAAGACCTATTTCAAATATCTGACCTCGCCGCTGACGCCGTCGAACCACGGCAACTTCATGGCCCTCGACGTCCGCGCCGAGCCCGGCAACATGTTCCACGCCGTTTACCCGTCCTCGACCTATATGCCCTGGACGCACATGGTCGCCTTCGAGCTGATCGCCAAGGCGCTGGCACCGGTGATCGACTGGCTGCCGGCCGCCTCGGGCGGCGACGAGCCGGGCTTCATGGCCATGGGGCGCCATCACCGCACCGGCAAATACTATGTCATCAGCAACAATGAGGGCATCGGCTGGGGCGGCACCCATCTCCATGACGGCGCCACGGCGCTGCAGCACCCCTCGACCAGCACGGTCCGCAACACGCCGATCGAGGTGCTGGAGCGGCAGGCCAATCTCTTCCATGAGGGGCTGGAGCTGATCCCCAACTCCGGCGGACGCGGCAAGCATCGCGGCGGCCTCGGCGTGCGCCGCGCCATCCGCATGGTCGGCGACACCGAGATCATCTCCATGAAGAAGAAGTCGAAAACCGGCGGCTGGGGCCTGAAGGGCGGCGAGTCCTCGCCTGTGCGCAACCACATGGTCCTCTGGCCGGGCGAGGCGCGGGAGAAGAAGGTCGGCATGTATCGTGCCAAGCTCAAGAAGGGCGAGCGCCTCGTCAACTACAGCGCCGGCGGCTCGGGCTGGGGCGATCCGGCCGAGCGCGACGCCGCCGCGGCCCGCTACGATATCGAGAATGGGTATGTCGATCCGTCGGCCGAACCCATCGAGCCCGTGAAGGTGGAAACCTATGCCAAGTCCTGATCAGAAGATTCCCGACGGCCTGCCGAGCTATGCCCTGACCGGCGGCAACATCGTCGATGTCGTCGCGGGCGCGATCGTGACCGGCAAGGCGGTCGTGATCGGCGGCGGCAAGATCGTCGCGATCACGGACGAGGCGGCGCTCGATCCCGGCCTCAAGCGCGTCGATCTTCGCGGGCGCTATCTCTCGCCCGGCCTCATCGACTGCCATGCGCATGTCTATATCGGCGCCTTCAACGACGGCCGCTCGGTGCTCCCCTCCGAGATGACCGCGCGCGCCGGACTGCATCTGTCCGGCATGCTGCATCGCGGCTTCACGACGATCCGCGATGCCGGCGGCGCCGACCAGGGCCATCGGGCGGCGCAGGAAAAGGGCCTCTTCAAGGGGCCGCGCATGTTCGTCGCCGGGCGCATCCTGTCGCAGACCGGCGGCCATGGCGACCATCGCGGCCGCGCCGAGTTCTGCAACTGCGGCGAGGCGCTCGGTGGCGTCGGCATCATCGCCGACGGTGTCGACGAGGTGCGCAAGGCCGTGCGCGAGAACATCCGCCAAGGCTGCGACCACATCAAGATCATGGCCGGCGGCGGTGTCTCCTCGCCGGGCGACAAGCTGGTCCATCCGCAATATTCGCTGGAGGAGATCACCGCCATCGCCGACGAGGCGACGCGCTCGGGGCGCTATGTCATGGCGCATGTCTACAGCGATATCGGCATCCGCCGCGCCGTTTCCTGCGGCGTCCGCTCGATCGAGCACGGCAATTTCCTCACCGACGAGACCGCGAAGCTGATGGCCGAGCGCGAGGCGCATCTCGTGCCGACCCTCATCACCTACGAGGCCGACGCGATCTACGGCATGGGCTTCGGCTGGTCGGAGGAGAACCAGGAGAAGAACGCCGAGGTGCTGGCGAGCGGCCTCAAATCGCTGGAAGTGGCGCTGAAGAACGGCGTCAATGTCGGCTACGGCACCGATCTCTGCTGGTCACCGAAGAGCTACCAGGCCGACGGCCTGCTCATCCACCAGAAGGTCTGCGGCGCCGCCGAGGCGCTGCGCCACGCGACGGTCAACAACGCCAAGGTCATCCGCATGGAGGGCAAGGTCGGAGTCATCGCCGAGGGCGCCTTCGCCGATCTCGTCGTGGTCGACGCCAATCCGCTCGCCGGCCTCGAATGCTTCGCGCAGGAAGAGAACCGCGTCGTGGCGGTCCTCCAGTCGGGCCGTCCGGTGCGCGACGATGCGGGCCTGCTGACGGCGGCATAGAGCCTTTCCTGGCTTGCTGGAAGCGCTCTGCCGGTCTGGTCCGGGCCAAGGTCGAGGGCTTTGGCGACGGCCGTACCCGGGGTACGGCCGAGACGAAGACCGAAGGATTTGGCCCGGAGCAAGCCGGCCCTTCGGGTTTCCCGCTGGCGGGCGCCCGCTGTGTCGGCCGCCTTGCCCGATGCGAAGGCATCGGGCTGCGGCACCCTCCTTGCGGATCGCGCGCGCCAGCGGATAAACAGAGCGCTTCCATCAAGCCAGGAAAGGCTCTAGACCATCTCGCGCGCGATCGCGGGACCGAGCTCGAGGCGCGTGAAGCGCACCTCGAGCCCCTC
>CAWZZK010000235.1:0-12635 GCA_963966455.1 Kaistia sp. | reverse complement strand
CGCGAGCGCATGTCGACGGTCGAGATCGACTCGGTCATGCCGCACGACCTGATCAACGCCAAGCCGGCGGCGGCCGCGGTGCGCGAGTTCTTCGGCTCGTCCCAGCTCAGCCAGTTCATGGACCAGACCAACCCGCTGTCGGAGATCACGCACAAGCGGCGCCTCTCGGCCCTCGGACCGGGCGGCCTGACGCGCGAGCGCGCCGGCTTCGAGGTGCGCGACGTGCACCCGACGCATTACGGTCGCATCTGTCCGATCGAGACGCCGGAAGGCCCGAATATCGGCCTTATCAACTCGCTCGCGACCTTCGCCCGCGTCAACAAATACGGCTTCATCGAGAGCCCGTATCGGCGCGTCAAGGACGGCTCGGCCACCGACGAGATTATCTATCTCTCGGCGATGGAGGAGTCGAAGTACTACGTCGCGCAGGCGAACGTGAAGCTCGACGGCGAGGGCAAGCTGACCGAGGACCTGATCGTCTGCCGCCATGCGGGCGAGAACGTCATGGTCGGCGCCGAGCGCGTCGACTTCATGGACGTGTCGCCCAAGCAGGTCATTTCGGTCGCCGCGGCGCTGATCCCGTTCCTCGAGAACGACGACGCCAACCGCGCCCTCATGGGCTCGAACATGCAGCGCCAGGCGGTGCCGCTCGTTCGCGCCGAGGCGCCGTTCGTCGGAACCGGCATGGAGAGCGTCGTCGCCCGTGACTCGGGCGCCGCGATCGCGGCCCGCCGCGGCGGCGTCGTCGATCAGGTGGACGCGACCCGTATCGTCATCCGCGCGACCGAAGACCTCGATCCGTCGAAGTCCGGCGTCGACATCTACCGGCTGATGAAGTTCCAGCGTTCGAACCAGTCGACCTGCATCAACCAGCGTCCGCTGGTGCGTGTCGGCGACATCGTCGGCCGCGGCGACATCCTCGCGGATGGCCCCTCGACCGATCTCGGCGATCTCGCCCTCGGCCGCAACGTGCTCGTCGCGTTCATGCCGTGGAACGGCTACAACTTCGAGGACTCGATCCTGCTCTCCGAGCGGATCGTGGCCGACGACGTCTTCACCTCGATCCATATCGAGGAATTCGAGGTGATGGCGCGCGACACGAAGCTCGGCCCGGAGGAAATCACGCGCGACATTCCGAACGTTTCGGAAGAGGCGCTGAAGAATCTCGATGAAGCCGGCATCGTCTATATCGGCGCCGACGTGCAGGCGGGCGACATCCTCGTCGGCAAGATCACGCCGAAGGGCGAAAGCCCGATGACGCCGGAAGAGAAGCTGCTGCGCGCCATCTTCGGCGAGAAGGCGTCCGACGTGCGCGACACGTCGCTGCGCGTTCCCCCGGGCGTCACCGGCACGATCGTCGAGGTCCGCGTCTTCAACCGCCACGGCGTCGAGAAGGACGAGCGCGCCATGGCGATCGAGCGCGAGGAGATCGAGCGTCTCGCGAAGGACCGCGACGACGAGCAGGCGATCCTCGACCGCAACGTCTATGGCCGTCTCGCCGACATGATCGTCGGCAAGACCGCCTCGAGCGGCCCGAAGAACTTCAAGAAGGAGACGGTGCTTTCCCGCGAGCTGCTGGATGAATATCCGCGCAGCCAGTGGTGGCAGTTCGCCGTCGCCGACGAGAAGCTCATGGGCGAGATCGAGGCGCTGCGCGGCCAGTATGACGAGAGCCGCAAGCGTCTGGAGAAGCGCTTCATCGACAAGGTCGAGAAGCTGCAGCGCGGCGACGAGCTGCCGCCCGGCGTCATGAAGATGGTCAAGGTCTTCGTCGCCGTGAAGCGCAAGATCCAGCCGGGCGACAAGATGGCCGGCCGTCACGGCAACAAGGGCGTGGTCTCGCGCATTGTGCCCGTGCAGGACATGCCGTTCCTCGAGGACGGCACCCATGTCGACATCGTGCTCAATCCGCTCGGTGTGCCGAGCCGCATGAATGTCGGGCAGATCCTGGAGACGCATCTCGGCTGGGCTTGCGCCGGCATGGGTCTCAAGGTCGGGCGGATGATCGAGGAGTACAAGCGGACCGGCAACACCGCGCCGCTGCGGCTCCAGCTCGACGAGATCTATGGCGACAACGCCAAGAACGAGAAGGTGGCGGATCTCGACGACGACAGCGTCGTCAAGCTCGGGCAGCATCTCTCGAAGGGCGTGTCGATTGCGACGCCGGTCTTCGATGGTGCCCGCGAGGGCGACATCGTCAAGATGCTGACCAAGGCCGGGCTCGATCCGTCGGGCCAGGTGCAGCTCTATGACGGGCGCACCGGCGAGGAGTTCGACCGCAAGGTCACCGTCGGCTACATCTACATGCTGAAGCTGCACCATCTGGTGGACGACAAGATCCACGCCCGTTCGATCGGCCCCTATTCGCTGGTCACCCAGCAGCCGCTCGGCGGCAAGGCGCAGTTCGGCGGCCAGCGCTTCGGCGAAATGGAGGTGTGGGCGCTCGAGGCTTATGGCGCGGCCTACACGCTGCAGGAAATGCTGACGGTGAAGTCGGACGACGTGGCCGGCCGCACCAAGGTCTATGAGGCGATCGTCCGTGGCGACGACACGTTCGAGGCCGGCATTCCCGAGAGCTTCAACGTGCTGGTCAAGGAAATGCGCTCGCTTGGCCTCGACGTGGAGCTCAACCAGTCGAAGCCGGTGGACGGGGTCGAGCGGCTTCCGGATGCGGCGGAGTAATCCGCGGCGCGGCCCGCGAAGGCGGGTCGCCGGAAGGCGCAATGAAGTTTGACATGCGGTCGGCCGGCCGGGAGCACACGCTTCCGCCGGCGGCTGATCAAGGAGATCGGCGATGAATCAGGAAGTCGCGAACATCTTCAACCCGCTGGCTCAGCCGGCGCAGAACTTCGACCAGATCCGCATCCATATTGCGAGCCCTGAGAAGATTCTGTCGTGGTCGTTCGGCGAGATCAAGAAGCCGGAAACCATCAACTACCGTACCTTCAAGCCCGAGCGCGACGGTCTCTTCTGCGCGCGCATCTTCGGGCCGATCAAGGACTACGAGTGCTTGTGCGGCAAGTACAAGCGCATGAAGTACAAGGGCATCATCTGCGAGAAGTGCGGCGTCGAGGTGACCCTGGCGCGCGTGCGGCGCGACCGCATGGGCCATATCGAGCTCGCCGCCCCCGTTGCGCATATCTGGTTCCTGAAGTCGCTGCCGTCCCGCATCGGCATGCTGATGGACATGACGCTCAAGGATCTCGAGCGCATCCTCTACTTCGAGAACTATGTCGTGCTGGAGCCCGGCCTCACCCCGCTGAAGGAGCGTCAGCTCCTCACCGAGGAGGAGTATCTGCGCGCCCAGGACGAGTATGGCGACGACAGCTTCACCGCGCTGATCGGTGCCGAGGCCATCCGCGAGATGATGATGGCGCTCGACCTCGAGAAGCTCGCGGTCGATCTGCGCGAAGAGATCGCGACCTCGACCTCGGAGCTGAAGCCCA
Source organism: Kaistia sp. (assembly GCA_963966455.1). Classification (GTDB taxonomy): domain Bacteria; phylum Pseudomonadota; class Alphaproteobacteria; order Rhizobiales; family Kaistiaceae; genus Kaistia; species Kaistia cartagenensis. Next base: position 9,189 of record CAWZZK010000235.1, on the reverse strand, counting down.
AGAAGCTCGGCAAGCGTCTGAAGCTGGTCGAGGCGTTCATCGAGTCCGGCAATCGCCCGGAATGGATGATCATGACCCAGATCCCGGTCATCCCGCCGGATCTGCGTCCGCTCGTGCCGCTCGACGGCGGCCGCTTCGCGACCTCGGACCTCAATGATCTCTATCGCCGCGTCATCAACCGCAACAATCGTCTGAAGCGGCTGATCGAACTGCGTGCGCCGGACATCATCATCCGCAACGAGAAGCGCATGCTGCAGGAGGCCGTCGACGCGCTGTTCGACAACGGCCGCCGCGGCCGCGTCATCACGGGCGCCAACAAGCGTCCGCTGAAGTCGCTCTCGGATATGCTGAAGGGCAAGCAGGGCCGCTTCCGCCAGAACCTGCTCGGCAAGCGCGTCGACTATTCCGGCCTCTCGGTTATCTTTGTATGTCCGGAGATGAAGCTGCACCAGTGCGGCATGCCGAAGAAGATGGCGCTCGAGCTGTTCAAGCCGTTCATCTATTCGCGCCTCGACGCCAAGGGCTTCTCCTCGACGGTGAAGCAGGCGAAGAAGCTCGTCGAGAAGGAGCGGCCGGAGGTCTGGGACATCCTGGATGAGGTCATCCGCGAGCATCCGATCCTCCTGAACCGCGCCCCGACGCTTCACCGCCTCGGCATCCAGGCTTTCGAGCCGGTGCTGATCGAGGGCAAGGCGATCCAGCTGCATCCGCTCGTCTGCTCGGCCTTCAATGCCGACTTCGACGGCGACCAGATGGCCGTGCACGTCCCGCTGTCGCTCGAGGCGCAGCTGGAAGCGCGCGTCCTCATGATGTCGACCAACAACATCCTGCATCCGGCGAACGGCCTGCCGATCATCGTGCCGTCGCAGGACATCGTCCTCGGCCTCTATTATCTGTCGATCATGGCGGAGAAGGAGCCGGGCGAGGGCATGATGTTCGGCTCGATCGCGGAGATCGAGCACGCGCTGGCCGCCAAGGCGATCACGCTGCACACCAAGATCCGCGGCCGCTATCGCAGCGTCGATGCGGACGGCAAGGTCACGTCGAAGATCTACGACACGACTCCCGGCCGCCTGCTGATCGGCGAACTGCTGCCGAAGCACCACAACCTGCCCTTCGACGTCGTCAACAAGCTGATGACCAAGAAGGAGATCTCGAACACGATCGACGCCGTCTACCGCCATTGCGGTCAGAAGGAGACGGTCATCTTCTGCGATCGGATCATGGCGCTCGGCTTCCGCGAGGCCTGCCGCGCGGGCATCTCGTTCGGCAAGGACGACATGGTGATCCCGGCCGCGAAGACGAAGCTGGTCGAGGAGACGCAGGCTCAGGTCAAGGACTACGAGCAGCAGTACAATGACGGCCTGATCACCTATGGTGAGAAGTACAACAAGGTCGTCGACGCCTGGGCGAAGTGCGGTGACCGCGTCGCCGAAGAGATGATGAAGGGCATCTCGGCCGTGCGCCGGGATGACGAGACGGGTCGTCAGAAGCCGATGAACTCGGTCTACATGATGAGCCACTCGGGTGCGCGTGGTTCGCCCACGCAGATGAAGCAGCTTGCCGGCATGCGCGGTCTGATGACCAAGCCGTCGGGCGAGATCATCGAGAACCCGATCATCTCGAACTTCAAGGAAGGCCTGACCGTTCTCGAGTACTTCAACTCGACCCACGGCGCCCGCAAGGGCCTCGCCGATACGGCTCTGAAGACGGCCAATTCCGGCTATCTGACGCGTCGTCTCGTCGACGTGGCGCAGGACTGCATCATCATCGAGAAGGATTGCGGCACCACCAATGGCCTGCGCATGCAGGCGGTGGTCGACAGCGGGCAGGTCGTTGCCTCGCTCGGCCTGCGCATCCTCGGCCGCACCGCGGCGGAGGATATCGTGGCCGCCGCGACCGGCGATGTGATCGTCCCGGCCGGCAAGCTGATCGAGGAGCGTGACGTCGAGCGCGTCGAGAAGGCCGGCGTCCAGGCGGTGAAGATCCGCTCGGTGCTGACCTGCGACACCAAGATCGGCGTCTGCGCGGCCTGTTACGGTCGCGACCTCGCCCGCGGCACCCCGGTCAACATGGGTGAAGCGGTCGGCGTCATCGCGGCGCAGTCGATTGGCGAGCCGGGCACGCAGCTCACCATGCGCACCTTCCACATCGGTGGCACGGCGCAGGTGGTGGACTCGTCCTTCATCGAGTCCTCCTTCGAGGGCACGGTGCAGATCCGCAACCGCAACGTCGTGCGGGACTCGGACGGCAAGCTGATCGCGCTCGGCCGCAACATGGCGATCGTGATCGTCGACAAGGACGGGACGGAGCGCGCGGTCAACCGCGTGACCTACGGCTCGCGCCTGCATGTCGACGAGGGCGATCAGGTCAAGCGCGGCCAGCGCCTCGCGGAGTGGGACCCCTATACCCGTCCCGTTCTCACCGAGGTCGAGGGCACGATCGGCTACGAGGACCTGGTGGAAGGCATCTCGGTCGCGGAAACGGCCGACGAGTCGACGGGCATCACCAAGCGCGTCGTCATCGACTGGCGCGCCAGCCCGCGCGGTAGCGACCTGAAGCCGGCGATCGTGATCAAGGGCAAGGACGGCAAGGTGCTGAAGCTCGCCCGTGGCGGCGAGGCACGCTACCTGCTCTCGGTGGAGACCATTCTTTCGGTCGATCCGGGCTCGAACGTCCATGCCGGCGACGTGCTCGCCCGTATCCCCACCGAGGGTGCCAAGACCCGCGACATCACGGGCGGTCTGCCGCGCGTGGCGGAGCTGTTCGAGGCGCGCCGCCCCAAGGATCACGCGATCATCGCCGAGATGGACGGCACCGTCCGCTTCGGCCGCGATTACAAGAACAAGCGTCGCGTCATCATCGAGCCGGTCGAAGGCTCGGTCGATGCGGCGGGCATGCCGCTGCAGCCGGTGGAGTATCTCATCCCGAAGGGCAAGCCGTTCCATCTCCAGGAAGGCGACGCCGTCGAGAAGGGCGACTACATCATGGACGGCAATCCGGCGCCGCACGATATCCTGGCGATCAAGGGCGTGGAGGCTCTCGCAGCCTATCTCGTCAACGAGATCCAGGACGTCTACCGGCTCCAGGGCGTGCAGATCAACGACAAGCACATCGAGGTGATCGTTCGCCAGATGCTGCAGAAGGTCGAGGTCGTGGACGGCGGCGAGACGGAGTTCTTCTCCGGCGAGCAGGTCGATCAGCTCGAGTTCGACGTGGTCAACGACAAGGCCAAGAGCGAGGGCAAGAAGCCGGCGATCGGCAATCCGGTCCTGCTCGGCATCACCAAGGCGAGCCTGCAGACGCGGTCGTTCTTCTCGGCGGCCTCGTTCCAGGAGACGACCCGCGTCCTCACGGAAGCGGCCGTCAACGGCAAGGTCGATCCGCTCGACGGCCTCAAGGAGAACATCATCGTCGGCCGCCTGATCCCCGCGGGTACCGGCGGCACGATGAACCGGATCCGCGAGATCGCGACCCGTCGCGACGAACTGATCCTCGAGGAGCGCCGCCGCGCTTCGGCCTCGCAGCCGAAGCCGGAGACCGGCGGCCTGCTCGGCAACCTGACCAGCGCCGCGGAGTAACGCGGCGAGGTTCCAGTCGCGAAGGGCCGCCCGGCGACGGGCGGCCCTTTTCGTTTGCGGCGAGGGCGGCCCCCGAAGCCGGGCCGCTTCTGTTGCTTTCGTGCCGCTTTGCGCGGCTTGCCGCGGTGCTGCGCCTTGCCCTATGTCGCCCCAAGCGGCCTCATGCTATGGGACGCGATTGTCGGGGGACAACGGACTGGCCATGCGAGCACTTCTCGATCGGATGAAAATCGTCGCGGTTATCGTGGTCGGGGCGGCTCTGCTCGCCTCCTGCGGCGGCCGGGTCGAGGGCGTGCTCGTTCCGGTGGCGGCGACCGTTCCCGGCGCCAGCATCGTCGATCTCGCTGTCGCGACGACGCGCTCGCGGGCCGAGGACCGGGGCATCCTGTTCACCGGCGAGCGGAGCTCGCAGCCCGATTTCGCGAATATCGTGGTGTCGATCCCGCCTGACTCGGCGCGCAAGATCGGCGACGTCCAGTGGCCGAAGAAGCTTCCCGGCAATCCCGCGACGGATTTCGTTACCCTGAAGGCCGAGGACATGACCCTCGCCCAGGCGAAGGTCTGGTTCACGAAGCGCATCAAGGCGACGCCGGGCCGCAAGGCGCTCGTCTTCATTCACGGCTTCAACAACCGCTTCGACGATGCGGTCTATCGCTTCGCCCAGATCGTGCACGATTCCCGCGCGCCTGTGGTGCCGGTGCTGTTCACCTGGCCTTCGCGCGGCAGCATCCTCGCCTATGGCTACGACCTGCAGAGCAACAACTATTCGCGCGATGCGCTCGAGCAGCTGCTGACCGCGCTCGCGACCAATCCGGATGTGAACGAGGTCGACGTGCTCGCGCATTCGATGGGCAATGTCGTGACGCTGGAAGCGCTGCGGCAGATGGCGATCCGCCACGGCCGCGTCTATCCCAAGATCCGCAACGTCATGCTGGCGGCGCCGGATGTCGATGTCGACGTGTTCCGCAGCCAGATGGCCGATATCGGGCCGAAGGGGCCGAAGATCACGCTGTTCGTGTCGCAGGACGACCGTGCGCTCGCCGCCTCGCGCCGCGTCTGGGGCAATGTCGACCGTCTCGGCCAGATCAATCCGGAAGCCGAACCCTTCGCGAGCGAGCTCGCCAAGGACGGCATCACGGTCATCGACCTGACGAAGCTGCGCAGCAACGATCCGCTCAACCACGGCAAGTTCGCCTCGAGCCCTGAAGTGGTGCAGGCGATCGGCGCCCGTCTCGCGACCGGCCAGACGATCAATGACAGCCATGTCGGCCTCGGCGACAAGATCGTCGCGGCTTCGGCCGGCGCGGCGGCGACGGTCGGCGCGGCCGCCGGCGTCGTGGTGGCGGCCCCGATCGCGGTCGTGGACCCAAATACCCGCCGCAACTTCCAGGACAATGTCGAGGCGCTCGGGGATTCGATCGAGGACAGCGCCAAGGCGACGACCGACGTCGTGACCGGCGCCGCCAAGGTCGGCCAGTAGCGGGGCAGGGCCGCCAGCCGCCCTCTCGTGGATCGAGCAGGGCAGGGTGGCGCTGGGGCAATCGGGCCCGCCGGAGGAGGCGGCTCGACTAAGGCCAGTCTATCGAGGGAGGGAATCCATGAAGCTGATCGACACCAGCGCAGCCGTCGCGGGCTTGGCCGCCCTGTTCCTCTCGGTTGCGGGGGTGAGCATCCCGGCATCGGCGGAAGAGGGCTACAAGCCGACGGTTTCGGTGAAGCCGATTCTCAAGACGACGAAGACGACCAGCGGCGATCCGATCCGCTATCCGGACATCGACGATCCCGAAGTCCAGTCGTTGATCGTCGAGATCCCGCCGGGCGGCGAGACCGGCTGGCACTACCATCCCGTTCCTGCCTACGCCTATATCCTCGCCGGAGCGATCGAGGTGGAATCGGAAACCGGCGAGAAGCGCGTCTTCAAGGCCGGAGAATCGTTCGCCGAGATGGTGAATCGCAAGCATGACGGGCGAGTCGTCGGTGACGAGCCGGTGCGAATCCTCATGATCGTGACCGGAGAGGCGGGCAAACCCTTCTCCGTGAAGACCGACGCTCCGCACTGAAGCGGCCCGGCGCAATATCCCCATAGCATCCTGGGCTGGCGCGAAAGGATGTTGCGCAACAGGGCAGGTGGGCGCACGGATTGGTCGAGCCATTAACCTTTGGCAAGCAGTGCGGAATGGGCTTGACGCCAGGGGGGCGAGAAAGTAGGTTCCGCGGGCTTTCGGACAGGTCGTAGGCCCTGAATGTCCAGCGGCGCCGCGTCGCAGGAGTTTGGGCCTAAACACTGACCGGATCGACAACGAGTTTTAGAGACGACACGCATGATCGCGGCATTTGCCGTGATCCTCTGCTTCTCGTAGCGCCTCCGCTGAGACATGCGGACCGGCGCTCTTCGTTCATGGCCATCCCGGTCGTGAAGGTCGCGAGGAGCGGAAGACCAGGACCGTAAGTAGGCTAGCTGAAAGGCGACGCATGCCGACTATCAATCAGTTGATCCGCAAGCCGCGCCAGGCGCCGGCGAAGCGGAACAAGGTTCCCGCGCTGGAGCAGAACCCGCAGAAGCGCGGTGTTTGCACGCGTGTCTACACGACGACCCCGAAGAAGCCGAACTCGGCGCTTCGTAAGGTTGCCAAGGTCCGTCTGACGAACCAGTTCGAGGTCATCGGCTATATTCCGGGCGAGGGTCACAACCTCCAGGAACATTCGGTCGTCATGATCCGCGGCGGCCGCGTCAAGGATCTTCCGGGCGTGCGCTACCACATCCTGCGCGGCGTTCTGGATACCCAGGGCGTGAAGAACCGCAAGCAGCGCCGGTCGAAGTACGGCGCGAAGCGTCCGAAGTAAGGGGTTAAGCGATGTCCCGTCGCCATAGTGCAGAGAAGCGCGAGATCATCCCGGACCCGAAGTTCGGCGATATCGTCGTGACCAAGTTCATGAATGCCGTCATGTATGACGGCAAGAAGTCGGTCGCCGAGAGCATCGTCTACGGCGCCTTCGACGTGATCCAGGCCCGCACCAAGCAGGAGCCGGTGACGGTGTTCCGTCAGGCGCTCGACAATGTCGCGCCGCATATCGAAGTCCGTTCGCGCCGCGTCGGCGGCGCCACCTACCAGGTTCCGGTCGAAGTCCGCACCGATCGCCGTCAGGCGCTCGCGATCCGCTGGCTGCTGACCGCTGCCCGTGGCCGCAACGAGAAGACGATGGTCGAGCGCCTGTCCGGCGAACTGCTCGATGCCTCGAACAACCGCGGCAATGCCGTGAAGAAGCGTGAGGACACGCACCGGATGGCCGAGGCCAACCGCGCGTTCTCGCACTATCGCTGGTAACCGATCCCCAAAGGCAGACCATCATGGCCCGCGCGCACAAGATCGAAGACTACCGCAATTTCGGCATCATGGCCCACATCGATGCCGGCAAGACCACGACGACCGAGCGGATTCTCTACTACTCCGGTAAGAGCCACAAGATCGGCGAGGTCCATGACGGCGCTGCCACCATGGATTACATGGAGCAGGAGCAGGAGCGCGGCATCACGATCACGTCCGCCGCGACGACGACGTTCTGGAACGGCAAGCGCCTGAACATCATCGACACGCCCGGCCATGTGGACTTCACCATCGAGGTGGAGCGTTCGCTGCGCGTGCTGGACGGCGCCGTGTGCGTGCTCGACTCCAACCAGGGTGTCGAGCCGCAGACCGAGACCGTGTGGCGCCAGGGCGACAAGTACCACGTGCCGCGGATCGTCTTCTGCAACAAGATGGACAAGACCGGCGCGAACTTCGACATGTGCGTGGCGGACATCAAGACCCGCCTCGGCGCCCGTCCGGTTCCGATCCAGCTGCCGATCGGCGCCGAGCAGGACTTCAAGGGCATCATCGACCTCGTCAAGATGACCGCGGTCGTCTGGCACGACGAGAGCCTCGGCGCGAAGTACGACGTCATCGAGATCCCGGCCGATCTGCGCGAGAAGGCCGAGGCCGCCCGCGCCGAGCTGATCGAGGCCGCCGTCGAGCTCGACGACGCCGCGATGGAAGCCTATCTCGAGGGCAACGAGCCGGACGAGGCGACGCTGAAGTCGCTTATCCGCAAGGCCGTGCTGCACTCGACCTGGTTCCCGGTTCTCGCTGGCTCGGCCTTCAAGAACAAGGGCGTGCAGACGCTGCTCGACGCGGTCGTCGACTACCTGCCGTCGCCCGTCGACGTGCCTCCGACCAAGGGCATCGACGTCAAGACCGGCGAGGAAGTCGAGCGCCACTCGACCGACAGCGAGCCGCTCTCGATGCTCGCCTTCAAGATCATCGAGGACCCGTTCGGCGTCCTGACCTTCGCGCGCATCTATTCGGGCGTTCTTCAGAAGGGCACGACCCTCCTGAACTCAACCAAGGAGAAGCGCGAGCGCATCGGCCGCATGGTGACCATGCACGCCAATTCGCGTGAGGACATCGAAGAGGCCTATGCCGGCGACATCGTCGCTCTGGTCGGCCTCAAGGAAGCCCGCACCGGCGACACTATCTGTGATCCGTCGGCTCCGGTCATCCTCGAGAAGATGGAATTCCCGGATCCGGTCATCGAGATGTCGGTCGAGGCCGCCACCAAGGCCGACCAGGAGAAGCTGACCACCGCTCTGCAGAAGCTGGCCTCGGAGGATCCGTCCTTCCGCGTGTCGACCGACAGCGAGTCCGGCCAGACCATCATCAAGGGCATGGGCGAGCTGCATCTCGACATCAAGATCGATATCCTTCGCCGCGCTCCCTACAACATCAACGTGAATGTCGGCGCGCCGCAGGTTGCCTACCGCGAGACCATCCGCAAGGCGACCGAGATCGACTACACGCACAAGAAGCAGACGGGTGGCACGGGCCAGTTCGCTCGCGTCAAGTTCGTCGTCGAGCCGAACGAGATCGGCGGCGGCTACGCCTTCGAGAACAAGATCGTCGGCGGCGTGGTGCCGAAGGAATACATCCCCGGCGTCGAAAAGGGCCTCAACTCGGTCATGACCTCGGGTCCGATCGCCGGCTTCCCGGTGGTGGACATCAAGGTCTCGCTGATCGACGGCGCCTATCACGAAGTGGACTCGTCGGCGATCGCCTTCGAAATCGCTTCGCGTGCCGCGCTCCGTGAGGGCATCGAGAAGGCCAACCCGGCGCTGCTCGAGCCGATCATGAAGGTCGAGGTCGTGTCGCCGGAAGAGTATGTCGGTTCGGTCATCGGCGACCTGAACTCGCGCCGTGGTCAGATCCAGGGCCAGGACATGCGCGGCAACGCGAATGTCATCACCGCCTTCGTCCCGCTCGCCAACATGTTCTCTTACGTGAACAACCTGCGCTCCATGAGCCAGGGCCGTGCGAGCTACACGATGCAGTTCGATCATTACGAGCAGGTTCCTCAGGCTGTCGCCCAGGAAGTCCAGGCGAAGTACGCCTAGTCCCGCGAGCCGGAACCGCTTAACCGAGATTACGGAGAAGTCCGATGGGTAAAGAGAAATTCGAGCGTACGAAGCCGCACTGCAACATCGGGACGATCGGCCATGTCGACCATGGCAAGACGTCTCTGACTGCGGCGATCACGAAGGTGCTTGCGAAGACGGGCGGCGCGACCTTCAAGGCGT
>CAWZZK010000234.1:0-3689 GCA_963966455.1 Kaistia sp. | reverse complement strand
CGCTCGCCTCGAAACCCGCTTTGCCGAAGAGGGCATCGGGGTGAGGCTCGTCGTCGGCGCCGATGTTCATATGGATGTCGATGTCGTCTCCGGCCTCAAGACCGGCCGCATCCCATCGCTCAACAACAGCCGCTATTTCCTGTTCGAGCCGCCCCACCATGTGCCGCCGCCGCGGATCGAGGACAATGTCTTCAACCTGATGTCGGCGGGCTATGTGCCGATCCTGACCCATCCGGAGCGCCTTTCCTGGATCGAGAGCCATTATTCGGTCATGGAGAAGCTCGTGCAGATGGGAGTGCCCATGCAGATCACCGCCGGCTCGGTGACGGGTCAGTTCGGCCGGCGCGTGCGCTACTGGGCCGACAAGATGATCGGGGAGGGGCTGGCACATATCCTCGCTACCGACGCGCATAATCTCACCGGACGTCCGCCGAATCTCTCCAAGGCGCGCGACATGATCGCCGAACGTCTCGGCGAGGCCGAGGCCATCCACATGACGACGACGCGACCTCAGGCGATCATCGACAATGCAGCACCCGACAGTTGGCCGCCTCTCGCCGTCCGTCGTGTCGCAAAAAGCGAGGCGCCGAAAGGGTTCTTGGCCCGCTTGGGTCTCGGTCGGCGCTAGATCGCCGGCCGGGTGAGGCTGGTATGTTGCATTGCGAGATCATCCCGCGTTGCATCATTCGTTAAGGCTGGTGTATCTAGTCGGTCCAGAACGGCTCGCCGCAAGGCCTGGCGCGACAGGAGTTTCAGTGTCCTTCAGAATTTCTTTCGCGGTGGTTCTGATCGCCGGTCTGTTGTCGGCCTGTTCGTCTGTCTCGACGCCCTCGAACGAGGGCATGCGCTATGCGTCGACCCCAGGGACGACGATGACACCGACCGGTCCGCAGGTCGTCGCGCCAGCCCGGATTGGCGGAGGCTTGCCCGCGCCGACTTATGGCACGGCGGCAATGCAGGAATATCGCCTGGGCCCGCTCGATACGCTGAACGTGCTCGTCTTCCAGGTTCCGGAGCTTTCGGGCGACTTCCAGGTCGGCTCCGACGGTACGCTGGGCCTGCCGCTAGTCGGATCCATCCGCGCCGCAGGGCGCACGGTTCAGGACGTGCAGAAGGAAATCACCGCCAAGCTCTCGGCGTCCTACCTGCAACAGCCGCAGGTTACCGTGAAGGTGACGGGCTTCAACAGCCAGAAGGTGACCGTCGATGGCGCCGTCGCCAAGCCCGGCATCTTCTCGGTCAGTCAGGGCGGCGGCACTTTGCTCGACTTCATTGCCCAGGCCGGCGGCATGCCGCGCCAGGCGGACGACAGCAATGTCGTGGTGTTCCGCGATATCGACGGCAAGAAATTGGTCGCACGCTTCAACGTCGCCGATATCCGCAAAGGCAAGGCGTCCGATCCGATCATCTATGGCGGCGACCGGATCGTCGTCCCGATCTCGGGTGCCCGCAGCGCCTGGGCCGACTTCCTGCAGGCCGTGCCGGCGGCGTCGTTCGTCGCTCGAATCGGCGGCATCTAGTGGATATGGAACGGATTTCGGGAGGATCACATGAGCGGTGAACCGAGATCGGACAATGCCGTGACGACCTGGAGCGCGACCAGCGCACCGGCCCGTCCGTCGCAGGCTGTGTCAGCAAATGTCTATGGTCCGGCTCCGGTCGAGAGCCATTCTGAGCGCATGCCGCTCGACTTCGCGCGCCTCCTGCGCATTGTCGTCAAGCACCGGCTGGTCATCGCCGGCATTATCGGCGCCTGCCTCGTGCTCGGCACGATCCTGACCTTGACGACGACACCGCTCTACATGGCGAATGTCACGATCGAGACGTCCGGCGAGACCGTGAAGGTGCTGAACGACAAGTCGCTCGATCCGGAAACGGGTTCGAACGATCAGGCCGAGATCGCCACTTATGTCGAGCTGATCGGCAGCCGCTCGCTCGCCGAGCGCGTCGTGAACGAACTCAACCTCGCCGACGATCCGACCTTCGTCGATCCGGTGAACCGTTCTCTGATCCAGCGCGCCAAGGCGCTGATCTTCGGCGGCGGCGCGACTGACGGAACGCAGCGATCCCTTGATGCACGCAAGCGGATGGCCATTGCGACGGTGCTGAGGAACACCGAAGCGAAGGTCGTCAAGAGCTCGCGTCTGCTGACGATCTCCTACAGCGATGCCGATCCCCGTCGCGCGCAGAAAATTGCCAGCTCTCTCGCGACCGGCTTCATCAAGTCGAACCTCGATCGCCGTTTCGAGGCAACGACCTATGCCAGGACGTTCCTCGAGGATCAGCTGCAGCAGATGAAGCAGAAGCTCGAAGACTCCGAGCGCAAGGTCGTCGCCTATGCCGACAAGGAGAAGCTGGTCCAGCTCGACGACCAGAAGTCCATCCTGTCGCAGAAGCTCGAAGATCTGAACACGGCGCTCGGCAAAGCTTCGGTGGAACGGGCCAATGCCGAGCAGCTCTGGCTGCAGGTCAAGGATGCCGCGGGCTATGCCGACCTCCCTTCGGGGGGCGATGCGAGCAGCATCATCAGCCAACTCCGGTCGACACGCTCAGGGCTCGTGGCGGACTATCAGTCGAAGCAGCTCACCTTCAAGCCCGGCTTCCCGATGATGGTGGCGCTGAAGGCTCGAATCGACGACATCGATTCTCAGATCGCGGATGAAGTCACGAAGACGAAGAACAGCATCCGTCTTGCGTATGAACTCGCCACGCAACGCGAGCAGGCGATCGCCGCCGATCTCGATGCGACGCGCAGCGAACTGATCGACACGCGCAACCGCAGTGTCGAATACACGATGCTCCAGCGCGAGGCCGATACGAACCGCAGCCTCTATGACGGCCTCCTGCAGCGCTACAAGGAGATCAGCGTCGTGGGCGGCGTCGCGGCCAACGGCCTCTCGATCGTCGATGACGCTGTGGTGCCGACCCAGCCTTACTCGCCGCGCCTCCTGGTCAATGTCGCGCTCTCGATCGCCATCGGCATGATGCTTGGTTTCGGTGCCGCGATCGGCCTCGAATATTTCGACAACACCATCAAGACTCCCGACCAGATGGAGGCGCTCCTCGGAATTCCGGTGCTCGGCCTCATCCCGGTGCTGCCACCGGACCAGTCGGTGCAGTCGGTGCTTGAGGATCCGCATTCCGCGGTGTCCGAAGCCTATCGAAGCGCGAGAACCGCGTTGCAGTTCTCGACGGACCGGGGCGTGCCGCGCAACTTCGTCGTCACCTCGGCGCGCCCCTCCGAGGGCAAGACGACCACCGTCACGACGCTCGCCCGCATGTTCGGCCAGATAGGGATGCGCATCCTCGTGATCGACGCCGACCTGCGCAATCCGTCGCTGCACAAGATCATCGGCATCGACAATACCGCTGGCCTCAGCAACTACCTCACCGGCAGCGCGGAGGCCGAGGATCTCGTCCGCGATTCGGGCGTGATGAACGTCTCGACCATCACATCCGGACCGATCCCGCCCAATCCGGCGGAACTTCTGTCGAGCCCGAAGATGCTGACGCTTCTGACGGAATTGCGCGACAGCTTCGATCTCGTCATCGTCGACAGCGCGCCGGTCATGGGCCTCGCCGATGCGCTTCTGCTGTCGAGCGTCGCCGACGGCACGCTCATCGTCTGCGCCGCTGGCGAGACCCCAGTGGAGACCGTCAAGGCCGCCACAAAGCGGCTTTCGATGACC
>CAWZZK010000233.1:0-2942 GCA_963966455.1 Kaistia sp. | reverse complement strand
CGCAGGTCCAAATGACAAGACCCCGCGCCGGATCGGAGCGGGGTCTTTCCGGAACCTTTCGGCCGATCGGTCGATCAGTCCTTGGCGCGCTCGACATAGGAGCCGTCGTCCGTCAGCACGACGATGCGCGTGCCGGCCTCGATATGCGGCGGAACGGTGGTGCGGACGCCGTTCGACAGCGTCGCCGGCTTGTAGGAGGCCGAGGCGGTCTGGCCCTTGGTGACCGGCTCGGTCTCGACGACTTCGAGCGTCACGCGCTGCGGCAGGGTGATCGAGACCGCCTGCTCCTCGAAGATCGCGAGGCGGACGACCATGCCTTCCTGAAGATAGGGCGCCGAGTCGCCGACCACGTCCGGCGAGACGATGATCTGGTCGTAGTTCTCGGTGTTCATGAAGGTGAAGCCTTCGCCGTCCTGGAACAGGTACGAATAGTCCCGATCCTCGACATAGGCGCGCTCGACCTGCTCGGTGGTCTTGTAGCGGTTCGAGATCTTCACGCCGTCGGAGAGGCGGCGCATGTCGATCTGCGTCGTCGGCGTGCCCTTGCCGGGGTGGAAGCTCTCGGCGATCAGCACGGCATAGAGCTTGCCGTCGATCTCGATGATATTGCCCTTGCGGATCTGGCTGGCGATGACTTTCACGGGTGTCCGGTCCTTGACTGTGGCACCCGCCGTGGGGCGCTTCATGAGTGGCGTCGCGCCGATGACGGGCGCGCGAATGGCGCGCAACATAGCGATTCCGCCCGCGCTTGCCAGTCCAAAGTGCAGCGGTCGCGCCGGGAAGCCTTGCGTCCCCGGCGGTTCGGCGGCAGAGAACGCGAAAGGCAGGCGCGGATCCCTCCGGCCCTGCCCGGGATCGTTCGATGACTGAACACGCCTCGCCCTGGTGGACGCCGCATGTCCATGCCGACCGCCGGCCGCATCTTCTCGCGCGCGGGCGCATCAAGGCGGCGGCCCTCGCATGGTTCGCCGGCGAGGGCTTCACCGAGGTCGAGTGCGCCATCCTGCAGGTCTCGCCCGGCAACGAGACGCATCTTTCCGCCTTCGCCACCGAGCGGATCGACCCGGATGGGACGCGGGAGATGCTCTATCTGCACACCTCGCCGGAATTCGCCGCCAAGAAGCTGCTCGCGGCGGGCGAGGAGCGGATCTTCACGCTCGGCCCCGTCTTCAGGAACCGTGAACGTGGCCCCCGCCACGCCAACGAGTTCGCGATGCTCGAATGGTACCGCGCCCGCGCGCCCTATACGGCGCTGATGGCGGATTGCGCCGCGCTGCTTGCCGAAGCGGCGCGTGCCGCCGGCGCGTCGATACTCTCCCATCGCGGCCGCACCTGCGATCCCTTCGCGGAGCCGGAACGTCTCAGCGTCGCCGACGCCTTCGCCCGCCATGCCGGCATCGATCTCCTCGCGACGGTCGATGCAACGGGCGCTACCGATCGCGACGCGCTGGCCGCCGCCGCGGAAAAGGCCGGCCTTCGCGTCGTCGCCGATGACGACTGGGGCGACATCTTCAGCCGCGTGATCTCTGAGCGCGTCGAGCCGCATCTCGGTATCGGCCGCGCGACCATTCTCGACGAATATCCGATCGCGGAGGCGGCGCTCGCACGGCCCAGCCCCCGCGATCCCCGCGTCGCCGAGCGCTTCGAGCTCTATGCCTGCGGCGTCGAACTCGCCAACGGTTTCGGCGAACTGACGGACCCCGCCGAACAGCGCCGGCGCTTCATCGCCGACATGGACGAGAAGGAGCGCATCTATGGCGAGCGCTACCCGCTCGACGAGGACTTCCTGGCGGCGCTGGCGATCATGCCCGAGGCTTCCGGCATCGCGCTCGGTTTCGACCGGCTCGTGATGCTGGCGACCGGCGCGCCGCGGCTCGATCTCGTCGTCTGGACACCCGCGACGCGATGACCGAAAGAAGGGCCATGACCAAACCGGCCACGTCCAAGCCCGATATCGTGCCGATCGCGCCGCGCCCGACGCTGCGGAGCGCCGCTGCGCTCGTGGAAGCGGGGCTCGTCGCGCCGGCCGACCAGGCATCGCTCGACGCGGTCGGCGCCCGCTATGCCGTCGCGGTCACGCCCGATGTCGCGGCGCTCATCGACCCCGCCGATCCGGCCGATCCGATCGCCGCGCAGTTCATCCCGTCCATGGCCGAACTCGAGACGCAGCCTGGCGAACTGGTCGATCCGATCGGCGACGATGCTCACAGCCCGCTGCCTGGCCTCGTCCATCGCTATCCGGACCGCGTGCTGCTGAAGCTCGTCCATGCCTGCGCGGTCTATTGCCGATTCTGCTTCCGCCGCGAGACGGTGGGTCCCGGCGGCCCGACTTTGCTCGGCGACGAGGCCTTCGCGGCGGCGCTCGCCTACATCGCCGAGCGGCCTGCCATCTGGGAGGTCATCTTCACCGGCGGCGACCCGCTGGTGGCGGCACCGCGGCGGCTCGGCGCCCTCTTGGAGCGCTTCCGCGCCATCGAACATGTGAAGGTGCTGCGCTTCCACACGCGCATACCGGTCGTCGATCCCGGCCGCGTCGATGCCGCGCTCGTCCGGGCGCTCGCGGGGACGGGGAAGGCGGTCTATGTCGCCGTCCATGCCAATCATCCGCGCGAGTTCACGCCGGCGGCGCGCGACGCACTGGCGCGGCTCGCCGATGCCGGCATCGTCCTCGTCAGCCAGAGCGTGCTCCTCAAGGGCGTCAACGACGATCCCGAGACCATGGCCGCGCTGATGCGCGCCTTCGTCGAGGCGCGGGTGAAGCCCTATTATCTGCACCATGCCGATCTCGCGCCCGGCACCGCGCATTTCCGAACCTCGATCGCCGAGGGTCAGGCGCTGATGCGCGCCCTGCGCGGCCGCCTCTCGGGCCTCGCCCAGCCGACCTATGTGCTCGACATCCCCGGCGGCTACGGCAAGGTCCCCGTCGGTCCCGGCTATGTCGG
>CAWZZK010000232.1:0-42700 GCA_963966455.1 Kaistia sp. | reverse complement strand
CCTCGGCCGTCTTCTTGCCCTTCTGCAGGCTCGTCACATCCGAGATCGGCACCAGTTCGACCGGCAGCGCCTCGACCGTGCTGGCGTCGAAGGGCTTGGTGTCGGGCAGGCCGAACAGGCCCCAGAAAAGCAGGAGCAGATGGGCCAGGACGGAGGTGATGAGCCCGGTGCGCATGCGGGATCATCCGCCGTCGGTGCTGATCGTAACCAGACCGATATTGCGATAGCCGGCACCGGAGATGGCGCCCATGACCTGCATGATCGCGCCGTAATTGCTGCTCCTGTCGCCGCGCACGAAGATGCGCTCGTCATAGCCCGTGGTGGCGATCGCCTTCAGCTTCGGGATGAGCTCGTCGAGCGTGACTTCCGTCTCCTGCAGGAAGATCTTGCCTGCGGGATCGATGGTGATCGAGATCGGGTCCTTGTCAGCCGAGAGCGCCTTGGCCTGCGTCTCGGGCAGGTCGATCGGGACGCCGGCGGTCAGCATCGGCGCCGAGACCATGAAGATGATGAGCAGGACGAGGATCACGTCGACGAAAGGCGTGACATTGATCTCGCTCATGACCGCGGCCGAGCGCCGGCGCCGGCGCCCGCCCCTGCGGCCGCCTCCCCCGCCCGATCCGCCGACCGACATCGCCATGCTCAGACCCTCTCGTCGATCTGGCGCGACAGGATGGCCGAGAATTCATCGGCGAAGCCCTCGAGCCGCGACGTGATCTTGCCGGCCGAGCTCGACAGCTTGTTATAGGCGATGACGGCGGGAATGGCGGCGATGAGGCCGAGCGCGGTCGCCATCAGCGCCTCGGCGATGCCGGGCGCCACCACGGCGAGCGAGGTGTTCTTCGAGGCCGCGATGGCCTGGAACGAGGTCATGATGCCCCAGACGGTGCCGAACAGGCCGATGAACGGACCGGCGGAGCCGACGGTGGCGAGGAAGAGCAGCCGGCTCTCCAGCCGCTCGCTCTCGCGCGTGATCGTGACGTCGAGCACGCGGTCGATGCGCATCTGCAGCCCGATCGGAGAGCGCGCGCCGGCCTCGAAGGAGCGCTTCCACTCGCGCATCGCCGCGACGAACAGCGCCGCCATGGCGGAGGCCGGGCGGCTGGACAGCGAGCGATAGAGATCCTCGAGCGACTGGCCAGACCAGAAGACCTTCTCGAAGCGGTCGATCTGGCGGCGCACGCGTCCGAAGAGCAGCACCTTGTCGATGATGATCGCCCAGCTCCAGATCGAAGCGAGAGCGAGGCCGAGCATCACGCATTTGACGACGATATGCGCGTGGAGGACCAGCGTGATGAGGGACAGGTTCGGCGCGTCAAGCGCGGCCTGGCCCACGTCGGCCGGATTCATTCGCTTCAAACCTCTCGGGGTTGACCCTCGCGCGCCACCGGCGCTCGCGAGGTCGGGACCGGCCCTCGAGCAGATCCCCGCCTGGAACGATGCCCTTGCAAGCGGCGGGCCGGACGAGCCTTTCCGGTCGCTGTCTCGCCTTCAATTTTGTCGAAAAGAGGGCTTCCAGCCGCTTCCGCGCCCGTTCCTTATAGCGGTCGCATGGTTAATCAATTGCTTATTGCGGCGCTGCGGCAAAGCGCTCGGCCAGCGCGTCAGGGATGCGGCAGGGACGGCCCGCGCGGTTGACCAGAACCACGGTCACCGTCGCATCGACCAGCAGTTCCGCGCCCCGCCGCACCGTCTGCGACAGGATGATGCGCGCGCCCCGGATCTCCTTCGGCCGCGTCACCACCTCGACGACGTCGTCGATCCGAGCCGGGCGGCGGAACTCGACCTCGAGGCGATGCACCGCGAAGGCGAGCGGCTCGCCCGTCTCGCCGGCATCGAGCGCCGAATGATGCACGCCGAGCAGGCGGACATATTCGGTGCGGCCCCGCTCCAGGAAGCGGATATAGGACGCGTGATAGACGACGCCGGAGAAATCCGTGTCCTCGAAATAGATGCGGACCGGCAGCACATGGCCGTCCGCGGTGTGGCGGCCGGACGAGGGCATCCCCTCCCCGGCCCCGCTCTCGCTGGTCATTGATCGTCCTCGAACAGCGGCATCTGCACGATCGACGGCGCGCTCGGCACGGCGAGGCCGAGATGCGCGAAGGCGTGCGGCGTCAGGATGCGGCCGCGCGGCGTGCGCTGCACCAGCCCCTGCTGGATGAGATAGGGCTCGACGATCTCCTCGATCGCGTCGCGCGGCTCGGCGATGGCGGCGGCGATCGTCTCAATGCCGACCGGCCCGCCGCCGAACGAGGTGGCGATGGTCGAGAGATAGCGCCGGTCGAGCTGGTCAAGCCCCATCGCGTCGACCTCGAGCCGCACCAGCGCCTTGTCGGCAACCGTCCGGTCGATCTCGCCGGGTCCCTCGACCAGCGCGAAATCGCGCACACGCCGCAGCAGCCGGCTGGCGATGCGTGGGGTCCCGCGCGAGCGGCGCGCGATCTCGTGAGCGCCGTCATCCGTCATGCCGATCCCCATCAGCCGCGCGCCGCGCGAGACGATGTGTTCGAGCTCGGGTACCGTGTAGAATTGCAGCCGCACCGGAATGCCGAAGCGGTCGCGCAGCGGCGTCGTCAGCAGGCCGAGCCGCGTCGTCGCGCCGACCAGCGTGAATTTCGAAAGTTCGATGCGCACCGACCGCGCCGCCGGCCCCTCGCCGATGATGAGGTCGAGCTGGAAATCCTCCATGGCCGGATAGAGGATTTCCTCCACGGCTGGCGAGAGGCGGTGGATCTCGTCGATGAAGAGCACGTCGCGCTCCTCGAGATTGGTGAGCAGCGCCGCGAGATCGCCGGCCTTGGCGATCACCGGGCCGGAGGTCGCGCGGAAATTGACGCCGAGTTCGCGCGCAACGATCTGCGCCAGTGTCGTCTTGCCGAGGCCGGGCGGGCCGACGAACAGCACATGGTCGAGCGCTTCCTTGCGCGTCCGCGCCGCCTCGATGAACACCGAGAGATTGGCGCGCGCCTGCGCCTGGCCGACGAAATCGGCCAGAACCTTGGGCCGCAGCGTCCGCTCGTCGTCGTCATCCGGCCGCGCTGCCGCGCCGACCAACCGGCTCTCGCTCATTCAACCTCCTGGCGGCGCATGGCGCCTGCGTCCCGTGCCTAGCAGACCGGCCGGTCAGGCTCCACGACCAATGTAGCGCCGCCCCGACATCGCGATCCGCCAGCAGGCGAGCGTCGCGGCGAGACTGCCGATGACGACCCAGCCGGCAAAGATGCCGATCCGCGTCGCGCCGACGAAGCGGATGCCATAGCCGACAACGACGATATCGGCGGCGATGCCGACGACGACACCGGTCAGGAGGGCGAAGCGAAGGCTCGCGCCGCCGGTCACCAGGCGCCGCAGTGCGATGACGGCGCCGCTTATCGCGCTCGGGCCGATCAGCATGCCCCAGACGGCGCTCCAGCCGAAGCGCAGCACGACGAGCGTCAGGCCGATCGCAACCGTTACGGATGCCGCGGGATCGAAGCGCCGGCCCTCTGCGAGCGACTCCACGGCGTCGCCGGCGAGATTGGCGGCGACGATGCCGACGAGGAGCACGAGCCCGAGCACCAGCGGCCCGCCGATGACGAAGATCGCGATGCCGAGACTGGCCTCGAAGAAGTCACGCCGCGCGCTGAGACGTTCCGGCTCCGCGTTCGGCTCCACCGGCGCGGTCACGGCGCCACCTTCGCCTGTGACCGCCGCCGCCCGATGGCGATCCACCAGCAGACGAGGCTCGCCGCTGCGGCCGAGAGGATCAACCAGACGGGTACGGCGGGATATTTGATCAGCGCGCGGATGCCGAGCCGGACGACGCCCACCGCGAGGACGAGCGCCGCCGCGCCGCCGCCCGTCAGCGCGGCGTAGAGCGGACCGGCGCCCCGCGGCCCCGCATCGCGCAAGGCGACGATGACGCCCGTTACCGCCGCCGGCACCAGGCCGACGAGATAGGCGATCACGATCGTGCCGGCGGAGATGGCCGCGACCTCGCCGAGACTGCCCGGATCGAGGAGTTGCACGAACGCCGCCAGCGAGAGCATCGCCACCAGCGTGAAGAGCAGCGGCCCGAAAAGCACGAAGATCGCGACGATGCGCAGGAAAACCGCCGATCGTCCGGCCGGCGCCGCTCCCACGCTCACCGCCAATACTCCGCGAGGCTTCGCACAGAAGGCGCTCCGCTCACCGCGCGAGTTCCTTGAGGCCGAGGCGGATCAGTTGCTGCGTCGTCGCGTCTTCGCCGGCGCTGCGCGAAGCGGCCGCGACGGCGGAGGCCGCCTGCGCCTGCGCATAGCCGAGATTCACGAGAGCCGAGACCGCGTCGGCGACCGGCTGCGGCGCCCGCTTCTCGGCGACGGCGTCGCTCAGCGCGATCGCCCCCGGCTCGACGCTGGCATAGGCCGGCGCCTTGTCCTTGAGCTCGGCGACCACGCGCGCGGCCACCTTCGGTCCGACGCCCTGTGCGCGGGCGATCTGCGCCTTGTCGCCCATGGCGATGGCGGTGGCGAGGTCGCCCGGCTTCAGCACGCCGAGGATCGCGAGCGCCACCTTGGCGCCGATGCCCTGCACGGTCATCAGCAACCGGAACCACTCGCGCTCGACATCGGAGCCGAAGCCGTAGAGGCGGATCATGTCCTCGCGGACATAGGTCTCGATGGCGAGCACGGCCGCCTCGCCGACCGCGGGCAGGGTCTGCAGCGTGCGCGTCGAGCAATGGACCTGATAGCCGACGCCGCCGACATCGAGGATCACCCAGTCCTCGCCGAAGGAATCGACCAGCCCCCTGAGCTTACCGATCATGTGCGCCTGCCGATCATGACCGCTCCGGCGAGATGATCGTGAGCTCGGGGAAATAGACGGCGTAGTTGCCGCGGTCGCGCGTCAAGAGCCGATAGCCGCGCAGCGCCGCATGGGCGCCGATGAAGAAGTCCGGCAGCGGCGCGGTCCGCACGCCGCCGCGGCGGCGATAGGAAAGATAGGCTTGCCCCGCCCGAAACGCCGCATCCCATGGCAGATCTTCGCGGACGAAGGCTTGCTCCGACAGGAGTTCGTCAAGCTCGCCCTGATCGCGATAGCCATGCGCGACTTCAGCGTAGACGACCTGGTTGATGATGACGGCGCCCTGATCCAGCGCATCCGCCAGCATTCGGCTCGACCAGGCGAACCACTGCGGATCCTTCGCGAGGACATCCAGGAGAACATTCGTGTCGACGAGTGTGTCAGTCATCGCCACGCAGGAGCTTCATGATTTCGTCGGTGGACAGGTCGCGGTTTGCCGTCGCGGTCCCGGCAATCTGCGCCACGAGTTGCTCGCCCTTCGTCAGCTCGCGCGGCGGACCCTTTTCGAGCTTCCTGAGCGTGATGACATTGCCCTCATGGCCGAGTTCGATCTCGTCGCCGGGGCGGATGCCGACCCTCTCCAGCAATTCCCTGGGCAGGGTCACCTGCCCGTTCGCGTTGACGCGCATGGCGTTCGTCCGTCCTCAAAACTGTTCCGACGCTAGAACAATTGCGGAACAACCGCAAGGCGAGGCAGAGGCGCTCCTACCCGGCCAAAGCCTTCATGCGCGCGAGCGACACGCGGTGATGAGCATGGCAGATGGCGACCGCGAGCGCGTCGGCGGCGTCGTCGGAATCGAAATCGGCCTTGGGCAGCAGCACGCCGACCATCATGCGAATCTGCGCCTTCTCGGCATGGCCGGCGCCGACCACCGTCTTCTTGACCGCGTTCGGCGAATACTCCGCCACCGGGATGCCCGCCAGCGCCGGCACCAGCAGCGCGATGCCGCGCGCCTGGCCGAGCTTCAGCGTGCCGGCCGCGTCCTTGTTGACGAAGGTCGCCTCGACCGCCGCCTCGTCGGGCTGGAACGCGCCGACCACCTTGGTGAGGCCGGCATGCAATTCGACGAGGCGCTGCGCCATCTCGCCGTCGAGACCGGCGCGCACCGTGCCCGCGGCGACATAGGAAAGCGCGTTGCCGCGGCTCTCGATGAGGCCCCAGCCGGTACGCCTGAGGCCCGGGTCGATGCCGAGTATGCGAATCACGGATGCCATCCTCGTTGTGGTAGCCGAGGATGACCCGCCAGAAAAGAACGATTGGTGAACGGCGGAGCCCGATCAGGCGGCGGTGAGCTTCTGCATCACCTCGTCCGACACCTCGAAATTGGTGTAGACGGCCTGGACGTCGTCGTCGTCGTCGAGCTGGTCGATGAGCTTCAGCAGCGAAGCTGCCTTCTCCTCGTCGACGGGCACGAGATTCTGCGGCCGCCAGACGATCTTGGCCGATTCCGGCTCGCCGATCGCTTCTTCCAGCGCCTTGGCGACATCGCCGAAATTCTCGAAGGACACGGTGATGACGTGGCTGTCGCCGGAGCTCTCGACATCGTCGGCACCGGCCATGATCGCCGCTTCCATCACGGCGTCGGCGCTGCCCGCCTCGGCCTTGTAGATGATCTCGCCGACATGATCGAACATGAAGGAGACGGCGCCCGTCTCCCCGAGCGCACCGCCGGCGCGCGTGAAATAGGAGCGGACCGCGCTCGCCGTGCGGTTGCGGTTGTCGGTCAGCGCCTCGACGACGACGGCGACGCCGCCGGGGCCATAGCCCTCGTAGCGCATCTCGTCATAGTTCTCGCCGTCATTGCCGAGCGCCTTCTTGATGGCACGGTCGACATTGTCCTTCGGCATGTTCTCGGCGCGGGCGTTCTGGATCGCGAGACGCAGCCGCGCATTCATCTTGGGATCGGGCAGGCCGAGCTTCGCGGCGACGGTGATCTCGCGGGCGAGCTTGGCGAACAGCTTCGAGCGCTTGGCGTCGGCCGCGCCCTTGCGGTGCATGATGTTCTTGAATTGTGAATGGCCGGCCATCGTCGCAGTCCCCGGACTCTAGAAGCGGCCCGTCGGAGCCGCGTGGAATGACCGCCGCTTATAGGCAGTCGGCCCGGCGAAATAAAGCCGGCGGCGCTCAGTTCGCCGGCTGGGCGGGCGCGGGGGCGGCCGGCTTGGCGCCGGGATTGGGCTTCAGACCCGGCGCCGGCATTTCCGGCTCCGGTCCGCGCCCGGTCGCGACCGGCGCCGAAGAGCCGCTGGCCTTGCCGAGCGGCTGCGCCGCCGTCGCCTTCGGGTCGCGTCCTTCCGGCCAGTGATCGGCCTCGGTCTGCGCCGTCTTCCGGTCGGCATCGGTCAGGCGCGCGACGAAATCGTCGAGCCATTCGTCCTTGGCACCGGATCGCAGCGCCACGAAATGCCACTTGGCAGCCTCGATGCGGTCCTGCGGCACGCCGGCGCCGACGGCAAGCATGCGCGCATAGCGGTTCTGGGCGATCGGGCTGCCCGCGAGCGCCGCGCGCTTGAACCAGGTCGCCGCCTCTTTCTCGTTGCGCGGCACGCCGATGCCGTTGAAGAGGCGGATGGCATATTCGACCTCGGCGTCGGAATGACCGGCCTTCGCCGCCTTCGCCAGCCACATCGTGGCGATCGTATCGTCGAGCACGACGCCGTCGCCGGCAGCATAGAGCTGGCCGAGCGCATATTGCGCATCGGCGCTGCCCGCGCCGGCGGCGCGGCCGAAATACTCCGCTGCCTTCAAGGGATCGCGCGGCCGCACCTCGCCGGCGAGATAGATCAGGCCGAGATTGTAGAGCGCGGCGCGGTCGTCCCATTTCGCCGCCTGCTCGAAGGCGTCGGCCGCCTTGGCCCTGTCCTTCGGAACACCGCGCCCGTCGAGATAGAGGAGGCCGAGCTGCAATTGCGCGGCCGGGTCGCCGCCGAGCGCCGCCTGCTGGAACCAGGCCGCCGCGGCCTTGTCGCTCTGCTTGATGCCGAGCCCGTCGAGATAGAGCCGAGCGACCAGCGATTGCGAGACCGGATCGCCGAGACGCGCCCGTTCCAGCGCCAATTGGAACGCTGTCAGATAGAGCCCGCGCTGGAAGGCGCCGAAGGCCGGGTCGCCGATATCGAAATCGAGACCGCGCCCCGAGCGCAGATATTCCTCCGGCGTGGGCAGGAGGCCGGCATCGGGCGGCGGCACGCCCAGCATCGGATCGGGCGGCGGCTGGAAGATCTGCGCTTTCGGATCGGCGGGCTTCGCCTCGCCTGCGGCCGCGTCCGGCTTCGGCGTCGGCTTCGGCGCGCTGGCCGCGAAAGCGGGCACCGTCGCCAGCAGCGCGGCACCGAGAAGGAGCCCGGCCGGAAGGCGGCGCATCACGGCATCGTCTCCGCCTGCGCGGCCAAGACCAGCCGATGCGCGCTCTCGATCGCCGCTGCCGGCCCGTCGGGATGTGTCCAGATCGCCGTGCGCAGGGCGATGAACTCGACCCGCGCGGCTGCCGCCTCACCGATCGAAGCGAGATCGCTGCCGCCCATCACGATGGCCGGAATCTCGAAGAGAGCGCTCCACCAGGCGGCGAGGTCGAGCGTCTTATCGTGGATGGCGGGCGCGGTATCGCCGTCGAAACGGCCGAAGAAAAGATAGTCGCACTCCGTCTCGGCGAGCAGCATGGCGTCGTGGCGGGTGTGGATGCCGCCGCCGCCGACGATGCGGTCCGGGCGTAGCGCATCGACCGCGCGGCGGAGATCGGCGAGGCCGGTATCGACATGCAGCCCGTCGGCGCCGCAACGGTCAAGGAGCGCGCGGTCGGTGACGATCGCCGCCGCGCCATTGGCCTGCGCGATCGGCACCAGCCGTTCGGCCGCGGCCTGACGCGCCGAAGGCTCCAGTCCTTCCATGGCGATGACCAGCGACGCGACCTCGCCGGCGCGGAGCGCAGCATCGAGCACCGGCGCGAACGCCACGGCGTCGAAAGCCGGCGGCGTGATCAGGCAAAGCCGCGCGAAAGGCGGCTCGATCGGCTCGGCCTTCTTCTTGCCGCGCTTCTCCTTCGGCGCTCCGCCGCGAGGGTTCGATGGGGCCATGCTGACCGGCGCTTCCTCGGCTTCTTGTCCTTGCCGGCCAGTCCGGCACAGGCTTGTGGCGAAAACGGGACGCCGCCCCTCCCAGACCGGCGGTTCAGGCCTTCGAGAGCGTCGCCAGCAGGCGGCGCTGCACGGCCTCGTTGCCGGCGCAGATATCGCCGGTCTCGATCATGCGGTCGCCGCCGGAGAGATCGGAGACGAAGCCGCCGGCCTCGCGGACGAGCAGCATGCCGGCCGCGATGTCCCAGGGCTTGAGGCCCGCTTCCCAGAACCCGTCATAGCGGCCGGAGGCGACCCAGGCGAGATCGAGCGCCGCGGCGCCGGCCCGGCGCACGCCCGCCGTCTCCATCATGACGGCGGCGAGCTTCTTCACATAAGCGGGGTGCCCGGGCTTGCCGAGATGCGGAATGCCGGTGGCGATCACGCAGTCCGGCAGCGCAGAACGCTGCGCGACGCGCAGGCGCCGCTCGTTCATGAAGGCGCCGCCGCCGCGCTCGGCGACATAGAGCTCGTCCATGACAGGGTTGAAGATGACGCCGGCGACGATCTGGCCGTCGCGCTCCAGCGCGATCGAGATGGCGAAGATCGGGATGCCGTGCAGGAAATTGGTGGTGCCGTCGAGCGGATCGATGATCCAGCGATGCGAACGGTCCGTCCCCTCGACGGCCGGCGATTCCTCGGCGAGGAAGCCATAGCCGGGGCGCGCCTTGGAAAGTTCCTCGACGATCGTGCGCTCGGCCTTCTTGTCGGCGGCCGAGACGAAGTCGCCCGGTCCCTTCACCGAGACCTGCAGCTGCTCCACCTCGCCGAAATCGCGCGCCAGCGCGCGCCCGGCCTTGGTCGCGGCGCCGACCATCACATTGAGAAGGGCCGAGCGGGCCATGGCGAAAACTCCTGTTCAGCGGCGCCCGTCGCGGCGCAGCATGCCGGCGGGGCCGGCATCGGACACACTCATTTCGGCGGGCGCCTCTCCCATCACGGACGGCGCGCGCCGTCAACCCCAGAAGGGCGGCAGGCGCTGCTCCAGCGCGCCGCCGATCGAGAGCGGGGCGACGGCGAGGGCGAGCCCGGTCGCCTCGTCGATCTCGACCGCGAGACCGCAGAGCGTGCCGCTGCCGGAGGCCGGCGAGAAACGCGCCGACGGGATCTTGGTCAGGAAGCGCCGCACCGGCTCCTCCTTGTCCATGCCGAGCACGCTGTCATAGTCGCCGCACATGCCGGCATCGGACTGATAGGCGGTGCCGCCCGGCAGGATGCGGTGATCGGCGGTCGGCACATGCGTGTGCGTGCCGACGACGAGCGTTACACGGCCGTCGAGATAATGCGCTGCGGCCTGCTTCTCGCTGGTCGCCTCGGCATGGAAGTCGACGACGATGGCGTCGGCC
Organism: Kaistia sp.; assembly: GCA_963966455.1. Classification (GTDB taxonomy): domain Bacteria; phylum Pseudomonadota; class Alphaproteobacteria; order Rhizobiales; family Kaistiaceae; genus Kaistia; species Kaistia cartagenensis. The sequence goes on along the minus strand of CAWZZK010000232.1, from coordinate 32,414 downwards.
TGCTCGCCGAGCGGACAGGCGGAAATCTCGCGGTCGAGCGCGGCGAAGGGGTCGTCGAGCGCATCCATGAAGACGCGGCCCATGACATTGACGACGAGGACGCGCGCGCCGTTGCGGGCGACGAAGAGATTGGCACCGCGGCCGGGGGTTCCGGCGGGGAAATTGACCGGCCGCAGGAAGCGCGGCTGCCGTTCGGCGAAGATCAGCGCCTCGCGCTGGTCGAAGGCGTGGTTGCCGGTGGTCACGACATCGGCGCCGGCATCGAGCACGTCCTGCAGGATCTCCTCGGTGATGCCGAAGCCGCCGGCGGCGTTCTCGCCATTGATCACCACGAAATCGAGGCGATGGCGCTCGACGAGCCCCGGCAGGCGATCCGCGACGACGGCGCGGCCGGGCCGCCCGACGATGTCACCCAGAAACAGCAGCCGCACGGTCGCTCCCAAGCATCGAGGCCTCAGATTCCATGACCGGTCACGCGGCCGGGATGGTCCGCCGCGATCAGTTCTTCCTCGGTGACGATGAAATCGAGAGGAATGTCATGCGGCTCGTCAGGAACCTTGTCGACTTCCTGCGCCGCGAAGGCAAGGCCGAGCAGACGCGGACGGTGCCCCTTGGCGCCGAGCGCGTCGATCGCCCGGTCGTAATGACCCTTGCCGTAGCCGATGCGGTGCAGGCGCCGGTCGAAGGCCGCGAGCGGCATGATCATGAGATCGGGCGTCACTTCAGGGGAGGCGGGCGGGGGCCCCATGGTGCCGAAGCCGGCCGGCATCAGCGGCTCGCCATGCCGCCAGCGGCGAAAGAGAAGACCGGACGGCGTCGTGACGGGAAGCGCCGCCATCGCGCCGCGCTCCATCGCGATGGCGAGAAGCGGCAAAGGATCGGCCTCGCTTCGGATCGGCCAATAGGCCGAGACGACGAGGCCAGTGAGATCGACAAGGATGGGCTTTGCACGGGTTGCAGCGAGCCTCGAAGCCGAAAGCCGAAAAGCGGCATCGAGCGCATCGCGCCGAGCCAGTGCTGCGGCGCGGATTTCCGACTTCAGCAGCGCGGTGTCGGCGGACAAGGGAAGACGAACCCGTCCTGCGGGAAAAGAGAAGTGGCGACCCACGATGGGCCGATGGATTGATCGATCCCGGGAACCTACAACGTAGGTGGGCGCCGTATATCCGAGCCCAGGGGCTCAGTCAGGGACAGCTCCCGTTTGGATCGATAAGGCCCCGGGGAATTTGTCATCCTGTCGGGCCGCGCAGCATCGCCGAAACCGAATATAGGGCAGCGGCCATCGCCCCGCTAGGGCGGGCGGGAAACTGTCCCCGCCCTTCCCGATGCGCCTCAAATCTCAGCGGAAGACGACCGTCTTGTTGTCGGCGACCTCGTTCGGCGGCTGGCCGGTCACCAACATCTTCGCATAGCCATAGAGATGGACCATGGTCGAGGACGGCGCGTCCCAGTATTCCGCCACTTCGAGCTCGACGCGGATCAGCGCGATGCTCGGATCGTCGGGACCATCGGGGAACCAGATGCGGGCCGGCTCCGACCAGAGGGCGTGGATCTTGTCGCGCTCGCGCGAGATCGTCGCCGTGCCGGAGATCGAGACATAGTGCTGCTTGTCCTCGTCCGAATAGGTAAGGAGGACGGTCGGCTCCTGCTCGAGTTCCTCGATCTTGCCGGAGCGGGCATCGGTCAGGAACCACAGCGCGCCTTCCAGCGGCTCCTTGCCGGTCGCCATCGGGCGCGCATGCCAGCGCCCGCCCTCGCCGAGGCTCGCCATCATGGCGATGCGCGCATCGGCGACGAGTTCGAAGACCTTGTCGCGGGCGGCGGGATCGGTGGTGACCTCGGCTTCGGGAGCCGCGGACTTATGCGTGGTCATGGAGCGTTTCCTTCCGTGGACGACTGTCTGCGGAAGGAACGGCGGCGGCGGAAGTGGGTTCCGCTAGTCGCGATCGGCGGCGAGGCGGTCGGCGAAACCCTCGAGCCGCATCGCGACATGATCGACCGCCCGGGCAAAGCCCGCCTGCGCTTCCTCGTAGCGGGCGATCACGGCGGCCTTGGTCTCGTTGACGCCGGCAAGCTCGGCCTCGAGGCGGCGAATGCGGCGATAGGCCTCGGAGAGTTCGTCGCCCAGCGTCAGCGCCGCCATGACGGTGAGCCGCTGGTCGCCGATTTCGCCGAAGCTCTGGCGCAGCCGGTCGATGGTGACGTTCAGCCGCTCGGCGAGGCCTTCGAGATGGGCTTCCTGCCCATCGTCGCAGGCCATCCGGTAGACCTTGCCGTTGATGGTGACATTGACCTGCGGCATCGCGCGGCCTCCCTGGGTCAGACCCCGTGGCGGTCGAGGACCGACCGGATGGTCTCCATTGCCGTCACGAGCCGGCGCGACACGTCCTGATTCGCATCCTCGATCCGGTCGGAGCGCGCCTCGGCGGCATCGAGCGACTGGGCGAGCCGCGAGCGGTCGAGATTGACGCGGTGCAGTTCGCCTTCGAGCTGCTGTTGCCGCTCATTGCTGGAAACGCGGCCGTCCACGGCCGCTTCGAGCGCGTCGAGCGCCGCGTTGAGGCGCCGAAGCGCCGTCTCGATCGGTGACGATCCCTGCATGCCCTGCGCCGGTTCCCGCCCGCTCGATGAAGCCTCGCTCGCCGGATTCTAGGCGCCGCGCGAAGGGACCGTCAATGGTTCGATGCCGGCGAACAAAACCGCGGCGGACGCGCGGTTTGGCGCGCCTCCCGCGGCGGGCGGCGTGATTGACTCGACTCCCTGACCTGTTATTTGTCGCAGCGGGTTACAGGGGGCAGGGTCAGTGCCGAAGCCCTCGATCGGGCGCGGCCCGGCGCGGCACCCCCACCGGCTAGGCGGTTCCGCCCCCCTCTGGAGCGAAGAGCGAACCATGACTGATCCGAACATCGAAGCGCGCATGGCCAATGCCATCCGTGCGCTTGCCATGGACTCCGTCGAGAAGGCCAAGTCCGGCCATCCGGGCATGCCGATGGGCATGGCCGATGTCGCGACGGTGCTCTTCAACCGCTTCCTGAGATTCGACGTCGCCAATCCGCATTGGCCGGACCGCGACCGCTTCATCCTCTCGGCCGGCCACGGCTCGATGCTGCTCTATTCGGTGCTCGAGCTGCTCGGCTCCAGCGTCGTGACGATGGACGAGCTGAAGCAGTTCCGCCAGCTGCACTCGAAGACCCCCGGCCATCCCGAGAACTTCCACACGACGGGCATCGAGACGACGACCGGCCCGCTCGGCCAGGGCCTAGCGATGTCGGTCGGCTTCGCGCTGGCCGAGCGTATGCTCGCCGCCGAGTTCGGCGAAGAGGTCGTCGATCACCACACCTATGTGATCGCGGGCGACGGCTGCCTGATGGAAGGCGTCAGCCACGAGGCGATCGATCTCGCCGGCCATCTGAAGCTGAACAAGCTGATCGTCTTCTGGGACGACAACCGCATCACCATCGACGGCCATACCGATCTCGCGACCTCGATCGACCAGGTCGCGCGCTTCAAGGCGTCGGGCTGGAACGCCGAGCATGTCGACGGCTTCGACCGCGACGCCGTCGCCGCGGCGATCGAGCGCGCCAAGGCCTCCGACAAGCCGTCCATGATCGCCTGCCGCACCATCATCGGCTATGGCGCGCCGACCAAGGCCGACAGCCACGCCTCGCACGGCTCCGCTCTCGGCGCGACCGAGATCGCCGGCGCCCGCGAGAAGCTCGGCTGGCCCTACCCCGCCTTCGAGATCCCCGAGGATGTCGCCAGCGCCTGGCACGAGGCCGGCACGCGCTGGATCAAGGACCGCGAGGCCTGGGAGGCCCGCTTCGCGACCCTCGACCACGACAAGAAGTCCGAGTTCAAGCGCCGCTTCGCAGGCGAACTGCCGGGCAATTTCGAATCCGCCATCGAGGCCTACAAGCGCACGCTCTCGGAAACGAAGCCGAAGGTCGCGACGCGCAAGTCGTCCGAGATGGCGCTCGACGTCCTGACCGCCGTGATCCCGGAGATGGTCGGCGGCTCCGCCGATCTGACCGGCTCGAACCTCACCCGTGGCAAGCCGCAGAAGCCGCTGACGCCGGACGATTATTCGGGCCGCTACATCCATTACGGCATCCGCGAGTTCGGCATGTCGGCGGCGATGAACGGCATCGCCCAGCATGGCGGCTTCATGCCCTATGGCGGCACCTTCCTCGTCTTCTCCGATTATGCCCGCCCGGCCATCCGCCTCTCGGCGCTGACCGGCGCGCCGGTCATCTATGTCATGACGCATGACTCGATCGGCCTCGGCGAGGACGGCCCCACCCATCAGCCGGTCGAGCATCTCGCGGCGCTGCGTGCGATTCCGCACCTCAACGTCTTCCGTCCGGCCGACGCCGTGGAAGTCGCCGAAGCCTGGCAGCTGGCGATCGAGAGCCGTCACCGGCCCTCGCTCCTCGCCCTGTCGCGCCAGAACCTGCCGGTCCTGCGCGTGCAGCATTCGCCCGAGAACAAGTCGGCCCGCGGCGCCTATCTCATCGACGGTCCGGAAAGCGCCGACGTGACGCTGTTCGCGACCGGCTCCGAGGTCGAGATCGCGGTCAATGCCAAGGCCAAGATCGAGGCGGCCGGCCGCACGGCCCGTGTCGTCTCCGTCCCCTGCTTCGAACTCTTCTTCGAGCAGGACGAGGCCTACCGCGCCGCCACCATCGGCGACTCGAAGGTCAAGGTCGCCATCGAGGCGGCGGTGCGCCAGGGCTGGGACGCGTTCATCGGTTCGGACGGCCTCTTCGTCGGCATGACCGGCTTCGGCGCCTCGGCGCCGATCGAGGCCCTCTATCCTTATTTCGGGATCACCGCCGACGCTACCGCCGAGGCGGCGCTGAAGCGGCTCGGTTCCAACACCTGATCAATACGGCCGGGCGCGGAGCCCGGCCGCTCACGACAACGACGGCGCGGGGCGCCAGTTCAGGAGATCGACTATGGCGGTGCGGGTTGCAATCAACGGATTTGGCCGGATCGGCCGCAACATCCTGCGTGCAATCGTGGAATCGGGCCGGACGGACATCGAGGTCGTCTCGGTCAACGATCTCGGCCCGGTCGAGACCAATGCGCACCTGCTCCGCTTCGATTCGGTGCATGGCCGCTTCCCGAAAGAGGTGAAGGTCGAGGGCGACACGATCGTCGTCGACGGCAAGCCGATCAAGGTCACCGCGATCAAGGATCCGGCGACGCTGCCGCACAAGGAGCTGGGCGTCGACATCGCGCTGGAATGCACGGGCATCTTCACCGCCCGCGACAAGGCCGCCGCGCATCTGACGGCCGGCGCCAAGCGCGTCATCGTCTCGGCTCCGTCGGACGGCGCCGACTACACGGCCGTCTATGGCGTCAACCACGAGGGTCTCACCAAGGAGCACCTCGTGATCTCGAACGGCTCCTGCACGACCAACTGCCTGGCGCCGGTCGCCAAGGTGCTGCACGAACTCGCCGGCATCGAGCACGGCTTCATGACGACGATCCATTCCTACACGGGCGACCAGCCGACGCTCGACACGATGCACAAGGATCTCTACCGCGCCCGCGCTGCGGCGCTGTCCTCGATCCCGACCTCGACCGGCGCCGCCAAGGCGATCGGCCTCGTGATCCCGGAACTCAAGGGGAAGCTCGACGGCAGCTCGATCCGCGTGCCGACGCCGAATGTCTCGCTCATCGACTTCAAGCTCGTCACCAAGCGTCCGACGACCATCGCCGAGATCAACGACGCCATGAAGGCTGCCGCCGCCGGTCCGCTGAAGGGCGTGCTCGCGATCACCGACCAGCCGAACGTCTCGCACGACTTCAATCACGACCCGCATTCGGCCACCTTCCATCTCGACCAGACCAAGGTGATCGACGGCAATTTCGTCCGCGTGCTCGCCTGGTACGACAACGAGTGGGGCTTCTCGAACCGCATGGCCGACATGTCGGTCTATTTCGCGAAGACCATCTGAGCTTCGGCCGCACGCCTTCCGACCAGAGGGTCCGGAGCCTCTCCGGACCCCGTGACGAACGGGGATGAGACGCCATGACGTCCTTCAAGACTCTCGATTCCGCCGATGTGAAGGGCAAGCGCGTCCTGATCCGCGTCGATCTCAACGTGCCGATGAAGGACGGGATGGTCAGTGACGACACGCGTATCCGCGCCATCCTGCCGACGGTGAATGAAATCTCCTCGAAGGGCGGCAAGGCCATCCTCCTCGCCCATTTCGGCCGCCCGAAGGGCGAGCGGGTCGCCGACATGTCGCTGGCCCCCGTGGTGCCGGCGTTGCAGACGCTGCTCGGCCGCGAGGTCGGCTTCGCCAATGACTGCATCGGCAACGACGCCGCCTCGGCCATCGCCAGGATGTCGAACGGCGACGTCCTGCTGCTGGAGAACACCCGCTTCCACAAGGGCGAAGAGAAGAACGACCCGATCTTCGTCTCGGCCCTCGCCGAACTCGGCGACATCTACGTCAACGACGCCTTCTCGGCGGCGCATCGCGCCCATGCCTCGACCGAAGGCCTCGCCCATCACCTTCCGTCCTTTGCCGGCCGTTCGATGCAGGCGGAACTCGAGGCGCTCGGCAAGGCGCTGACCGCGCCGCGCCGGCCGGTTATCGCCGTGATCGGCGGCGCCAAGGTCTCGACCAAGATCGAGCTGCTTGAGAATCTCGTGACCAAGGTCGACGCCCTCGTCATCGGCGGCGGCATGGCCAACACTTTCCTGAACGCCGAGGGCTATTCGGTCGGCAAGTCGCTCTGCGAGCATGAGCTTGCCGAGACGGCCCGCCGCATCATGGCCAAGGCGCAGGACGCCAACTGCGCGATCATCCTGCCGGTCGACGCCGTCGTCGCCTGGCGCTTCGAGGCCAATGCGCCGAGCCAGGCCTATTCCGTCGATTCGATCCCGGCCGACGGCATGATGCTCGATATCGGCCCGCATTCGATCGAGCGCGTCCGCGCCGCCATCGACGATGCCACGACGCTCGTCTGGAACGGCCCGCTCGGCGCCTTCGAGATCCCGCCCTTCGATCGCGGCACTTTCGCTGCGGCGCAGCACGCGGCGGCCCGCACGCGTGATGGCCAGCTGCTCTCGGTCGCCGGCGGCGGCGATACGGTCGCGGCGCTCAATGCAGCCGGCGTCGCAGGTGATTTCTCCTATATTTCCACGGCCGGCGGCGCTTTCCTGGAGTGGCTGGAGGGCAAGCAACTCCCGGGCGTCGAAGTTCTGCGCCGCGCCTGATCAACTGCTCACATCTTAGTCGGGCGCAAGGTGACGGACGGTTCATCCTGCGGCGCGACCGTCGTTCTCCGGTTTTATTTTGCGATGCAAAATCGAATCGGCCGCGTTATTGAGGTCCAGCGGTCCGGATCGGCCGGTCCCGCCATCCCGGAAGAGATCGACGCATGAGCGAAAGCTTGCAGGACATCGCCCACCGCCTGGTCGTGCCGCAGAAGGGCATCCTCGCTGCCGATGAAAGCTCCGGCACCATCAAGAAGCGGTTCGACACGATCGGGCTGACCTCGACCGAGGAGAACCGCCGCAACTATCGCGAGATGCTGTTCGGCGCCACCAAGGCCATGCACGATCACATCTCGGGCGTGATCCTCTATGACGAGACCATCCGCCAGAACGCCAAGGATGGCACGCCGCTCGTCAAGATGATCGAGGATGCCGGCTCACTGCCAGGCATCAAGGTCGACCTCGGCGCCATCCCGATGGTCGGCTTCCCCGGCGAAACGATCACCGAGGGCCTCGACGGCCTCGGCAAGCGCCTCGCGGAGTATCGCCGCCTCGGCGCCCGCTTCGCCAAGTGGCGCGCCGCCATCGCCATCTCCAAGGTGCTGCCGACCTCCGGCTCGGTCTATGCCAATGCCCATGCGCTGGCCCGCTATGCCGCCCTCTGCCAGTCGGAAGACATCGTGCCGATCGTCGAGCCCGAGGTGCTGATGGACGGCAAGGAGGCGACGCATGACATCGAGCGCTGCCATGCCGTCACGCAGGAAGTGCTGCGCGTCGTGTTCGAGGAACTGGTGCGCATGCGCGTCGACCTCACCGCGATGATCCTGAAGCCGAACATGGTCGTCCCCGGCAAGGACAGCGGCCAGGTGGTCGGCGCCGACGAGATCGCCGAGCGCACGGTCGCCGTCTTCCATGCCAGCGTGCCGACCGTGGTGCCGGGCATCGCCTTCCTGTCGGGCGGCCAAGGCGACGAGGAGGCGACCGCCAATCTCTCGGCGATCAACCGCATCAAGGGCCTGCCCTGGAAGATCACCTTCTCCTATGGCCGCGCGCTGCAGGCCGCCGCGCTCAAGGCCTGGGACGGCAAGGATGCGAATGTCGAGGCCGGCCGCGCCGCCTTCCTGCACCGCGCCGAGATGAACGGTCTTGCGACGCTCGGCGAATGGAGCGAGGCGAAGGAGAAGGCCGCGGCCTGACGCGCCTTCGCCCTTCGCGGCACCGCGCCGCAATTCAGCCATTCCGGCCGGGCCTGATCATCGGGCCCGGCCGTCCAATTTTCTTCCTATCGCCGGCCAAATCACGCTAGAGGATGAAGCGATCCTCCAGCTTCGAGCAACGGGCCGACGCGACCGATGGCACGAGATTTCGATCCCTACAGGCTGGCCAGCCCGCAGGTTTATCTCTGGCGCATGATCATCTTCCTGATCATCGCCGGCTTCGTCGCGCTGATCCTCTACCGCCAGGTCTATGCTTCCTTCCTCGCCAATCCGGCGCTGAACGGCGTCATCCTGGCGGTGCTGGCGATCGGCATCCTGCTCGCCTTCCGCCAGGTGATCCGCATCTTCCCGGAGATCCGCTGGGTCAACTCGTTCCGCACCTCCGACCGCTCGTCGGAGATGGAGCGCATGCCGGTGCTGCTGGCGCCGATGGCCGCCATCCTCGGCGACCGCATCGGCCGCATGGCGATCTCGACGCAGACCATGCGCTCGGTTCTCGATTCGATCCTGATGCGCCTCGACGAGGATCGCGACACCTCGCGCTACCTGACCGGCCTCCTCATCTTCCTCGGCCTGCTCGGCACCTTCTGGGGCCTGTTGCAGACCGTCGGTGCGGTGGCGGACGCGATCGGCAGTCTCAATGTCGGCACCGGCGACAGCGCCGTGATCTTCGAGGATTTGAAGGCCGGCCTGCAGGGTCCGCTGACCGGCATGGGCACCGCATTCTCGTCCTCGCTGTTCGGCCTCGCCGGCTCGCTGATCCTCGGCTTCCTCGATCTGCAGGCCGGCCAGGCGCAGAACAAGTTCTACACCGAGCTCGAGGACTGGCTGGCGACCGTTACCGATCTCGACCCGACCATGGTCGACATGACGGACCGCGCCGCCTCGGGCGACGATCTCCGCCTCGCGGTGGAGCGGCTCACCGCGGCGCTGCAGGAAGGCGGCGTCGGCTCGCCGGGCTCCTCGCAGCGGGCGACGGCGGCCATGGCCAATCTCGCCGAGGGAATCCAGGGCCTCGTCCAGCATATGCGCTCCGAGCAGCAGGTGGTGCGCGGCTGGGTCGAGCAGCAGGCCGACCAGCAGCGCGACATCCAGCAATTGCTGGAGGTCATCGCCCGCGCGCTGAAGCAGCCGACGCCGGGGGGCTAGCTCTTGGCCGTGCGAGCCCGCCGCCGCGAGGCGAGAAGCGACGTCTGGCCGGCTTTCGTCGACGTCCTCTCCAACCTCCTGCTGGTCTTCATCTTCCTCCTGTCGATCTTCGCGCTGCTGCAATATCTGCAGACGCGCGAGATCACCGGCAAGGACACGGTGCTGAACCGCCTCAACGCGCAGATCGCCGATCTGACGGAGCTGCTCGCCATGGAGCGCTCCAACAAGCAGGAACTCACCGACGAACTCCTGAATGTCCGCGCCTCGCTCGCCGCCGCCGCAGCGGAGCGCGACCGGCTCAAGGGCGCCGCCGACAGCGCCTCGGCCGCCGCCGGCTCGGCCGACGGCCAGATCGCGATCATCACCAAGGCGCTCGAGAACGAGAAGGTGGTGAGCCAGAAGGCGCTGTCGCAGGTCGAGATCCTCAACCAGCAGATCGCCGCGCTCCGCCGGCAGATCGCGGCGCTCGAGGATGCGCTCGGCGCCTCGGAGACGCGCGACCGCGAAAGCCAGGCGCAGATCGCCGATCTCGGCAAGCGCCTCAACGTCGCCCTTGCCCAGCGCGTGCAGGAGCTGTCGCGCTACCGCTCGGATTTCTTCGGGCGGCTGCGCGAGATCCTCGGCGACCGGCCGGATATCCGCGTCGTCGGCGACCGTTTCGTCTTCCAGTCGGAAGTGCTGTTCCCCTCCGGCTCGGACGAGTTCAACGAAGCCGGCAAGGCCGAGCTCGACAAGCTCGCCGATGCGCTGAAGCAGCTCGAAGGCGAGATCCCGCCGGAGATCGCCTGGGTGCTGCGCGTCGACGGCCACACGGATGCGCGCCCGCTCTCGGGCTCCGGCCGCTTCCGCAACAATTGGGAGCTGTCCTCGGCCCGCGCCATCGCGGTGGTGCGCTACCTGATCGACCGCGGCGTGCAACCGCAGCATCTCGTCGCCGCCGGCTTCGGCGAATTCCAGCCCATCGAGCCCGGCACCACCGACGAAGCCAACGCCAAGAACCGCCGCATCGAGCTGAAGCTCACGGAGCGGTAGGGCGGGGCCGGTTCCTCGGCCTGGAACCGGGTGTAGCAAGTCCCCCACCCCGCCCTCCCCCGCGTCGCGGGAGAGGGGGTCGCCGCTCGCCCTTCCAGCCATTCGGTTGAGGACCAGCCGGCCAACCGCCGCGGTTCACCCTCTCCCCCCTTGTGGGGGAGAGCTGGAGAGGGGGGTAATCGCCGTGACAGAAGGGGGTTGCGCCTCGGTCTCTCACGCCGCGTCGGCGCGGAACTGCAGCCTTGCGAGGCGGGCATAGAGGCCGCCAGCCGCGACGAGTTCGTCGTGGCGGCCCTGCTCGACGATGCGGCCGTCCTCCATCACGAGGATGCGGTCGGCCTTCAGGATCGTCGCCAGCCGGTGCGCGATCACGATCGTGGTGCGCCCTTCCATCAGCCGGTCGAGCGCCTGCTGCACCGCGGCCTCGCTCTCGGCGTCGAGCGCGCTGGTCGCCTCGTCGAGGAGGAGCAGCGGCGCATCGCGCAGCACGGCGCGGGCGATGGCGATGCGCTGGCGCTGCCCGCCCGACAGAGTGACGCCACGCTCGCCGAGTTCGGTGTCGTAACCCTTCGGCAGCGCCGAGACGAAGTCGTCGGCATGGGCGGCCATAGCGGCGGCGCGGATGGCGGCCTCGCCGGCTCCCCCGGTGCCGAAGGCGATGTTCTCGCTCGCGCTGGCGGCGAAGATCACCGGATCCTGCGGCACGATGGCGACATGCCGGCGCCACTCGGTCGGATCGAGGCGGGCGAGATCGGTGCCGTCGACGAGGACGCGGCCGGAGACCGGGTCGTAGAAACGCAGGATCAGGTTGAAGAGCGTCGACTTGCCGGCGCCCGACGGGCCGACCACCGCGACGCGCTCGCCCGGTCGGACGGCAAAATCGATGCCGTGCAGCGCCGTCGCGCCGCCGCCTTCGGGATAGCGGAAGGTGACGCGCTCGAAGCTGACGCCGCCGCGCACCGGCTTGGGGAGCGGAAGCGGCGATGCCGGCGCGGCGATGCTCGGCCGCTCGTCGAGGATCTCCGAGAGCCGCTCGGCGGCGCCCGCGGCATTGGCGATGTCGCCCCAGACCTGGCTGAGTTCGCCGAGCGCGCCGGCGCCGATCACCGCATAGAACAGGAACTGCCCGAGCGTGCCGGGGCTCATCCGGCCGGCGAGCACGTCCTGCGCGCCCCACCACAGCACTGCGACCATGGACGAGAACACCATGAAGATGCCGAAGGCGGTGAGCGCGGCCCGGGCGGCGGTCGAGCTCCTTGCGGCATGGAACGCGGCCTCGACCGAGCGGGCGAAGCGGCCGGCGACCGACGCCTCGGCCGTGAAGGCCTGCACGGTGCGCATCGCGCCGATCGCCTCGCTGGCAAAGGCCGAGGCGTCGGCCAGCATGTCCTGCGCCTTGCGCGAGCGGAGGCGAACACGGCGGCCGAAGGCGACGAGCGGCAGCACGACGACGGGCAGCGCGACGAGCACGAGCCCGGAAAGGCCGGGGCTGGTGACGACCATCATGGTGATGGCGCCGGCGAACATCACCAGGTTGCGCAGCGCGATCGATACATTGGCGCCGGCCACAGCCTTGATCTGCGTCGTGTCGGCGGTGAGCCGCGAGGCGATCTCGCCGGATTTGGTGCGGTCGAAGAAGTCGATGCCGAGCGCCGTCAGGTGGCGGAACACGTCGGCGCGAAGATCCGCCACCACCCGCTCGCCGAGCCAGCTGACGAAATAGAAGCGGAGGCTCGACGCGGCGGCGAGCACCGCGACCACGGCGATGAGGGCGAGGAAATAGGTGTTGATGGCGGCCGCGTCGTCGGCGTTGAAGCCGTGGTCGATCATGCGGCGGATGGCGATGGGGACGGTGAGCGTCGCCGCCGCCGCCGCGATCAGCGCGAGGCCGGCCGCGCCGAGCTGGACGCGGTAGCGCAGCAGATAGGGCAGAAGCATGCGCAGCGGCCTGAGCGAACGGCGCCGGCGCCCCTCCCCTTCCAGTGTCGCGCCCGTAGCATCCGCCATATCGGTTTTGTCCTCGCGCCCGCGACTTTGCCGGCTGCGGCTTAGTTGCACGCGGGAAACGGCCGATTCAAGCCGCGCCCGGCCCTTGTGCGCCGGGTGGGGGTGGGCTATATCGTCGCCCCGAACGAGCGGCCGTCCATGGGGCGGCCGCATTCCCTTTCACATGGCCGAAGGGTCGTCGCGGCATCGAGCCGAGCGATCCCGAAACGACGCCCTTCTGAGGACCGAGCGATGAAGAAGAACATTCATCCCGACTACCACTGGATCACGGTCGTGATGACCAACGGGACCGAGTACAAGACCCGCTCGACCTATGGCGAGGACGGGGCGCGGATGAATCTCGACATCGATCCGACGACCCACCCGGCCTGGACCGGCGGCGACCAGCGCCTGCTCGACCGCGGCGGCCGCGTCTCGCGCTTCAACAACAAGTTCAAGGGCTTCATCGGCAGCTGATCGCCGGCGAAACGCCTCGCAAACATCTAAACCCCGGCCTCTGGCCGGGGTTTTCGTTTCTGGAGCCGTGAATGGCGGGGCGGCGGGGCCTCAGTCGCCGCCGCCGAAGGCGCGGGCGAGCCGGCCGAGCGCATGGCTGACGGGATTGTCGATGGCCGGCTCCGGCAAGGCCCCGGAGAGCGCGTCGTCGAGCCGGATCACCCGCTCCTGCAGGCGAACGGAGCGCTCGACGAGGTCGCGCAGCCGCGCCGGCAGTTCGTCCCAGGCCGGGCCATTGACGGCGGAGCTGTAGCCGCGCAGCCGGACCTTGGCCTTTTCCTGCCCCGCCTGTTCGGCCGTCATCTCGCCTTCGTTGACGGCGCGCTGCAAGAGCAGCCAGGAGGCGATCTGCATCAGCCGCGTGGTGAGGCGCATCGATTCGGTCGCATAGCCGAGCGAGGCGCCGCGCGACAGCTCGCGCGATTCGGCCCGCCCGTCGCCGTCAAGATAACCGGCGGTCTCCTCGACCAGCGCCATGCCCTCGCGGAACAGCGACTTGAACGTATCGGAATGCGCGAGGCGGCGTCCGAACACGATCGGCGCGGCGCCGTTGCCTTCGGCGGTTTCGTCGGTCGTGATCAAGCGTGTCGTCTCCCGAAAGGGCCGTGGCGTCGTTCCGGACAGCATGGCAGCGAACCGCTAAGGGAATCCTGCCGCGCGACCGAAAGCCGGCGCAAAAAAAGAGCCGCTGAAACGACGGCTCTTATAGGCCAACAGGGAGGGAGGGAGACAGAGCGGACAGGCGCCGCTCAGTCCTGCAAATGCAGGCAAGGTCCATAATCGCATGTAAAGGTTAACGAGACCCTAACTCTTGAAGAAGGACGACGCGGCCGATCGCGAGGCCGCCTTGGCGGCGATCGCTTCGCGCAGCCGCAGGATCTCCGCGTCGAGAAGCGCGATCCGCGCCTGCAGTTCGTCGATCGACAGCGTGGCGAGATCCTCGCCGATCCGGTGCGGCTGCGGCTTCTCGCGCGGCGGGTCGTCGAAAAGGGCCATGGCCTCCCTCCTCCTGATGCTTGTCTCGAGCGTTCCTCGACCAGAGATTAGGGAGCGGCGGCTGCGTCGAGCCGCCCGGACGAGAGGATACCCCCCATGGATGCGCTGCCCGAAACCATGACCGCCGTCGCGATCCGCGAGCCGGGCGGGCCGGAGGTGCTGACGGTCGTCGAGCGCCCGGTGCCGCGGCCGGGTCCCGGCGAGGTGCTGATCCGCGTCGCCGCGGCCGGCGTCAACAGGCCCGACGTCTTCCAGCGGCGCGGCGGCTATCCGCCGCCGGCCGGCGCGTCCGACCTCCCCGGCCTCGAGATCGCCGGCACAATCGCAGCGCTCGGACCGGGCGTCACGGGCCACGCGATCGGTGATCCGGTGACGGCCCTCGTCTCGGGCGGCGGTTATGCGGGCTTCGCGCTCGCTCCCGCCGGCTCCGCCCTCCCCGTCCCCGCGGGCCTCTCGATGGTCGAGGCGGCGGCGCTGCCCGAGACCGTCTTCACCGTATGGCACAACGTCTTCGAGCGCGGCCGCCTCGAGGCAGGCGAGACGCTCCTGGTGCATGGCGGCAGTTCCGGCATCGGCACGACGGCGATCCAGCTCGCCGCCGCGCGCGGCGCGCGCGTTCTGGCGACGGCCGGCTCGGCGGAGAAATGCGCCGCTTGCGTCCAGCTCGGCGCCAGCCGTGCGATCAACTACAGGCGCGAGGATTTCGTTGCGGCGACGCTGGAGGCGACGGACGGCAAGGGCGCCGACGTTGTCCTCGACATGGTCGGCGGCGATTATGTCCCGCGCAACATCGCCGCCGCGGCCCTCGACGGCCGCATCGTGCAGATCGCCTTTCTCGGCGGCTCGCGCATCGAGGCGGATTTCCAGCGGCTGATGGTGAAGCGCCTGACCTGGACCGGATCGACGCTGAGGGCGCGGCCCGATGCGTTCAAGGCGCGGCTCGCGGCGGAGGTCCGGCTCCATGTCTGGCCTCTCGTCGAATCGGGCGCCATGCGGCCGGTGATCGACCGGACCTACCCCCTCGCCGCCGCCGCCGAGGCGCATCGGCGGATGGAGAGTTCGCAGCATGTGGGAAAGATCGTCCTCACAATCTGAGCCATGAAACCAAATGGCGCTTCCCGAGTTGGATGTTTCGGGAAGGAGAACGCCATGACCATGACCCTCAGAAACCTCCATCTGCCGATTGCCCATCGCATGCTGGTGCTCGACGCGCGCGGCAATCGCGTCGGCCGTGTCGATGGCATGGCCGATGGCAACGAGATCCGCCTGACACGCGACGATTCTCCCGACGGCGTCCACCACTACATCCCGCTCGACTGGGTCGCGGAGATCGGGCGTGCCGTTCATCTCAACAAATGTTGCGTTGAAATCTATCGCGATCGTGCGTGATCGCTCCCATCCCAAGCAGCGGACAGGCACCTCGCCGGCCGCTGCTTGAGCGCGTTAAGTCGGCGACGCGGCAGGGTCTTCGTAAACAGCCGTGAATCGGCTATGAATACAGGGCCGTGAGCCACAAACAGCAAGGAGGAACGGCATGCAACGCCAAAATACATGGATTTGGGTCGTCGTCGTCATCGTCGTGATCGTCGTCGCATGGTTCTGGTGGAGTTCGCGCGCCGTCGCCCCGCCCGCGCCGCCGCCTCCTGCCGCGACCGAGACTGCGCCGGCCCCGGCTGCGCCTGCGACGCCTGCTCCCGCGACACCGGCCCCGGCCGAGCCCGCCCCGGCAACGCCGGCGCCCGCGACGCCCGCTCCGGCCAACTGATCCCGGACGACTTCCTGAGCAAGGGCGCGGCCTCGGTCGCGCCCTTCTTCTTTGGGGCGCGGTCACGCCGCGTTTGATTCGAGGCGGGGCGCGGTCTATATAGCGGTCATCCCCGTCATTCAGACGACATGCTGCTCATCCGGCTCGCCAGCCGGGCGGGCGATCAGGAGAGACTTATGTCGAACATCCCGCTGATGCCGAAGGCGACTGCCGTCTGGCTCGTCGAGAACACCTCGCTCGGGTTCGACCAGATCGCCGAATTCTGCAAGCTTCACCCGCTCGAGGTGAAGGCGATCGCCGATGGCGAGTCGGCGCAGACCATCAAGGGCCTCGACCCCGTGCTGACCGGGCAGCTGACGCGCGAGGAGATCGACCGCGCCCAGCGCGATCCGAAGCACAAGCTCAAGATGGCCGACACCAAGGTCCGCGTGCCGGTGCAGAAGCGCAAGGGTCCGCGCTACACGCCCGTTTCGCGCCGCCAGGACCGGCCCAATGCCATTCTCTGGCTCCTGCGCAATCATCCCGAGCTCAAGGACGCGGCGATCATGCGCCTCGTCGGCACCACCAAGCCGACGATCGATTCGATCCGCGGCCGCAGCCATTGGAACTCGACCAATCTGACGCCGATGGATCCGGTGACGCTCGGCCTCTGCTCGCAGATCGATCTCGACTTCGAGGTCGACAAGGCCGCCAAGAGCGCCCCGCCGCGCGAATACACGCCCGAGGGCGAGACGCTGCTGCGCCCCGAGGAGACGACCGCCGCCGACGCGCTCGCCGCCGCTGCGCTCCGCTCCTATCGCCCCGAGGAGCCGAAGGAGGAAGAGCTCGACGCCGACGCGGTGTTCGCCAAGCTCAAGTCGCTCAAGGGCCCTGTCGACGAGGAAGACGAGGACCTCTGAGCCTCGCCGCCAGGAAAGGCTCCAGCCTCACGCCTTCACCGGCACCGTGTAGTTGAGGGCGAGACGGCCGCCATCGGCATAGATCGTCTCGCCCGTGATGTAGCTGGCATCGTCGGACGCGAGGAATAGGGCGATCGCCGCAATTTCGGCCGGCTCGCCGATCCGCCCGAGCGGCGTCCGCGACAGCAGCCGCCGCTTCGCCTCCGGATCGTTGTTGACGCTGGCGAGGATGTCCGTCGCGATCGAGCCCGGCCCGATCGCGTTGACGCGGATGCCGCGCGGCGCCAGCGACACCGCCATCGCCCGCGTCAATTGCATCAGCCCGCCCTTCGAGGCAGTGTAGGGCACCTGGTTCGGCAGGCCGAACACCGCATTCACCGAGGTCATGTTGACGATCGCGCCCGGCGTCCCGCCGGCGTCGACCCTCTCGGCCATGTGCCGGGCCACCGCCTGGCCGCAGAGAAACGCGCCCTTCAGGTTGACGCGCAGCACGCGGTCGAAATCCTCTTCCGAGACGTCGAGGAAGTCGCCGGCCGCCACGATACCGGCATTGTTGACGAGGATGTCGACCTCGCCGCCGAAATCGAGCGCCGCGGCGAGCAGGTTGGCGACGTCGTCGCGATTGCCGACATCGGTGCGCACGAAACGGCAGGCGCCGAGCGATCCGAGCCGCTCGATCGCCGCCGCGCCGGCGTCGGCGTCGATATCCGCGATGACGACCCGGGCGCCTTCGGCCATGAACCGCTCGGCGATTGCATAGCCGATACCCTTGGCACCGCCGGTGACGATGGCGACCCTGTTTTCGAGCTTCACGATGCCGCTCCTTCGCTGGTTGACGAGCGTCGATTGATAGCCGCGCCGCGCCCGCCGCGACATGAGAGAATCCGCCGTTTTCCGCGCCGAGACGCTTTGACGCCCCTTGGGCCATCTGCTATGAGAGCGCCGGAATCGGGACGAGGACGACCGGCGGGCGATGCCCGTCAGTGCCTCGCCGGGGAAAAAGACCATCCGTTTCGGATCAAGACAGGACGCACCCGCGTGCAGATACTCGTTCGCGACAACAACGTCGACCAGGCGCTCAAGGTTCTCAAGAAGAAGATGCAGCGCGAAGGCATCTTCCGTGAGATGAAGCTGCGCGACTTCTACGAGAAGCCGTCGGTGAAGCGCGCCCGCGAGAAGGCGGAGGCCGTTCGCCGCGCCCGCAAGCTGGCCCGCAAGAAGGCCCAGCGCGAGCTCGGCATCGTGGCTGCCCCCAAGGGCGCGGCGGCCAAGGGCCGTCACTGAGCCCAGGATACGACGCCCAGGATCGCGCGAGCGCCGGCCGGCGGTTGGCCGGCTCCCTGCTGCGCCCTATGTTGAACGAGGGTAACGAGCCCGCCGCCGCGGAGCCCGTTGCCCTTGTTCCGTTTTCTGCTCCGCATCAGCGCGGCCGAAAGGATATCCGGATGAGCCTCTTGTCGCCGACGGTCCCCTCGAAGCCCGGCCCCGATCCCAGCAAGCCAGGCAGGGCTCTGGCGCGCGCGGCGAACCTCGCCTCGGCTGGCCTCGTGGCACTGGCGCTCGCCGCCTGCCAGTCCTCGACGGGCATGGGCGGACCGGAAGCGGGCATCGATCCGGCCGTGGCCTCGCCGACCAATATCGCCTCGCTCAGCGATGTCGTCGGCCAGAACCCGACCGACGCCTCGGCCTACAATGTCCGCGGCACCGCCTTCGGCCGCGCCGGCAAGTACCAGGACGCGATGGCCGACTTCAACAAGGCCATCCAGCTCAATCCGAACTTCTACCAGGCCTATGCCAACCGCGCGCTGGTCGAGCGGCGGCTGAAGCAGGACCAGCAGGCGCTGTCCGACTACAACACCGCCATCCAGATCAATCCGAACTACGGCGACGCCTATGTCGGGCGCGCCAATCTCTACCGCTCGCAAGGCCAGGTCGACCTCGCCCTCGCCGATCTCACCAAGGCGATCGAGCTCGAGCCGAACGATCCGAAGGGCTATTACAACCGCGCCCTCATCTACCAGAGCCAGAACCGCCACGACGACGCGATCTCGGACCTGACGGCGGCGACGACCTACGCGCCGAACCAGATCGATCCCTATCTCTCGCGCGGCCTCTCCTATCTCGCCATCGGCGACTACAAGGCGGCGCTGGACGATTTCAACATCGCGGTGCGCAAGGACAAGCAGTCCTATCTCGGCTGGACCTATCAGGGCCTCGCGCTGGAAAAGCTCGGCGAGCCGAAAAAGGCGCATGACGCCTTCGCCCGCGCGCAGATCATCAACCCGAACTACGCCCCCGCCCGCGACGGTATGCGCCGCACGGCCCCGCAGGGGACCTGAGGCTCAGGCTTCCGGTCGGTCGAGCAGAAGCCCGAGCAGGATGTCGTCGTGGAAGGCGCCCTCGGCGAACTGGGCGCTCGGCACGACGCCGTAGCGCTCGAAGCCGAGGCCATCATAGAGCGCCCGCGCCTCGGCATTGCCGCCTGACACGACCGCATCAAGGAAGCGCACATGGCCGGCGGCGTGTTCGATGACCGCGCGCACCAGGCGCCGCGCGATGCCGCGCCCGCGATGGGCCGGCTGCACATAGACGCCCCAGAGCGTGCCGCGATGGCGCTGCTTCTCGCGTTCATTGGCGCCGAAGCCCGCCATGCCGACGAGATCATCGCCTGCGAAGGCTCCGAAGACGGCCGAGGGCGGCGAACGGGCGAGACGGCGCAGCACCTCCGCGTCGGAGGTGGCCGCGTCCTCGGCCGGCGTCGTCAGAAATGCGACCGGCGCGAGCGTCACCGCCTCGCGCCGGAGCGCCCGGTAGGCGGCGAGATCCGCCGCCCCCAGAATGCGGATGGCGACGGCGTCGCCGTCCATGTCAGTCCAGCGCCTTGACGATGCTCTCGACCATCTTCTTGGCGTCGGCGAACAGCATCATCGTGTTGTCCTTGAAGAACAGCTCGTTCTCGACGCCGGCATAGCCCGAGCCCATGCCGCGCTTCACGAACAGCACCGTTCCCGCCTTCTCGACGTCGAGGATCGGCATGCCGTAGATCGGCGAGGTCTTGTCGGTCTTGGCCGCCGGGTTGGTCACGTCGTTGGCGCCGATGACGAAGGCGACATCGGCCTGCGCGAACTCGGAATTGATGTCCTCGAGCTCGAACACCTCGTCATAGGGCACATTCGCCTCGGCGAGCAGCACGTTCATGTGGCCCGGCATGCGGCCCGCCACCGGATGGATGGCGTATTTGACCTCGACGCCATGCGCCTTGAGCTTGTCGGCCATTTCGCGCACGGCATGCTGCGCCTGCGCCACCGCCATGCCATAGCCCGGCACGACGATGACCTTCGAGGCGTTCTTCATGATGAAGGCCGCGTCGTCGGCCGAGCCCTGCTTGACCGGCCGCTGCTCGACCACCCCGCCGCCCGCCGCCGCCGTCTCGCCGCCGAAGCCGCCGATGATGACGGAGATGAACGAGCGGTTCATCGCCTTGCACATGATGTAGGAGAGGATCGCGCCCGACGAGCCGACCAGCGCGCCGGTGACGATCAGCGCCGTGTTGCCAAGCGTGAAGCCGATGCCCGCCGCCGCCCAGCCCGAATAGGAGTTGAGCATCGAGACGACAACCGGCATGTCGGCGCCGCCGATCGGGATGATGATGAGGCCGCCGAGCACGAGACT
Organism: Kaistia sp.; assembly: GCA_963966455.1. Classification (GTDB taxonomy): domain Bacteria; phylum Pseudomonadota; class Alphaproteobacteria; order Rhizobiales; family Kaistiaceae; genus Kaistia; species Kaistia cartagenensis. The sequence continues at coordinate 11,948 of CAWZZK010000232.1, read as the reverse complement.
GACGATCACCACCAGCCAGAACCAGACCGGATTGCCGGTGACGACCAGCGCGATGACGAGCAGGATCAACAGCGCGGCCAGCGCGATGTTGATCGCATGCCGCATCGGCAGCAGGATCGGCTTGCCCGACATGTTGCCGTTCAGCTTGGCGAAGGCGATGACCGAACCGGTGAAGGTGATCGCGCCGATCGCGACGCCGAGGCTCATCTCGACCAGCGCCTGGCGATGGATGTCGCCGACCTCGCCGATGCCGAACGCCGCCGGCGCATAGAGTGCGGCGGCCGCCACCATGACGGCCGAGAGGCCGACAAGGCTGTGGAAGGCGGCGACGAGCTGCGGCATCGCCGTCATGGCGATGCGCCGCGCCACGACCGCGCCGATGCCGCCGCCGATGGCGAGGCCGAGGATGATCAGCGTCCAGGAAAGGCCGCTGCTGGGCGCGGCGAGCACCAGCGTCGTCAGGATGGCGATGGCCATGCCGACCATGCCGTAGAGATTGCCCTGGCGCGAGGTGGCGGGGCTGGAGAGCCCGCGCAGCGCCATGATGAACAGGACGCCTGAGACGAGATAGAGAACGGCGGTGACGTTGGCTGTGGTCATCGCGGCGCCCTCACTTCGTCTTTTTCTTGTACATCGCCAGCATGCGGCTGGTGACGAGGAACCCGCCGAAGATGTTCACGCTGGCGAGGATGAGGCCCACGAAGCCGAAGCCCTGCGCGAGCGAATGGCCGGTGGAGTTGCCGACCGCCTCGACGCCGACGGCGAGCAGCGCGCCGACCACGATCACCGAGGAGATGGCGTTGGTCACCGACATCAGCGGCGTATGCAGCGCCGGCGTCACCGACCAGACGACATAGTAGCCGACGAAGATCGCGAGGACGAAGATCGACAGGCGGAAGACGAAGGGATCGATCACGCCGCCCGAGGCGGCATGCACCGCCATCGCCGCGGCGTCGCCGAGGCCGCCCTCGCCGGGAACGCCGGCCTGGACGGCATATTGATGCGCGGCCGCGGCCGCTTCCTGGGCCGCCTGCGCGGCTGCGGTGGCGGCATCGGCAGCGGCCCGCGCGGCGCTCGCCGCCTGTTCCGGCGTCAGATTGGCCATGGCCATGGCTCCTTGTGTCAGGCGGGGACCGTCTCGGCGAGTTTGGGCTTGAACGCGGCATGCACGATGGCGCCGTCGCGCGTGAGAAGCGTCGCCTTGACGAGCTCGTCGTCCCAGTTGACCGCGACCTGTTTCGAGGTCTTGTCGATCATCGTCTCGAGGAAGGCGGCGAGGTTCTTGGCATAGAGCTGCGAGGCGGTCGCGGGGATGCGGCCGGCGACATTGAGATGGCCGACGATGCGGCGGCCGTCGATGTCGACGATCTCGCCCGCGACGCTACCCTCGACATTGCCGCCGCGCTCGACAGCGAGATCGACGAGGACGGCGCCGGGACGCATCGAGGCGACCATCGCCGCCGTCACCAGCCGCGGCGCGGCCCGTCCCGGGATCAGCGCCGTCGTGATGACGATGTCCTGCTTCTTGATGTGCTCGGCGACGAGCGCCGCCTGTTTCGCCTGATATTCGGCGGACATCGGCTTGGCATAGCCGGCGGCGGTCTCGGCCTGGCGGAATTCCTCGTCCTCGACGGCGATGAACTTGGCGCCGAGGCTCTCCACCTGCTCCTTGGCGGCCGGGCGGACATCGGTCGCGGTCACGACGGCGCCGAGGCGCCGCGCGGTGGCGATGGCCTGCAGGCCGGCGACGCCGGCGCCCATGACGAAGACGCGCGCGGCCGGCACGGTGCCGGCGGCGGTCATCATCATCGGCAGCGCGCGGTCATAGGTGGCCGCGGCATCGATCACCGCCTGGTAGCCGGCAAGATTCGCCTGGCTGGACAGGACGTCCATGACCTGCGCGCGGGTGATGCGCGGCATGAATTCCATCGCGAAGGCGGAGACGCCCGAATCGGCCATCGCCGCGACGGCGTCCTCATGGCCATAAGGGTCCATAGTCGCAATGACGAGCGCGCCACGCCGGTAGGCCGGCAGCTCGGCTGCGCCCGGACGGCGGACCTTCAGCACCACGTCCGCATCGGCGAGCGTCGCCGCGGCATCGTCCGCGATGCGCGCCCCGGCCGCCTCGTAGTCGGCGTCGACGATGCGCGATTTGAGGCCGGCGCCCCGCTCGACGACCACCTCGGCGCCGAGCGCCACGAACTTCTTGACCGTGTCGGGGGTCGCGGCGACGCGCGTCTCCCCGCCGTCGATCTCCGCGGGAACAGCGATCTTCATGGATTGTCCTCGACTGTGAGCGGACGCCACGCGGGCGCCGCCTTGCATCGGGCCGCCGAAAGCGGCCCGTCGATGCTCAGAGCAGGAAGAACGCCATCAGGATGAGGATCACGACGACCGAGATGGTTCCCCACTTGGTGAGCGCCATGAAGAACGCATAGGTGCGCTCGTGCTCGGGATAGTCCATCGCGTTGTCAGCCATCGGCTCGTCTCCCTCGTGACGGATTTCAGCTGACCGGCCTATATCGCAGAAGCGGCATGGCCCGCAATCGGCCACGCTGACGCGCTTGCGCCGCCGAGACGGCTGTCAGGCGAGGCCGACGCCGCCCAGCGCCGCCTGCTGGCGATGGCCGAGCAGGCGCGCATCGAAGCCGTCGAGCGTCTCCATGAACAGGCGGTGGAAGTTCATCTCGGCCTTCAAATGGAGGAACACCGCGCCGAGCCCGATCGCCGCGCGGTCCATGAAGACGAATTCGCGCGGCACGGTGACCGGCCCCTTCTCCTTCAGCACCTGATGCACGCGGAAGGCCTCGCGGCGTCCATATTCCGCCGGGGCGACGCCGTCCGCGATGGTGCGGACGCGATCGTCGAGCAGCGGCGCATAGATGAACCGCGCCCAGATGTTGAGCGCATCGATCAGCTCGTTCGAGAGCCCCTTGAAGCCCCAGCTCTCATAGGCGCCGACGACCCGGGCGCGATCGTCCTCCAGGAGGCCGTGGAAGAGATCCACGACGCCGGCGACGAAGGCCGGCGGGAAGATGCGGATGCAGCCATAATCGAGCAGGTTGATGCCCGCCGCGACGCCGTCCTCCTCGAAGACGGTGTAGTTGCCGAGATGCGGATCGCCATGGATGACGCCGTAATGGGCGAAGGGCGACCACCAGGCGGTGAACATCGCCGTCGCGATGCGGTTGCGCTCGTCGAGAGGCCGGTCGCGGAAATCGAGCAGCCGCCCGCCTTCCAGCCAGGTCAGCGTCAGCAGCCTTGCGGTCGACAGGTTCGGCTCGACCTCGGGCACGCGCACGATCGGCGCGCCGTCGAGCATGATCTTGTAGAGCAGCGCATGCCGCGCCTCGCGGCCATAGTCGAGCTCCTCGCGGATGCGCGCGCCGATCTCCTCATAGATCTCCCTGGTGTCGATCGAGGAATCGATGCGGCGATAGACCGAGAACAGCATCTTGAGCTGTGTCAGGTCGGCCTCGACCGCCGACTGCATGTCCGGATATTGCAGCTTGACGGCGAGCGCGGTGCCGTCCTTGGCGGTGGCGCGGTGCACCTGGCCGAGCGAGGCCGCCGCAGCCGGCTGGCGCTCGAACGAGGCGAAGCGCTTCTCCCAGTCCGGTCCGAGCTCGGCCTGCATGCGGCGGCGCACGAAGGGCCAGCCCATCGGCGGCGCGTTCGACTGCAGTTGCGAAAGCTCGGCCGCATATTCCGGCGGCACGAGATCGGGCACCGTGGAGAGAATCTGCCCGACCTTCATCAGCGGCCCCTTGAGGCCGCCGAGCGCACTGGCGAGGTCCGCTGCGTGCTTCTCCTTGTCGAGCGAGGAGCCGAACAACCGCGACGAGGCGACCTTCGCCGCGACGCCTCCGACATTCACGCCGACGCGGGCATAGCGTGAAAGGCGGCCTGTGAGACGGTTGCGTTCTGAATCGGACATCGGTCTCTCGGCTGGGGGCGCTCGGCTGGTACTCGTCCCTTAACATGCGGCGCGCCGCCGAAGCTGCAAGGGCACGCGGCGAGCGGCCGCGGTACAAGTCATCCGGACAGGGCGTTGCAGCAATCGCCACAGTCAGCCGCACCGATATCGACGCTTCCGGGAAACAAAAGGCAAAGAGGCGTCATGGCCGGGCTTGTCCCGGCCATCCACGACTTTCTTGCAGCACCAACTTCAAGCAAGACGTGGATGCCCGGGACAAGCCCGGGCATGACGCTGTCAAGACTAGGTCGCAGAACGTCGGGGATCTAAACTCGCTGAAGGTGTCGACCTCCGCTGATCGGGATCGATGCGGACCGAGCCGTCCTCGTTGATCACCAGATCGACCAAATCACCCGCCGAAACGCCAAGAGCGGTCAGCAGATGTTCTGGGAGGGCAAGAAACTCCCCTTCGTCGGTTCGCGTGATCTGGAGCTTCATGGTGCGGCCTTTTTTGCGACCAGACCAGCTTATCACGTACGCAGACCAGCCGCACGCATGACGTGCTGATACCGGACGCTAAGCGTTTCCTACCCCTCCATCGCCTCCAATTCGCTGATGAAGCCTTCCAGTACCGAGAGGCCCTTCTGCCAGAATTCCGGGTCGGTGGCGTCGAGACCGAAGGGGGCGAGGAGTTCGGCGTGGTGCTTGGTGCCGCCGGCCTTCAGAAGCGCGAAATAGCGGTCCTGGAAGCCGCTCTCCGCCTCGCGATAGACGGCATAGAGCGAGTTCACCAGGCAGTCGCCGAAGGCATAGGCGTAGACATAGAAGGGCGAATGGATGAAGTGCGGGATATAGGTCCAGAACAGCTCGTAGCCCGGTCCGAGGCGGATCGCGTCGCCGAGGCTCTCGCGCTGGACGTCCATCCAGATCGCGTTCAGCCGGTCCGAGGTCAGTTCGCCCTCGCGCCGCTCGGTATGGACCTTGCGCTCGAAGCTGTAGAAGGCGATCTGGCGCACGACCGTGTTGATCATGTCCTCGACCTTCGAGGCCAGCATCGCCTTGCGCTGCACCGGATCGGTGGTGGCGTCGAGCAGCGCGCGGAAGGTCAGCATCTCGCCGAAGACGCTCGCCGTCTCGGCAAGCGTGAGCGGCGTCGGCGCCATCAAGGGACCCTGCGGCCCCGCCAGCACCTGATGCACGCCATGGCCGAGCTCATGGGCGAGGGTCATCACGTCGCGCGTCTTGCCCTGGTAGTTGAGCAGCACATAGGGATGCGCCGAGGGCACGGTCGGATGCGCGAAGGCGCCGGGCGACTTGCCTGGACGCACGGGCGCGTCGATCCAGCCCTTGTCGAAGAACTGCTCGGCGATCGTCGCCATCTCGGGCGAGAAGAGCCGATAGGCCGAGAGCACGGTGTCTCGCGCTTCCGCCCAGGGGATCGTGCGGCTCGCGACCTTCGGCAGCGGCGCGTTGCGGTCCCAATGATCGAGCCGCTCCTTGCCGAACCACTTCGCCTTCAGCGCATAATAGCGGTGCGAGAGGCGCGGATAGGCGGCGCGGACGGCGGCGACCAGCGCGTCGACCACCTCGGGCTCGACGCGGTTGGCGAGATGGCGCGACTCCGCGACGTCCTGGAAGCCGCGCCAGCGGTCCGAGATTTCCTTGTCCTTGGCGAGCGTGTTGGTCACCAGCGTGAACAGACGGATATTCTCGGCGAAGGTCGCGGCGAGCGCATCGGCGGCAGCCTTGCGCTTCGTCTCGTCCGGATCCTGCATCAGGTTGAGCGTCGGCTCGAGCGTCAGCATCTCGCCGTTCAAGTCGAAGCGCAGCGAAGCCATGGTCTCGTCGAAGACGCGGTTCCACGCTGCGCGGCCGGTGACCGACTTCTCGTGGAACAGCTGCTCGACCCGGTCCTCGAGCTGATAGGGCTTTTCCTTGCGGAGATCCTCGAGCCAGGGACGGTAATGCGCGAGCGCCGCATCGGCCGCCATCGCCGCCTCGACCAGCGCATCGTCGATGCGGTTCATTTCGAGGGTGAAGAACAGCAGATGGCTGCTGGCGTCGGTCACCTTCTGCTGCACGTCGCCATAGAATTTGGCGCCGGCGGGATCGGTCGTGTCGCCCGAATAGACGAGACCGGCATAGGAGACGAGGCGGCCGAGCAGTTCGTCCAGCGCCTCATATTGGCGGATGGGGTCGACGAGCCCGCCCTCGCGCGCCAACACGTCGAGCGTCCCTTTCCAGCGAGCCTCGAAGGCCTCGCTGTCGCGCGCCGCCTTTTCGAGGTCGCCCTGGATCTCGGGCGACTGGGTGCCGGGATAGAGATCGGTCAAGTCCCATTCGGGCAGATGGCCGATGTCCCCGGCCGCGCTCGTCGCGGCGGCGGAGCTGAAGGTCTGGCTGAGGGTCATGGGAACGGGTCCGCTCTAGGAAGGTCGTAGGGCTAGATAGGGTCGCAGGCGGGTCGGGATCAACAGGCGGGATCCACAAGTCGGGATATGCAGGCCGGCGTCAACACCCGCTTCCGCCGGAGGTTGCCGTAAGGCCGACGTTAAGGAACGGCCGCGATCATGCCCTCCGTGGCCAGGCCCGGATGGGCAGCGTCGGGGGAGCGCGATGGCCGGAGAACCGGCCGCCGATGTCTTCGCGTATTCTCATCGTCGACGACGATCCCGTGCAGCGCCGGCTGCTGGAGGCGGCGGCCACGCGGCTCGGCCACAGCGCGGTGACGCTCGACAACGGCCGCGCGGCGGTCGAGATGCTCGCCGGCCCGGACGGCGATCGTTTCCATCTGATGATCCTCGATCTCGTGATGCCGGAGCTCGACGGCATGGGCGTCCTTGAGCGCCTGCCCGCGCTCGGCCGCACGCTGCCCGTGATTGTCCAGACCGCCCATGGCGGCATCGATACGGTCGTCGGCGCGATGCGGGCCGGCGCGAGCGATTTCGTCGTGAAGCCGATGTCTCCGGAGCGCATCGAGGTGTCGATCACCAATGCCCTCCGGCTCGGCGCTCTGGAGGGCGAACTCCAGCGGGCGCGACGCTCCGCCTCCGGCACGCTCTCCTTCCGCGACATCGTCACCGCGAGCCCGGCGATGGACCGCGTGATCGCGCTCGCCCGCCGCGCCGCCGGCTCGCAGATCCCGATCCTCATCGAGGGCGAGAGCGGCGTCGGCAAGGAACTGATCGCCCGCGCCATCCAGGGCTCGGGCGATCGCAAGGCGAAGCCCTTCGTCACCGTCAATTGTGGCGCTCTCCCCGCCAATCTCGTCGAGTCGATCCTGTTCGGCCATGAGCGGGGTGCATTCACCGGCGCGACCGAGAAACATGCCGGCAAGTTCCAGGAGGCACATGGCGGCACGCTGTTCCTCGACGAGGTCGGCGAGCTGCCGCTCGACGCGCAGGTGAAGCTGCTCCGAGCGCTGCAGGAAGGCGAGATCGATCCGGTTGGCGGAAAACGTTCGGTTCGTGTTGATTTTCGTCTGATTTCCGCAACAAACCGTGACCTGATCGCGCTCGTTCGCGAGGGCCGCTTCCGCGAGGATCTCTATTACAGGCTGAACGTGTTCCCGATCCGCGTGCCGCCGCTGCGCGAGCGGCGCGAGGATATCCCGGAACTCGCCCGCCATTTCCTGGCGCGCTTCGCCGCCGAGGAGAAGAAGCCGCGCCTTGCCGGCATCGCGCCGGACGCGCTCGATCTCCTGATGCGCCATGACTGGCCGGGCAATATCCGCCAGCTCGAAAACGTGATGTTCCGCGCGGTCGTGCTCGCCGATGATGCGGTGCTGACCCGTGAGGAATTTCCGCAGCTTGCCCCTCACCGCCCCGAGCCGCCACGCTTGGTTTCCGGCGATGTGGCGGAGGCTGCGGCGCTCGAGTCGATATTGCCCGATGGCTGGCTGCCGGCGCTCGGCGAGGATGGCGAGATCAGGACGCTCGAAGCGATCGAGGCGGAGATGATCCGGCTCGCCGTCGAGCGCTACCGTGGCCGCATGGCAACGGTGGCCCGGAAACTCGGTATCGGCCGCTCCACCCTCTATCGCAAGCTGAAGGAACTCGGCATTGCCGAAGAGGACGAGGAGCTGGCGACGGAGTGATCGCGGTCGCAGCGCCGCGCCCCATTCCGGTGTTCAGAATGAGCCGGCTCTGCTCGGAGCCGGTTGGGAACGACAGGCCCGCTGGCGCGTCTCCTGTTGGGTGAGCGTGAGGATCGGACGATGATCGGCAGGGTGTTGCGGACGGCTTTGACGGGCACGGCGCTGCTGGCGCTTTCGGCGGGCGCGGCGTTCGCCTTCCTGCCCGAAGGCCAGACCTTCCGTGAGCGCGCGGGAAGCGCCGCCAGCCTCACGATGGCCGATGTCGCGAGCGATCCGGCCGCGATCGCCCTGAAGACCGTGCTCGCCATCGCGCCGGCCAAGGAGAGCTTCCTCGACAAGCGCGACCGCGCGGCCATGGAGGAGTTCTATTCGGCGCGCGACTATCAGCCGGTCTGGATCAAGGACGGCCGCTATACCCCGGCGGCCAAGGCCGTGATGGCAGCCATAAGCGCCGCCGCCGACGAAGGCCTTGATCCCGCCGCCTATCGCCTGCCCGCCGCCACGCTCGGCAGCACGGCCCCGCTCGGACCCGACCTGACGGCCGCCGCGGAACTGACCCTGGACAAGGCGCTGCTGCTCTACGCCCGCCAGGCCTATGCCGGCCGGCTCGACCCGTCCTCGATCGGCAAGCTCATCACCATCAAGCCGCTGCTGCCCGATCCGGTCGAGATCCTCGCGAGCGTCTCCGCCGCGCCGGACGCCACCGCGGCCGTCATCGCCTACAACCCGCCGCATCCCGGCTACCAGCGCCTCAAGGCGGCACTCGCCGAAGCCCGCAAGCTGCCCGCCACCGAGGCCCCGGCGCCGATCGCCGAGGGCAAGCTCATGAAGCTCGGCGTCAGCGACCCGCGCGTGCCGCAGCTGCGCGCCCGCCTCGGCCTGCCGGCCGCAACCGAGACGCCCGAACTCTATGACAACGCGCTGGCTGAAGCCGTCGCTCGCTTCCAGGCGGAGAGCGGCCTCAAGGCCGATGGCGCTGCGGGCGGCAACACGATCGCGTTCCTCAACCGCGCCGGCAAGGACGACACGGCCGAGATCCTCGCCAATATGGAGCGCTGGCGCTGGCTGCCGCGCGATCTCGGCGCCTTCCATGTCGAGGTGAACGTACCCGAGTTCCAGGTGCGCATCGTCGACGACGGCAAGATCGTCCACGAGACCCGCGTCGTGACCGGCAAGGTCACGAACCAGACCCCGATCTTCTCCGACGAGATGGAATCGATCGTCGTCAATCCGAGCTGGAACGTCCCGGCGTCGATCACGACGAAGGAGATGCTGCCGAAGGTCCGCAACGATCCGTCCTATCTCTCGCGCAACGGCTATCAGGTGCTCGCGAAGGTCAACGGCAAGGTCGTGCCGGTCAGCCCGGGTTCGGTCGACTGGAGCACGGCCAGCGCGCGCAACATCCAGATCCGGCAGCGGCCGGGTGACGACAACGCCCTCGGCTCGATCAAATTTCTCTTCCCGAACGAGCACTCGGTCTATCTGCACGACACGCCGTCGAAGAGCCTCTTCCAGCGCGACCAGCGCGCCTTCAGCCATGGCTGCGTGCGCGTCCAGAACCCGCTCGAATTCGCCGACGTGCTGCTCGCCTATCAGGGCGGCTGGACCAAGGAGCGGCTGCGCAAGATGGTCGGCGGGCGCGAGAGCTGGGTGAACCTGCCCAAGCACATCCCCATCCACATCACCTATTTCACGGCCTTCGTGGATGATTCGGGCACGCTGCAGATGCGTCCCGACATCTATGGCTACAACGCCCGGGTGGAGCGCGCCCTCGGCCTCTGAGAGAGGCGCTCTCTGCGGCCTGCCGCCGCGCAGCCGCGATCAGCGGTCGACATTCCCCGCCGAACATGCGAAACCGCGTCTGGAGCTTCCATACGCGGTCATCGTGTTGCCCCGTTCTCGCCACGATTGCTGCTGATGCTAGTTCCGTATCGGTACGCAGAGCCGCGCGCGGATACTGAGGTCAGGCAATGACGATCACGGTAAATGCTGGTTAACTCTATTCGAGCATTCTGCCCTCGACGGGGGCGCCCGAACGGGCCGTGGACGCAGAAGCAGGTTGACTAGTCTCATGAAAGAGTCTCAGCGAAATAGCGGTTGGCGGAAGCGGGTCTTCTCTTCCATCCGTTTCGCGACCGCCTCGGCACTCGTCGCCGGTGGAATTCTTGTGACGGCCAAGGTCGGCGATGCCGACGCTGCCGCCGGAGACCGGGCTCTCACCCTTCACAATGCCCATACCAACGAGAGCGCGACGATCGTCTTCAAGCGCAACGGGCGCTACGATGCGGCCGGCCTCAAGAAGCTCAACTATTTTCTGCGTGACTGGCGCAAGAACCAGCCGACCAACATGGACCCGAAGCTGTTCGACCTCATCTGGTCGGTCTATCAGCAGAGCGGTTCCAGGGTGCCGATCCAGGTCGTCTGCGGTTTCCGCTCGCCCGAGACCAACGGCATGCTCCGCTCGCGTTCGCGCGGCGTCGCCAAGCATAGCCAGCACATGCTCGGCAAGGCGATGGACTTCTACATTCCGGACGTGCCGCTGACGAAGCTGCGCGAGATCGGCTTCAAGATGCAGGTCGGCGGCGTCGGCTTCTATCCGACCTCCGGCTCGCCCTTCGTCCATATGGACACCGGCAGCGTCCGTTCCTGGCCGCGCATGAGCCGCCAGCAGCTCGTCCGTCTGTTCCCGGACGGCAAGACCATGCATATCCCGGACGACGGCAAGCCCCTTCCCGGCTATGCCGCCGCTCTCGCGGCCTACAAGTCCCGCAAGGCCGGCGGAAACGACGATATCGTGATGGCCAGCGCCTCTTCGGGCGGCAATGGCGGCAAGTCCTTCCTGGCGCGCCTCTTCGGCGGCGGTGCCGACGAGGAAGAGGACAATGCCGACGTCCCGGCTCCGGCCGTGAAGGTTGCGAAGGCCACCAAGGCTCCGGCTCCGGCCGCCGACGACGACAGCGACGCTCCGGCCGCCGCGACCGCCAAGGCGCCGCAGGCTTCGCCCGAGATCGAGGCCGCTCCGGCCGAGACCGTTGTGGCGATGGCTCCGCTGCCGCGCCGCTCGCCGATGCCGCAGCAGCAGAACGACGCGGCCGATGTGCCGGCCGTGGCCGCCGCCGAGGAGGCCGAGACGGTCGTCGCCATGGCTCCGGTGCCGCGGCCCTCGCCGGTCGCGAACGAGGTTGCCGAGGAAGCTCCGGTCGTGGTCGCCGATGCGTCCGCTCCGGTTCCGCGCATCTCGCCGGTCGCTCAGCCGGCCGTCGCCAATCCGATGGTTGCGCTCGCCAGCGCTTCGTCGACGGGCGGAACGTCTAGCCCGGCGGTCGCCGCGCAGCTTGCCGCCTTCGACGCGGTCGCCGAGCCGCATCAGCCCGCCACGGCCGCCGAGGCGATCGCCGACGCGGTCGGCAAGGGCGGTTCGATGGGACCGGCTCCGGTTCTGGCCTATGCCGCTGCCGACGAGGGTGCGCCGCGCATCGACGCCAGCACCGGCGCGCTCGTGGCCGGCCGTGCGGCTTCGGCCTCGCCCAGCGCCACCGGTGCGCCGATCGAAAGCGCCGACGACTGGCAGGATCCGCTGGCCCGCTTCACCGCGCTCGGCTACTCGGCCGACACGATCGAGCTGGTCACGCGCCAGGGCTCGACCCGTCAGAAGGGCTATGCTGAACTCGAAATGCCGCGTCCGTTCGGCGACCCGGCCCTGTTCACGTCGCCCGAGCGTGCCGTGCGGCTCGGCTTCGGCCGCATCGCCTATGAGGGCCTGCGCACCGATCGCTTCTCGGGCCCGTTGTTCCAGCCGGTGGTCACGGTGACCTTCGCCTCTGCCGACTTCGGCAGCACCAAGCTCGCATTGAAGCGCTAAGCGCCACATACGGCTTCAAGTTTCAACGGGCGCCGCGGCAACGCGGCGCCCGTTTTCGTTGGGAGAGAAGCTAC
>CAWZZK010000231.1:0-13637 GCA_963966455.1 Kaistia sp. | reverse complement strand
GGCGCGGATGCGCGCTGCGCGATCGGCGCGCGGCTCGATCGCGACGGCCCGGCAGCGCCGATCGGCCAGCATCCATTCGATGGCGACCGAGCCCGAGCCGGCGCCGATATCGACGAGGCACTCGCCCGGCCGTGGCGCGAGAGCCGATAGCGTCAGCGCGCGGATCTCACGCTTGGTGATCTGCCCGTCCGTCTCGAACAGTGAATCGTCCAGCCCCGCGACGCGCGGCAGGATGCGCACGCCGGGCTCGGCCTCGACCGCGATGGCGAGCGTGTTCAGAGGGTTGACCGCAGCCATCTCGAACAAGGCCGCCGAACTGCTGCGGACGCGCTCGTCGGCGCCGCCCATCGCTTCGAGCAGCGTCACCTGCGATCGGCCGAAGCCGCTGCCGGCGAGGAGCGCCGCGATGGCGGCCGGACCGTCGGCGTCGGAGGTGAGCGCGAGGATGCGGGCGCCGGGGAAGAGATGCGGCCGCAACAGATCGATCGGCCGTCCATGCAGGGAGAGCGCCGTCACCTCGGCGAGCGGCCAGCCGAGACGGTTCGCGGCGAGGCTGAACGCGGAGGGCGCGGGCAGGGCGGTGTACTCTCCGGCCGGCACATGGCGGGCGATGACATTGCCGACGCCGTAGAGGAACGGATCGCCCGAGGCGAGCACCACCGTCGGCCGGCCGCGCCGCGCCAGCAGCGGCTCGATCGTGAACGGGCTCGGCCATTCGACCGCCTCGCCCTTGACGAGCGGCGCGGCGAGCGCGAGATGGCGACGGCCGCCGAACACGGCGCCGGCGGCTTGGATCATGCGGCGGGCGAGCGGCGAGAGACCTTCGGCGCCATCTTCGCCGATGCCGACGATGCCGAGCCAGCGCCCGGCGCTCACGACGGAGACCTTTCGGCGCGATGGCGACGCGGCTGCTCATTCTCGGCGGAACGACGGAAGCGCGCGCGCTCGCCGGCCGCATCGCGGCCATCGCGGGCTATGACGGCGTCCTGTCGCTGGCGGGCCGGACCGGGCACCCGCTCCAGCAACCTCTTCCCACACGCACCGGCGGTTTCGGCGGCGCGGCGGGGCTCGCGGCCTATCTGAAGAGCGAGGCGATCGCGGCGCTCATCGTCGCCACCCATCCCTTCGCGGCTAGGATCGCGGCCAATGCCGCCGAGGCGGCGCGCATGATCGGGATTCCCGCCCTCAGACTGTCGCGGCCGCCCTGGCAACCGGTCGAGGGCGACGACTGGCGGCGCTATGCCTCGCTCGATTTCCTGATCGACGGCCTCGCCGGACCGCCGCGCCGCCTGCTGGTCACGATCGGCCGTCAGGATGCGCCGTGCTTCGCGGCAGAGCCGCAACATGCCTATATCTTCCGCAGCATCGAGCCGATCGATCTGCCGCCCGCGCTCGGCCATGCCGTCACCATCGAGGAGCGCGGCCCCTTCACGCTGGAGGGTGAAGTCGCGCTGATGCGCCGGCATGCGATCGAGGCGCTGGTCACCAAGAACAGCGGCGGCGAGGCTACGCGGGCCAAGCTCGACGCGGCGCGCGAACTCGGCCTTACCGTGCTGATGGTCGACCGGCCGCCGGCCCCGGCGCTCCCCGAAGTCGCGGGCATCGACGAGGTGATCGCGTTTCTCGCCCATCACGCTCCACCCGAGAAGCGCGGCGTATAGACCAGCGGCGCGAGACCCGGCCGCTCGACGATCCGCGTCTCCGCCGTGCCGATGATGACCAGTGTCGCCATGTCGGCCGCTTCCGCATCGGCCTCGGCTAGCGGCACGACAGCGAGCCGCGCATCGGGGCGACCGATCGCGCGGCCGAAGATGACGGGGACATCTCCGCCGAGTATCTGGCGCAGCAGCGTGAAGGCGGCGCCGAGCTGCCAGGGTCGGGCGCGCGAGATCGGATTGTAGAGCGCGATGACGAAGCCGGCCGTCGCCGCGGCGGCGAGCCGCTTCTCGACGAGGCTCCAGGGCTTGAGATTGTCCGACAGCGAGAGCGCGCAGAAATCATGGCCGAGCGGCGCACCGGCGGCAGCCGCCACGGCGAGCATCGCCGTCACGCCCGGAACCACGGCGAGGTCGATGGCGCGCCATGCCGGATCGCCCTTTTCGACGGCCTCGCAGACCGCGGCGGCCATGGCGAAGACGCCGGGATCGCCACCCGAGACCATGGCGACGCGATATCCCGCCGCCGCGCTGGCCAGCGCCGCACCGGCGCGCACCAGTTCCTCGCGGTTGTCGGAGGCGATCTTGACGAGCCCGTCGCGATCGGCGACGCGGTCGAGATAGGGGCCGTAGCCATAGACCATCTCGGCGCTCGCGAGTTCCGCCTCCGCCTCGAGCGTCCGGTGGCGCGCGTCGCCCGGCCCAAGCCCGATGACCGCGAGCCGCCCGCTCATCGCAGCGCCTCCCAGCCGGGCACCAGGACCAGCGAGAAATAGGGCGCCGCGTCGTCGGTCTTGTCGGCGAGCTTCATCGTCAGCGCGCCCTCGGTCGTCGCGCGCTCGATATAGATGGCCCGCTCCAGGCAGCCGGCGAAGGCGAGCGCGCGGCGCACCTTGGGCAGGTTGCGGCCGAGCTTCATGATGACGGCGGCGTCGGAACCGGCGAGCCGGGCCGCGAGGTCGGCCTCGTCGAGAGTACCGGGCAGGATGGTCATGACGTCGTCGCCCTGCGCGATCGGCGCGCCGGCCGTCGACCAGCCGCCCGACATGCCCGTGACGCCCGGCACCACCTCGGTCGGGTAGCGCGGCGCCAGGCGGCAATGGATATGCATATAGGAGCCGTAGAAGAGCGGGTCGCCTTCCGACAGCACCGCGACGGTCAGTCCCTGTTCGAGCAGCGCCGCCACCGCCGCCGCCGCCTCGGCATAGAAGCCGCCGATCGCCGACCGATAGGCGTCGTCGTGGCGGTGGATTTCAGTGGTGACCGGATAGGCGAGGGGCAGTTCGCGCTTGCCTGCGAGGCGGCTCGCGACGACCGTCCGCGCATTGGAGCGGCGGCCTTCCTTGGCGAAATAGGCGACAACGTCCGCGCCGTCGATGATCCGCGCAGCCTTCAGCGTCAGGAGTTCCGGGTCGCCGGGGCCGACCCCGACGCCATAGAGGCGCCCTGTGCCGGCGGGAGAGGTGCTCATAGCCGGTCGCTCGCCAGCGCGTTGACCGCAGCCGAGGCGATGGCGCTGCCGCCGAGGCGGCCGTCGACGACCAGCCACGGCACACCGATCGCGCTCTCCGCCAGCGCCGCCTTCGATTCCGCCGCGCCGACGAAGCCGACCGGCGCGCCGATGATGGCGGACGGCCGCGGCCCGCCCGCGGCGATGGCGTCGATCAGGTGGAAAAGGGCGGTCGGCGCATTGCCGATCACCACAACAGCGCCGGCCAGCCGCTCGCCCCAGAGCTCGATCGCCGCGGCGGAGCGGGTCGTTCCCATGCGTTCGGCGAGTGCGGCGGTGCGCGGGTCGCGGAGCGTGCAGACGACCTCGTTGTCGGCGGGAAGCCGCGCCCGCGTGATACCGCGCTCGACCATCTCGGAATCGCAGAAGATCGGCGCGCCGGCCATCAGCGCCCCCCGTGCCGCGTCTGCAAAGCCGAGGCCGAAGCGGATGACCTCGGCGAGCGGCACGAGGCCGGCGGCGTGGATCATGCGCACGGCGACATGCGCCTCGAGCGGCGAGAAGCGCGCAAGATCGGCCTCGGCGCGGATGATGGCGAACGAGCGCTCGTAGATCGCCGTCCCGTCACGCAGATAGTCGTGCGTCGCGGGGGGCGTTCCGGCTCTCTCCTCGGTCGTCGTCGTCACCTGCCGCCTCTCCGGTCATCGCGCCGAGGATGCCGGCCCGTTCCATGCTGTCCAAAGCCGCGCGCGCCGATGTTCCCGAAGGTCTCGCCGCCACCATCGCCGTCAGGCGGCCGAACCCGCCGAGCAGCATCGAAGCCGGGGCGATTCCAGCGGGCGCGTCGCGTGCCCGTCCGTCAAGCACGAGTCCCGCCCCGTTGTCGACTCCGACGAGCGTGATCTTGGCCGGCTCAGGATGCGCGCAGCCCTTGGCGCAGCCCGAGAGATGCAGCGTGAACGACCCGT
Source organism: Kaistia sp. (assembly GCA_963966455.1). Classification (GTDB taxonomy): domain Bacteria; phylum Pseudomonadota; class Alphaproteobacteria; order Rhizobiales; family Kaistiaceae; genus Kaistia; species Kaistia cartagenensis. The sequence continues at coordinate 9,564 of CAWZZK010000231.1, read as the reverse complement.
CGAGGAGGGGCACGAGCGCTCCCGCAGCGGCTTCGGCCATCCGCCGTGTCGCGATGCGGCCGGAGGCGCAGCCCTCGCTGCCGATGCAGGCGGCGATGAAGCGGCGGGGATCGGTCGGCTCGGTGATGAAGCCAAGCCGCGCTGCCACCGAGAGTGTTGCGGCGACGGCTTCGTGGTCGCCTGCGAGGAGCAGCGCCCGCTCTGGCGCCGGCGCGAAGGCGGCGAGACCGGCCCGGGACGCGGCCTCGGCCAGTTCCCTCAGCGCCTCGGCATCGGACTGTCCGAACGGAAAGGCGATGCCCTGCACCGCGACGTCGTAGCCTTCGATTGTGCCGATAGCCGCGCCCGCCGCATTAATCTCGGGCGGCATGGCGGCGTCGGAGAGGTCCGCCACGGCCGCGGCGATCACCGGATCTCCGGCCAGCCCGCCGGGGCCGCGCAGCCTGGCGCCGGGGCCATGCGCCGCCAGCGCTCCGAGGATCGCGAGCGCGGCATCGATCGCCTCGGCCGCTGCGACGGAGCCGATCCAGTTGGCGTGCCCGGCATCGTCGCCGCCGAGGCCGATCGCAACCCGGTCGCCGCGAAAAGCGAGGCGCAAATCCGCAGAGAGGCCATCAGGCGCGAGTGGCGAGCCGAAGTCGAGCACGAGGGTGAATTTCGGCGCCAGGCTTGCCGCGACGCCGGCCTCGTCGATCCGACGGTGCAAGTCGTGCGCGATCGGCGCCGCGTCGATGCCGGCGAGCGCCGCCAGCGGGTCGAGGCTGATCGGAATGCCTTCGGCGAGATCGAACCCGGCTTCCGCGAGATCGGCCGCGAGGGGAGCCGCGCCCGTCTCAGCAAGGCCCCGGAGCTGCAGGTTGCCGCGCTTCGAAATCTCCACAAGGCCGTTGCCATGCTGGCTGGCAGCCGAAGCCAGCGCCGCGAGCATCGCCGGCGTCATCGGCGTGACGAGCGGCGGCAGGCGGGCCAGCCAGCCGTCGCCGGTGCGCATTGGCGCGGCGAGGCTCGGACAGGCATTGCGGCGGAACGGGTCCATGGCGGAAAGAGTAGTGCGCCCGTCCGGCCGTGGCGAGACGGCCGCGCGGCGCGCCGCCTCCGCCCTCCGGCAGGAGGTGGAGGCGGCGCGCCGCGCGGGCGCGGCGGAAACGGGCGGCGAGCGCGGCGCCCGAGGCCGGGTCGGCTGCCGAGACGGCGGCGGCGCGCGGCGCGACCAGGGCCCGTGCCACGGCGAAGCTGCCGTCGAACCAGCCGATGCCGACGCCGGCGACGAGCCCTGCCCCGAGCGCCGAGGCGTCGGCGACGGCGGAATTGACGACCGGCAGGCCGGTGACGTCGGCGAGCAGAGCGGTCCAGAACGGGATGCGGGAACCGCCGCCGGTGAAGACGATGCGCCCCCGCGCGCCGACCGAGGCGAGCAGCGCAATGCTCTCCGCGACATCGGTCGTGACGCCTTCGACGATGGCGCGGAGCATATGGCCGCGCCCATGCTTCATGGAGAGGCCGAGGAAGGCGCCGCGCGCTTCGGTGTCGAAGGCGGGACTGCCGGCGCCGGAGAGATAGGGCAGGAACACGAGACCCTCGCTGCCGCGCGGCACGCCGGCCGCTTCCGCCGTCACCGGGCCGAACCAGGCGGGGTCGGGCTCGGCAGCACCGGTCGCGACGCTCGCCAGCCAGTTGAGCGCGCCGCCGCCGCCGAAATGCGAGCCGATCGCGTAGAGAACGCCGCGATCGAGCGAGACATTGATGTTCATCGCCCCGAGCAGCGCCGGCTCCACCCGCGACAGTCCGGCGATCACCGTGGCGCTGGTGCCGATGGTGAGCGCGACATCGTCGGCAAGGTCGATGCCCGTCGCGAGCAATGTCGCCGCCATGTCGGCCGCGCCGGTGATCACCGGGAGGCCTGCCGGCAGTCCCAAGAGTGCGGCGGGGGAGGGAAGCAGCGGCCCGGCAATGGCCTCGGAGGCGGTGAGCGGTGCGAGCTTGGCGGGTTCGATGCCTGCCGCTTCGGCCAGCGGCCGGTTCCAGTCCCAGCGGACGGGATCGAACAGCATCGTGTTGCCGGAATCGGTCGGATCGCTGCCGGCGATGCCGGTCAGGAAATGACGGACGACATCCTTGGGCAGCAGGATCGTCGCCGTCCGCGCCCAGATCTCGGGGTGATGCGCCTTCCACCAGAGGAGCTTCGGCAGGATCAGATGCGTCGCGGGGAGATTGCCGGACGAGGCGGCGAGGGTGGCGGCGACCTCCGGCGGGATCGCCTCCGCTTCGGCCGCCGAGCGGCGGTCGGTGATCGTATGGCAGGGACCGAGCGGCTTGCCCTCGCCGTCGACGAGCACCGGCGCGCTCATATGGCCCGAAAGCGAGATCGCCTCGATGCGCTCCTCGCGGCCGGCCAGCGCGGCGCGGGTCGCGGCAATGGCGGCGGCGATCCAGTCCTGTGGCTCCTGCTCCGACCAGCCGTCGCGAGGCTGCCGGGTCGGATAGGCGGCGCGGCCCGAGGCGAGGACGCGCGCCTCCCGGTCGACCAGCACGGCCTTGACCGAGGACGTGCCGATATCGATGCCGAGGACTGCTGCGCTCATGATGAACCTCAGTGTCGGGGCGCCGGAGGAGGCCGGCAAGGCGCTATTTCACCGCGCCTTCCGTGAGCCCGGCGACGAACCAGCGGCCGACGAATGCGAAGAACACGACGACCGGCAGGATCGACAGCGATGCGCCGGCGAGCAGCAGGCCCCAGTCGATCTGGTACTGGCCGATGATGCCGGAAAGGCCGACGGGCAGCGTGCGCTTCGCATCCGAGATGATGAGCACCGAGGCGAACAAATACTCAGTCCAGCTCGATACGAAGGCGAAGATCGCGATCGCGGCGATGCCGGGCCTGAGCAGCGGCACGAGGATGTAGAGCGCCGTCGCCAACCGCGACGCGCCGTCGATGGCCGCCGCCTCCTCGAGCTCGCGCGGCAGCGAGGCGAAGAAGGTGCGCATCATCCAGATCGAGAAGGGGAGGGCAAAGGTGACGTTGACGATGACGAGCGCGAGATCGGTATCGATCAGCCCGACCTTCGCGAACATGAGGTAGATCGGGATCAGGATCACGATCGACGGGAACGCATAGGCGACCATGATCAGCCGGTAGAGGAAGTCGCGCCCGCGGAATTCGAGGCGGAAAAAGGCGTAGCCGGCGAGCGTCGCGAGCAGCACGGTGACGAAGGCCGAAGAGGCGGCCACGATCGTCGAGTTCAGGAAATAAGTCGGGAAGGCCGATGTGCCGAGGAGCTTCTGGTAGTGCTGCAGCGTGAAGCTGTGCGGGAAGAAGGTCGGGAAACGGCTGATGATCTCGCGCGGCAGCTTGAACGACGACGATCCGACCAGCCACATGGGCAACAGGACGAGCGCCGCCAGAACGACGAGCGAGAGAACGAGCACGAGCGTGCCGGGAAGACCGCGCTTCATTTCGCCGCTTCCTTCGGCGCGAGGCGGTCGATGAGCAGGATGGCGAGGCCGATCATCATCAGACTGGCGACGACCGACATCGCGGCGGCATCGCCCATCCGGTAGGCCTTGAACGCGGTCTCGTAGATGAGCACCGGCAGCGTCTCGCTCGCGCCCGCCGGGCCGCCGGCCGTCAGCAGCCAGATGATGTCGAAAACGTTGAAGGAGAGAAGCGTCCCCATCACGGTCAGCACCAGCAGCGTCGGCTGCAGCAACGGCCATGTGATGGCGCGGAAGCGGGCGATGGGCCCGGCGCCGTCGACCGCCGCCGCCTCGTAGAGATCGGCGGGAATGCGCTGCAGCCCGGCCAGCAGCATGATCGCGACGAAGGGAAACCAGCGCCAGGAATTGATGAGGATGAGGCTCGCCAGCGCCATGGGACCGCTGGAGAAGAAGCCGACCGGACGGTCGATGAGGCCGATCGAGATCAGGAACGGATTGATCATGCCGCCCGAGGGCGAGAGCATCCAGCGCCAGATGATGACCACGACGACCGTCGGGATGATCCAGGTGAGGATGATCCAGACGCGAGCGACGCGGACGCCGGGGAACTTCTCGTTGAGCACCAGCGCCGCCAGCACGGCGAGCACAGTCTGCACAATTGCGTTGCCGACCACCCAGACGGCGGAGACGCCGAGCGCATGCCAGAACGTGCCGGCGGTGAGCACGCGGGCATAGTTGTCGAAGCCGGAAAACGCGCCTTCCGAACCGATGACGCGGATGTCGTGCAGCGAGATGTTCACCGCCGAGATCATCGGCAGGACCAGCGTCGCGGCGAGAAGCCCGAGCGGCAGCGCCAGCAGCAGGATCGCGAGCCGGCCGTCTCCCGACTTCTCGCTGGAGGGATTGTGCGACGCCACCGGTCTGCCTTCGTCTTGGCTTGCCGGGGAGCCCGGCGGGACGGGGATGGGGCCCTCACCCCGGCGTCGCGAACGGCACCGGGGTGAGGATCATCGGGCGGGCAACGTGTGGGGAGGTCCCCGCCTTCAGCCGTTTGGCCTTACTTGGTCGCGGCTTCCATCGCGGCCTGGCCGGCCTTGACGGCGGCGGCGGCGTCTTCGCCGTTCACGACGACCTTCTGCAGCGTCTCCGCCAGGATGTTCTGAGCCGAGATCGGGCCGATCGCCGGGAAGACGCGGCCGTCGGTGAAGCCGAACAGCTTGCCATTGGCGGAGTTGGCGATCATCTGCTCGACCTGCGGCTTGTACTTCACGACGAGCGGATCGCTCCAGAAGCTGGCCGACTTGGCGCCGTCCTCGGTCACGGGCAGGAAGAGGCCGGGTTCCATGGTCAGGAACTTGCCGTAGGTCTCGGGCTCGAGCAGATAGGCGATGAACTTCTTCGCCGCGTCGCGCTTCGCCGCATCCTTGGCGAGGATGATCGCCGCGTTGGAATAGGCGATTGTCGCCGAGTCCTTCTGGTCGTCGGCATGGGGAACCGCCGCGATGCCGAGTTCCGACGGATCGCCGCCGCCCTGCTGGTCATAGGTCGAGATCACCGTGAACTGCAGGATCGAGGCGCAGTTCTCGGACGCGAAGCAGGCCTCGGCCTCGCCCCAGGTCCAGTTCGCCGCGTCGGGCGAGGAATACTTGTAGAGGTCCTTGTAGAAGGCATAGGACTCGACAGTCTTCGGATTGTCGAAGCGCAGCGTGCCGTCGGCGTTGAAGAGCTCGGAGGCGCCGTTGTTGACCATGACGGCATAGGTCGTCTGGTCGGTATAGAGCTGCTTGTTGGCCGGCAGGCCGACGCCGAACACGCCGTCCTTGGAGAGCTTCTCGGCCGCGGCCTTCCACTCGGTCCAGGTCTTCGGCGCCTCGATGCCGGCGGCGGTGAAGGCCTTCTTATGGTACCAGTAGTTGAGGCTCATATTGTAGAGCGGCACCGCCCAGACGCCGCCGTCATAGCTGTAGGGCTCGACGGTGGCAGGGATGAAATGGTGCTTGGCGTCGAGTTCCTTCACGAAATCGGCGACCGACTCGAGCTTTTCGACCTTGCGGATCACGGTCGTGAAGTCCGGGATCGCGAACAGGATGTCCGGCTGGTTGCCGGCGGCGATCGATGCCGGGACCTTGGCATAGACCTCGCCCCAGCTCTGCGGCTCCTGGCTGACCTTGATGTCCGGATTGGCGGCGTTGAAGGCGTCGATCAGCTCCTGAACGCGCTGCACGCGATGCGGCGGCTGCTCCATGTGCCAGATCTTGACCTCGGTCACCGCGAGCGCCGGCAGGGCGCCGAAAACGGTCAGCGCCATGGCGCCGGCCAATGCATGTCCCTTGAAACGCATGGTCTTTCCCTCTGGTTTTGCCGCTCTCGTCAAAGATGCGGATTGCGCGCCTTGTAGCGTTCGGTGAGCTTCGCGTTGTTCTCCACCGCTCCCGGCATATTGGCGCTCTGATAGACGGGAGCGGGGTGGCCCTGTTTCTCGAGGTCGGCGGCGACCTCGACGAGAAATGCGTTGAGCAGCGCCGCGCCGAGCACGGTCGAGACCGGTCCGGCCGTCAGGCCCGAGGCGAGGGTCGCGACCGCGTCTCCGGGCGGTGCCCCATTGTCGAAGACGAAATCGGCGACGTCGGCGATCCGCTCGCGGCCATTGGCGGCGGCGGTGGAATAGGCGACCGAGGTCACCGCGATCACCGTGGCGCCGCGCGCCTTGCCGAAGCGGGCCGCCTCGACTGGCGCCGCGTTGACGCCCGAGGTCGAGAAGACGACCAGCACATCGCCAGGGCCGATCGGATAGCGGCCGAGAACGATGTCGGCGAGCCCGGTGAGCCGCTCCATCTGCGTACTCGCCATGGCGCCTTCATGCAGCATCACCGCCGTGGCGAGGACCGGCACCACGCAGGCGAGACCGCCGGCGCGGAAATGCCCTTCCTCGGCCATGAGATGGGAATGGCCGGTGCCGAAGATGTAGATGAGCCCGCCCGCCGCGACCTTGGAGGCCGCGACCGCGGCCGCCGCCTCGACGGCCGCCGTTTCACGGGTGGCGGCCGCATCGAGCAGCCGCTTCGCTTCGGAGAGATAGGCGCGCGCCGTCATGCTGGATCCTCAGGCATCGGTTGAGCCGGGCGCGAGACGCACCCGCATCGTGAAGCGGTCGCCGCGATAGACCGACTGGACGAATTCGAACGGCCGCCCGGCGGCATCGAGGCTCAGGCGGGTCAGGCGGAGCACGGGCGCGCCGACCGGCACGCGCAGGATCGCGGCATCGGATTCGCCGGCCGCGCTCGCCTCGAAGCTCTGCTCGGCCTCGACGGGAAGGATGCCGAAGCGCTGCTTCAGCGTCGCGTATAGGGAGTCGGAGGCGAAATCCGCGGCCTCGATCAGCCCCGGCGCCATGCTCTCGGGAATATGCGCCGCCTCGAGCGCGACGGGGACGGCATCGGCTTCGCGAAGGCGGAGCAGGTGATAGACGCTTGCGCCTTCCGGCACCGCGAGCCGCGCCGCGACCTCGCCGGCCGCCTCCGCCTTGCGCGCCGCCAGCACGATGCTCGACGGACGCCGGCCGGACCGGCGCATATCCTCGGTGAAGCTCGTCAGTGTCTGCAGCCGCTGGTCGATCCGGCTCGCGGCGACGAAATAGCCCTTCGCCTCGACGCTGTTGACGAACCCCTGCTCGACCAGCGCCTTCAGCGCGCCGCGCGCCGTCATGCGGCTGACGCCGAACTCGGCGCTGAGCTCGCGCTCGGACGGGACGCGCGCCCCGACCTCGAGCGAACCCGACCGGATGGCGTCGACGAGAGAGTCGGCGATGCGGCGATAATGCGGAACGGACGGCAAGCGCGAGTCCCCGACTGGTATAGACCGTTGCCATCGGTATAGACCAGTTCGGCAGCGTTCCGCAAGTCGCCGCGATGGTGCCGCCGCTTTTTGGCCGCGCGCGGAACGCCGGTTCTGCCCGCCCGTTGTCAGGGCGTCACGGATCGGGGGCCGAAACTCTCAGAAGATCGAGAAGGAGGCCAAAATGGGCTTGTTTTCCAAGGACATCCAGACGCTGGACGATCTTTTCGTCCATCAGCTCCAGGACATCTATTACGCCGAGAACCAGATTCTGAAGGCGCTGCCCAAGATGATCGACAAGGCGACCTCGCCTGAGCTCAAGGCGGGCTTCGAAGCGCATCTCGAGGAGACGCGCGGCCATGTCGAGAGGCTGGAGCAGGTGTTCCGCCAGCATGGCGCCGAGATCAAGGGCGTCGATTGCCCGGCGATCGACGGCATCATCGAAGAGGCGGACGAAGTCGCCGGCGAGATCGGCGACAAGGAGGTGCTCGACGCCGCGCTGGTCGCCTCGGCGCAGGCGGTGGAGCATTACGAGATGACCCGCTACGGCACGCTCGTGGCCTGGGCTCGTCGCCTCGGCCGCGAGGACTGCGCCGCGCTCCTCCGCCAGAATCTCGACGAGGAGAAGGCCGCTGACAAGAAGCTGACCGCCATCGCCGAGAGCAAGGTCAATCTGCGCGCCGCCAGCTGACGCGCCGGCAGGGAGAAAGATCATGCCTCGTGGCGACAAGTCGAAATACACGGACAAGCAGGAGCGCAAGGCCGACCACATAGCGGAAGGCTATGAGGAGCGCGGCGTCTCCGAGAAGGAAGCCGAGCGCAGAGCCTGGGCGACCGTCAACAAGGACGATGGCGGCGGCAAGAAGCCCGGCGGCTCGGGCCGCGGCAAGGATACGGGTCACCCTGCCGCCCACAAGGGCGGCGAGAAGGGTGGCGAAGCCTCGGCGTCACGCTCCAAGGCGGACCGTTCCGCCTCGGCCAAGAAGGCGGCCGCCACCCGCAAGCGAAACGCCGAGCATCACGCGCATGGCTGACCGTCGGCTCTAGGCGGTATCCTGGATGGCGACGGCTGCGGCCGCCGCCGTCATCGCGAGGATGGAGGCGTAGAGCGACGCTATATCGTCCGCGAGCAGTTCGGTTGCCTCGACGGTGCCGGATGGGGTGCGGGCGACGAGTCCCTGAGCCTCGGCTTCGCGCAACAGCGACGCCACATGTGCCCTTGAGACGCCGAACCTGCGGGCAATCTGGGCGATCGGCGGAGCCGGAACACGGTCCATGCGGCCGATCGCCAGCGACGACAGGATCATGAAGCCGGCATCGCGATCGGTGCAGCTCCTGAGTCGCGGTGCGCGTGCGAGTGGTCGGAAGCCGCGCGCGAAGATGCGGGCGAGGTTCCGCGCGAAGGCCTGGCGAAAGCGCAGGTCGCTGGTCGCCGCGAGCGCGGTCGCGCCGATCGGATCGACCATCATCAGTGCCTCGAACAGAACCCGCCAGCGCGCGAGGACCACGTTCCAAAGCTTGTCGGTCGGCACCAGCGGCCGCTCGCGCCGGTCGGCGACCCCGGTGGCCGGCGCCAGATAGCCGCCCCAGCGCAGGATGGCGAGCATCGCCTTGACGCGGCCGGGACTGCCGAGCCCGAAATCGCGGGCCGCCTCGATCATGCGCGCCGGCGTCAGGCGCCGGCCCTCTTCATCGGCGTCGGCGTCGAGACAGAGTACTGCGACCCCCAGCAGCACGCGCACCCGGTCGCTCATGACCGTCGCCAGCACGCGGTTGCTCTCGAACAGGCCGAGAATGCCGCGGGCGGCATGCTGATGGGCCGCCTCGAAGCTGCGATGGGCCTCGATGGCGGCAATGGCCGCTTCATCCGGGATGGCCGGCTGCGGCGAATCGGATTCGGGGCGCGCGCGCGTTTGCAGCGTCGCGGTCATGGCAACGACTCCTTTACCGGTCCCCGATCCGGTCAAAAAACGACATTGAGGCCTCCGGGCGCCTGCTGCAAGAAGCGGCATCGACCCAGAGGTGAATCATGACCAAGACGATTCGTTCGACTCTGATGGCGGCCGCCCTGGCGCTTGTCGGGTTCGGCGGCATGACGATGCCCGGCCCGGCGGAAGCGGTTGTCTACTGCAAGGCCGTCGGCATTCCGAAGGGCTGCGTGGCGCGGCCGACCGGCGCCGTCGTCTATTGCACGCGCCCCGGCTATCCGGTCGGCTGCGTGGCCGGAGCGGGCGCGCCGGGTGTCGGAGTCGCGCCGGGTGTCGGCGTCGGCGCTCCGGGCGTCGGCGTGCAGCC
>CAWZZK010000230.1:0-14984 GCA_963966455.1 Kaistia sp. | reverse complement strand
GGCTCTCCCCCCTCCCCGGCCCTCCCCAGCAAGGGGGGAGGGAGAAGGGCGCTGGCCCCGGCGGCTGGCGGTCGGCGGGCTGGTGCTCGGCTTGGTGCTCTATTTCGCCGCGGCCTTTGTCGGCGGCGTAGTGCATGACATCGAGGCGACGCTGCCGTCCGTGCCGAGGCCGGAGGCGGTGCCGACCTCCGCCGTCGTCGTCGACCGCGACGGGCGGCTGCTCCGCCCCTACACCATCGCCGATGGGCGTTGGCGGCTGCCGGTGGCGCTCGCCGATGTCGATCCGGCCTTCATCGCCATGCTCGAGGCCTATGAGGACCGGCGCTTCAAGGAGCATCACGGCGTCGACTGGCGCGCGATCGGCCGCGCGGCGCTGCAGATGGTGCGGAGCGGGCAGATCGTCTCCGGTGGCTCGACGCTCACCATGCAGGTGGCGCGGCTGATCGACGGGACGCCGACCCGCGGGCCGCTCGGCAAGTTGCGGCAGATGCTCTTTGCGCGCGTCATCGAGGACCGCCTGTCGAAGGACGAGATCCTCTCGCTCTATCTGGCGCTTGCGCCCTATGGCGGCAATCTCGAAGGCATCCGCGCCGCGAGCCTCGCTTATTTCGGCAAGGAGCCGAAGCGCCTCACGGTCGCGGAAGCCGCGCTGCTCGTCGCCCTCCCCCAGGCGCCCGAGGCTAGGCGTCCCGACCGCGACGCGAACGCGGCCCGCGCGGCACGCGAGCGCGTGCTCGGCCGCATGGTCGAAGCCGGCCTCATCGATGAAGAGACGGCGTCCGCCGCGGGCACCGAGCGCATCGCCACCGCGCGGCGCACCTTCCCGATGCTCGCCGCCCATCTCGGCGACGCGGCACGCCGCGCCGAGCCGGCGAAGAGCGTCCACGAACTCACCATCGATGCCCGCCTGCAGGCGAAGCTCGAGCAGCTCGCCGCCGACCGCGCCGCCAAGGTCGGTCCGAAAGCCTCGGTCGCGATCCTCGTCGCCGATCACGTCACCGGCGATATCGTCGCCTCGGTCGGCTCGGCCGGCTTCATGGACGGTTCGCGCAACGGCTTCGTCGACATGACGCGGGCGATCCGCTCGCCCGGCTCGACGCTGAAGCCTCTCATCTACGGCCTCGCCTTCGAGCAGGGCCTCGCCCATCCGCAAAGCTTGATCGAGGATCGGCCGAGCGCCTTCGGCGGCTATGCGCCGGTCAATTTCGACGGCTTCTATCGCGGCACCGTCACCATCCATGATGCGCTGACGCAGTCGCTCAACATCCCGGCGGTGACGGTGCTCGACGCCGTCGGGCCGGCCCGGCTGGTGGCGCGACTGAAGCGGGCGGCGGCGCGGCCGAAGCTGCCCGATCTCTCGGCGCCGGGCCTCGCCATCGGCCTCGGCGGCGTCGGCATCTCGCTCGAGGATCTCGTCTCGCTCTATGCCGCCCTCGCCCGCGGCGGCCGGCCGATCGCGCTGCATGACGGCGCCGGCCCGCCTCTCATGGCGGCCGAGGGGGCGCCCGTGCTGGAGCCGCTCGCCGCCTGGTATGTCTCGGACATCCTCGCCGACGTGCCGCCGCCGACCATCGGCGCGCGCGGCCGCATCGCCTACAAGACCGGCACCTCCTATGGCTATCGCGACGCCTGGTCGATCGGCTTCGACGGCCGCTACGTGATCGGCGTCTGGGTCGGCCGCGCGGACGGCGCGCCGGTTCCCGGCCTTTCGGGCATCGGCACCGCGGCGCCGATCCTCTTCGAGAGCTTCGACCGCGTCGGCGGCGACCGCGCACCGCTGCGGCCGGCGCCGTTCGGGGCGCTGATCGCGCAGAACGGCGACCTGCCCGCGCCGCTGAAACGCTTCCGCACGCCCGATATCGTGGCCGGCAAGGCGCCCGACCGGCCGGAGATCGCCTTCCCGCCGGACGGCGTCCAGGTCGATCTCGGCATCCGCGCCGGCGATCCCGGTCCGCTCGTCATCAAGATCCGCAACGGCAAGCCGCCCTTCACCTGGTTCGCCAACGGCACGCCGATCGCGCGGACGCCCTTTTCGCGCTCGGAAAGCTACGAGCCGGACGGCCCGGGATTCGTTACGCTCTCGGTGGTCGATTCGGCCGGTCGGTCCGACCGCGTGACCGTTTTCGTCGAATAAGCGGGGCGTCTTCGGGGGACGCCGCTCCGCGCTTCTCGGAGCCGCTGCGATCGCCCTCCTCCCCACCCATGTCCGCCAGCACGGACGCTTCTATATCGCCGTCATCGCCGCGATCCTCGGCTATGGCGCCGTCGCCCCCTTCGACGCCAAGCTCGCGCCCGTCGCCGCGGGCGACGTGTTCTTCGCGGTCTATTTCGCGGCGCTGCTCACGATGGCCTTCCATTCCGACATCAAGCGGCTGCGCGCCCGCGCCCGCACCGAGGACGAAGGCATCCTGATCATCATGGCGCTGACGCTCGGCGCGCTGATGTTCTCCTTCTTCTCGATCTTCGCCATGCTGGGCGAGAAGGGCGCGCCGCCGGCCTTCCATCTCGCCACCGCGCTGGTCTCGATCCCGCTCGGCTGGTCGGTGCTGAACGCGCTCTTCGCCTTTCACTATGCCCGCCTCTATTACGCTCCGGCGGGCGAAGGGCAGCAGAAGGATTCGGGGGGGCTCGACTTCCCGGGCGACGAGCAACCGCGCATCTGGGACTTCTGGTATTTTTCCTTCGTGATCGGCGCGACCTTCCAGACCTCGGATGTCGGCGTGAAGACGACCGACTACCGCGTCGTCGTCCTCTTCCATTCGATCGCGTCCTTCGTCTTCAACACCGTGCTGCTGGCGCTCGCCGTCAATATCGGCGCGAGCTTCGCGCAGTAGTCAGGGGCTCTGCGCCGGTGGCGGCGGACCCGGCGGCAACACGGTCGGCGCCTTGGCCTTCTCCTCGACGCCGAACCAGTCGAGGATCCAGCGCTCGATGGGCTTCGCGATGATGAGGATCACGAAGACGAAGAACAGCGCCACCGCGACCAGCGGCCAGCGCGCGAGGCCGCAGGCGATGCCGAGCGCCGCCGCCGTCCAGACCGTCGCGGCGGTGGTGACGCCATGCACCACCTCGTCGTGCCGGCCATGCCGCAGGATGGCCCCGGCGCCGATGAAGCCGATGCCGGCGAGGACGCCCTGGATGACGCCCTGCAGCACGCGGCTCTCGGCATCGGGATGACCGCTGAACTCGGGATGGGTCGCCGCCACCATGGTGACGAGCCCGGCGCCGAGCGCAACGAGCGCCAGCGTGCGCATGCCGGCCGTCTTCGCCTTCACGTCGCGGTTGATGCCGATGAGCAGGCCGCACAGGCTGGCGAGCCCGAGGCGGATGAAGGCGTCGATGAAGTCGGCCGAGGTCACACGCGTCGCTCCTCCCCGCGATGGGCAATGAGAGTGACGGATCGAAAAAGCCGCGGCAACCGCCGGGGCGGCGATTTCCCTTCGCGGCGATCCGGTCTAGCCTCTCTCCCGCTTCCGAAGACCAAAAGAAAATCTCTGGAGAAACGCCGCATGAGTGCCCCCGTCATCCTGGTCGATCCGCTGCCGCGGACCCTCGATCTCATCATGGAACCGGATGTGCGGGCGCGGCTGGAGCGGCTCGGGCGCGTCGTCCTCTCCGAGGACAAGCCGATGGACGACGCCACCATCGACGCGTTGCTGCCGGAGACGGCGCTGATCTTCGGCCAGACGGCGATGCCGGCCGAGCGCATCGCCCGCGCGCCGAAGCTGAAGGCGATCATCAATGTCGAGACCAATTTCCTGCCGAATGTCGACTACGAGGCCTGCCAGACGCGCGGCATCCCGGTGATCACGCCCGGCTCGGCCTTCGCCGCGCCTGTCGCCGAGGCGGCGCTCGGTCTGGCGCTCGACCTCGCCCGTGGCATCACCGCCGCCGACCGCGCGATGCGCGCGGGAACCGAGGAGTACGGCCTCGCCGGCAATCGCCACACATTCCGCTTCGCCGGTGCGCCTGTCGGCCTGATCGGCTTCGGCGATCTCGGCCGCAACCTGCGCGACCTGATCCGGCCTTTGAGGAATCCCGTCGCGGTCTACGATCCCTGGCTGCCCGGCGAGATCATCGAGCGGGCCGACTGCCGCCCAACCTCGCTCGAGGACGTGCTCTCGACCTCGAAGGTAATCTTCGTCTTCGCGAGCGTCACCAGCGAGAACCAGCATTTCATCGGCGCGCGCGAATTCGCGATGATGCAGAAGGATACGGCCTTCCTGCTGATGAGCCGCGCCGCGGTGGTCGATTTCCCGGCCATGCTCGATGCCGTGCGCTCGGGCCATATCCGCGCCGCCACCGACGTGTTCCCGGAGGAGCCGGTGGCGCCGGACGATCCGGTGCGGAAGGTGGAAGGCCTCATCCTGTCGGCCCATCGCACCGGCGGCACGGTGGACGCGCTCTATGCCATCGGGCGCATGGCAGTCGCCGATGCCGAACTCATCATGCGCGGCCTGCCGCCGCAGCTCTGCCGCCGCGCCGATCCAGCCATCGCGAGCCGCCTGCGCTCCAAGCCCGTCAGCGTCACCTAGAAGCGGGACCGGCCGCCGCTCAGACGACCTCCGGGACGAGGTGGCGCGCGAAGTTAGCCTCGACATAGTCGCCTGCCTTCTGCCGCTTCGGCAGCTTGATCGTCTGGCGCGGCAGCGGCTCGTAGGGGATCTGCGACAGGAGGTGGGTGATGATGTTGATGCGCACCCGCCGCTTCGAATGCGAATGGGCGACATGCCAGGGCGCCCAGTCGCTGTCGCTGGCGGCGAACATCGCGTCGCGGGCGCGCGCATAGTCGTACCAGCGGCTGTAGGAGAGAAGATCCATCGGCGAAAGCTTCCAGACCTTGCGCGGATCGTCGATGCGCGAGCGGATGCGGCGTGTCTGCTCGTCCTGGTCGATCTCCAGCCAGTATTTGATCAGGATGATGCCGGACTCGACCATCGCCTTCTCGACGCCGGCGACGCTGGAGAGGAAGCGCTCGCATTCGTCCTCGGTGCAGAAGCCCATCACGCGCTCGACGCCGGCGCGGTTGTACCAGCTCCGGTCAAAGATCACGCACTCCCCGGCCGCCGGCAGATGCGGGAGATAGCGCTGCACGAACATCTGAGATTTCTCGCGGTCCGTCGGCGGCGGCAGCGCGATGACGCGGAAGACGCGCGGGCTGACGCGCTCGGTGATCGCCTTGATGACACCGCCCTTACCGGCCGCGTCGCGCCCCTCGAAGATAATGCAGACCTTGGTGCCCGACCGCTTCAGCCATTCCTGCAGCGCGACCAGTTCGGCCTGCAGCTTCTCCAGCCGGTGTTCGTAATCCTTGCGGGAGATATTTTGGGCCTCCGTATCGGGCATGATGATCCCGACATCGTCCTTCCCCGATCGACGCGCCTTGTCCTTCATAGTCCCCTCCCGACGACGCTCCCTGGAATCCGATAGAAGACAGGCAGCGCTCCACCTTGACGCTGATCAAGGTCTCTCATGAATAGCTGCGTAAAGTCGGCACTGCTATACTGGATTTCCACGCCGTACACGCAGCGCCGAACTCATCGCGTCGCAGCATGATCTTGTCGACGAAGGATGCTTTGCGGCGCGGGCGGGATTTCGGCCTGTCGGAGGGAGTTGATGGCCATGACCGAAGAGAAGATCGATCCGAATGCGATGCCGGTGAGCGCCGAACAGTTGCGCATGGCCATGCTGGCCAAGGAACTCGAAAAGGCCGAAGCAAGCGCCAAGGCGCGGGCGGAGGCCGAGCACGAGCTGCAGGAGTTCACGGCCGACTTCCTGCGCCACAGCATCACCGAGGCCGAGATCGCCATGGTGCGGCGCGTCGTCGCCAATGCGGTGGCGGAAGGCAAGCTCGAGGCGCTCGTCTACAGCTTCCCGTCGAGCCTCTGCTCCGATGGTGGTCGTGCCATCAACAATGCCGAGCCCGACTGGGGAGAAACGCTGCAGGGGAAGGCGCGCGAATTCTACGAGCGCTACGAGAAGTTCGGCCGGCCGCAGGGCTATCACCTGAAGGCGATGGTGATCAATTTCCCCGGCGGCGTTCCGGGCGATATCGGCCTCTTCCTCAACTGGGCGCCGCCGATCGCGTGAGGGCCGGCGAGATCTTCGCCGGGATCTCCGCAGAAAGACAAGGCCGCACCGGGCGGGGGGATCACCCGGTGCGGCAGGTTTTTCATCCGGCGGGAGGGAGCCGGATGAAAAGGATCAGCCGCCGCGCAACCAGACGAGCATTTCGCCGGGGGCGCGGTTGTCCCAGAGGAAATAGGGGACGGCCTTGATCGCCACTTCTTCGCTCTTCGGCGGCTCGGTGCGGTAGAGCGAACCGCCCCAGTCGGTGGTGGCATCCGCCTTGGCCTTGGCCGACAGCGTGACGACGCCGCCGAGCAGGCCGTCCTCATAGCTCGCCTCGACGGGCGCATCGGCCGGAAGGGCGACGCGGTTCAGCGACACCTTGTTGTCGATGCCCTCGAGGCAATAGACGAGCGGGCCGCGCTTCAGCGTGACGCGGCCGGCGTCCTGGCGGACCTCCGGATGGGCGTGGATGCGCTCGACGGCCATTTCGAGATCGAGCGCGACGCTGTCGCCGGCCTTCCACTCGCGGTCGAGCCGCGCATAGCCGTCGACCGTCACCGCGGCGAGATCGACCGCCTCGCCATTGACCTTGAGCGAGGCCTTGCGGCACCAGCCGGGAATGCGGAGGCTGAGCGCGAAGCGCGTCGGCGCATCGACATCGACCGCGATGCCGATGGCGCCGTCCCAGGGATAACGCGTCGTCTGGGTCAGCCGCACTTCCTTGCCGCCGATATCGAGCCGCGCGGTCGAGTCGCCATAGAGATGGACGGCGATCTCGCCATCGGCCTGGCCATACATGTAGCTGCCGATCGACGCGACCATGCGGCCAAGATTGGGCGGGCAGCACGGGCAGCGATGCCACTTCCAGCGATTGTGGTTGCCGCGGCTCTCCAGCGGGTTCTCGTAGAAGAACAGCGAACCGTCGAGCGAGATGCCCGAGATGGCGCCGTTGTAGATCGCCTGCTCCATCACGTCGGCATAGCGGCGGTTCGGCCCCATGCCGAGCATGCGATTGGCCCAGAAGGCGAGCGCGACGGCGGCGCAGGTCTCGGCATAGGCCGTGTCGTTGGGCAGGTCGTAGTCGGCCGTGAAACCCTCATTGTCCTTCGACGGGCCGAGGCCGCCGGTGACATAGAGCTGCTTGCCGTTCAGGTCGTCCCAGAGCTTGTCGAGCGCGACGCGCAGCGAGTCGTCGTGGAACTCGGTCGCGACATCGGCCATGCCGGAATAGAGATACATGGCGCGCACGGCGTGGCCGACGACCTTGTCCTGCTCGCGCACCGGCTTGTGCGACTGGTTGTATTCGTAGGTTCCGAAATGGAACTTGGCCGGATCGGAGCCGCGCGCCAGCGCCTCTTCGTCGAAATAGTGCGGCTGCTGGCCACGCTGGTCGATGAAATACTTGGCGAGCTTCAAGTAGCGGTCGTTGCCGGTGACGCGGGCGAGCTTCACCAGCGCCAGCTCGATCTCCTCATGGCCGCAATAGCCCTTCTTCTTCTCCGGCTCGGGACCGAACATCGTGTCGATATGGTCGGCATAGCGCGCCATGACGTCGAGCAGCTTGCGCTTGCCCGTCGCCTGGTAATAGGCGACCGCGCCCTCGATCAGATGGCCGGCGCAATAGAGCTCGTGGCAGTCGCGCAGATTGGTCCAGCGAAGGCCCGGCTGCATGCGCTGGTACCAGCTCGACAGATAGCCGTCGGGCTGCTGCAGCTTGGCGAACATGTCGATGACGGCATCGATCTTCGCCTCGAGCTCGGGATTCCTCTTGCGATAGAGCGAATAGGCGGCCGTCTCGATCGTCTTGCCGAGATCGGAATCCCAGAACATCTGCGTCGTCACCGTCGAGGCGGTGAAGCCGTCCGAGACATGGAAGGGGATGCGCAGCGCCGGGACGGGCCGGTCCGGATCGAGCTGGTCGAGCATGCCGGCCTCGACGCAGCGCTCGTAGAGGATGTCAGCCGTCTTGTCGGCGACGGCATCGACGCGGCTGCCCCAGAAGCCGCGGACATCGACCTGCGGCACGGCAGGCGGGCGGAAGCGGGCGCGCGGCGCCTCGCGGGCGGCGGAGGCTGTTGGTGCACTCATGAAGTCTCTCCTCGGGTCTTTTCTTGAGCGGATCGAGTTGGGGGGACGCGCCTATTTCACCGCGCCGGCGGTGAGGCCGCGGATGTAGAAGCGCTGCAGCAGCAGGAAGAGGATCAGGCAGGGGATCATCATGACCGTGACGCCGGCCTGCACCGCGCCCCAGTTGATGGCGCCGAAGCGGCCGGACTGCACCGCCGTCATCATGATCGGCAGCGTGAACTTCTCCTGGTCGGTCATCAGCACCAGCGCGGCGATGAACTCGTTCCAGGTGTTGAGGAAGGCGAAGAGCGCAACCGTGACGAGGCCCGGCCAGACCAGCGGCAGCATGATGCGGGTCAGCAACGCGCCGCTGCGCGCGCCGTCGATGCGCGCCGCCTCCTCGATCTCCTTCGGCACCGCGTCGAAGGCGTTGCGCATCATGAAGATCGAGAACGGCAGCTGCAGCGTCACATAGACGAGCACGAGCCCGGTCAGCGTGTTCTGCAGCTTGAAGGTCGCGAGCAGCAGGAAGATCGGCGTCAGGATCGACTGGAACGGGATCATGATCGTCGACAGGATCATGATGAAGAAGAGGTTCTTGAACGGGAAGGTGAAGCGCGAGAACCCGTAGCCGGCCAAGAGGCTGATCACCGCCGTCAGCAGCACGCTCGACACCGAGACAAAGATGCTGTTCTGCGCCGAATGCCAGAGACCGGCGCCGAAGCTGTCGAGCGCGACATAGTTCTCGATCGAGAAGCCGGTCGTCGGCCATGGCGGCAGCGGCGGCTGGCGCGCCTCCGGCGGCGGCTTCAGCGAAGAGAGCAGCGTCCAGAAGATCGGCGCGATGAAGATCGCCGAGAGGAAGAGGCCGATCGAATGGCGCGCGACGAAGCTGCCGAGCGTGCCGCGATCGGCGGAAAGCGTTGCGGCGGCCATCAGGTGCCCTCCGGATTGCGCAAGAGGCGGAGCTGGATGAGGCTCAGGACAACGAGGATCACGAGCAGCACCATGGACAGCGCCGCGCCGTAGCCGAGCTTGAACGACACGAAGGACTGGTTGAAGATCCAGTAAACCGCTGTGATCGTCGAGTTGCGCGGACCACCCCGCAGCATGATGTAGAACTGGTCGAAGGCGAGGATCGAGCCGGCGACCGAGAGGATCAGCGCCAGCGCCAGCGTGCGGCGCATCAGCGGCAGCGTGATCTGCGTGAAGCGCTGCCAGGCATTGGCGCCGTCGATCTTGGCCGCCTCGGTCAGATCGCCGGGGATCGACTGCAGGCCGGTCATCAGGATGATCATGGTGAAGCCGGCCACCTTCCACACCACCATGACGATCACCGACCAGAAGGCGGAATCGAAGCTCGCCATCAGGTTGAACTTCTTCTCGGTGAGGCCGAGGCGGAAGGCTGCCGGGCTGAACAGGCCGGAATCGACATTGAGCAGCCAGACCCAGAGCAGGCTCGCCGAGGCGAAGCCGACCACGACCGGCAGGAAGAACGACGTCCGGTAGAAGCCCGTCATCTTGCCCGGCCGCTCGACGAAGAGCGCCAGGGGAAAGGCGACGGCGAAGATCGCCACGGTCACGATCGCCGTGTAGTAGAACGTGAACTTGAGCGCGTTCCAGAAGCGCGTGTCCTTGGTGATCGCGATGTAGTTGTCGAGGCCGATGAAGCTGTGCCCGCCCATTAGCGGCCAGTTATGCAGCGACATCCAGGCCGTCATGCCGAGCGGAATGACGAAGAACACCAGCACGAGCACGATCGCGGGCGCGATATAGAGCAGGCCGACCCACTGGCTGCGGTCGATCCGGGCCTTGCGCGCCGGCGCGGGCGCCGCGCTCGTCGGGATGGAAGACATGGCGCTCTCCTGGAGAGGCGTTCGGGCAGGGACCAGACGGAACCCGATCGGGAGACGGGGGCGCGACGCGCCCCCGTCCAGGCGATTGGCGGCGACTTGCCGTTACTTGCCGGCGCCGTCGATGATGCCCTGCATCGTCTCCTGGGCATTGGCGATCGCGCCGTCGACGTCGTCGCCATAGAAGACTTCGCTGATCATCTGCGCCCAGGGGCCGTTGGCCGAATTGATGATGTCGTTGAACACCACCGAATAGGGCGTCTTGCCCTTGGCCATCGCCTCGGCGGCGATCTGGTAGCGCGGATCGAGATCCTTGAGCGCTTCCTTGGCGATGTCACCGCGGACCGGCAGGCTGCCGCGGCTGGCGAGCAGGGTCTGGCCCTCGAGCGAATAGGAGAAGTCGAGGAACTCCTTCAGGACGTCGCCCTTGGTCGTGCCCTTGGTGAAGACGAAGTTGTCGCCGCCGGCGAAGGACGACCAGCCGCCATCCTTGCCCGGCAGGAAGGTGACGCCATAGTCGATGTTCTTGTACTGCGTGTTGAGCGCGCCGATCGCGAAGGCGCCCGACGGCGAGATGCCGATATTGCCGCCGGCGAAGGCCGCGAAGAAGTTGGCGCCGGTGTCGGTCTGCGCGCCCTCGGGCACGAGGCCCTTGGCGATCATGCCACGATAGAAGTCGATGCCCTCGCGGAGCTTCGGATCGGTCAGCATCGCCTTGGAGCCGTCATCCGAGAGGATTTCGCCGCCCGAGGCCCAGACCATGGGCGTGAAGGTGAAGATGTTGCAGCCGGGGCAGGAGCCCGAGAAATAATAGCCCTTGATGTCGCCGCCGAGCGCATTGACCTTCTCGGCCGCGGCCTCGATCTCGGCCCAGGTGGTCGGCCCCTTGTCGGGATCGAGCCCGGCCTTCTTGAACAGGTCCTTGTTCCAGATCAGCACCGAGCTGTCGGCCGAATAGGGAAGGCCGTAGATGCGGTCCTTGTAGGTGCCGGTCTTCACATGCGCCGGGGAGAGCTGGCTGAAATAGGGCAGCGACTTCGCCCAGTCGGTGATGTCCTCGAGCTGGCCGGCGGCGGCAAAGGCCGGCGTATAGATGAGGTCGATCGACAGGCCGTCGGGCGCCGTGCCGCCGGCGACGGCCGTGGCGTATTTCTGGACCAGCTCGCCCGTCGGGATGATGTCGAGCTTGATCTGGTTCTCGTGGCTCTTGTTGAAGGCCTCGACGATCTGCGGCATGAAATTCGAGCCGTCGGACCGGACCCAGATATTCGCCGTCTCCGCCGCCGAAGCGAGCGCGGTCATCGACATCAGCGCGGCGCCCGCCGCCACCAGTCCCTTGAAGTGCTTCATTCGTCTTCCCTCCCGGTTGATCGCCGCCCGCATGTTCCTCCTGCTGGGCGAACGAGGATTTCCTACTGGCCGTCCGGCGGACGGCCGCATGACTGCCGCACCACCAGCCGGCACGGCAGTTTCCTGATGCCCGGCTCGACGGGCTTGCCGTCGACGAGCGAGAGCAATGTCAGCCCGGCTTCGCGGCCGAGCGCGGCGAGATTCATGTCGACCGTCGTCAGCGGCGGCCGCGCCTCGGCCGCGACGATCTCCCAATTGTCGAAGCCCACGACCGCGACGCTGCCCGGCACGTCGATACCGCGCTCGCGCAACCCGTCGATCACGCCGCGGGCGATCTGGTCGTTGCCGCAGAAGATGGCGTCCGGCCGGTCGGCCGGCTTCGAGAACAGGATGTCGACGGCCTCGCGGCCCCAGCTTTCCGTCCAGTTGCCCATCATGACCGGCGCCTCGGCCAGCCCTGCCTCGGCGAGCACCGCGCGATAGGCGGCGGCGCGCTGATGGACAACGGCAAACCGTGCAGGTCCCGTGACATGGACGATCCGACGCCGCCCGAGAGCGACGAGATGCTCTACGGCGAGCCTCGCCCCGCCCTCGTCGTCGGAGACGAAGGCGATGGCATCGGCGTCGGGCTCGGTGAAGGCGTAGATGACGGGGACGCCGAGCTGCGAGAGATCGATCGGCAGGCGGCGATCGAGGCGCTTTCCGGTGGCGATGATGCCGTCGACGCGCTTTTCCAGCATGGCGTCGACATGCAGCTGGCCGAGGCGCGGATCGTCCTCGACATTGCACAGGAACACCGAGACGCCGTTGTCGACCAGCGCCTCCGAGATGCCGGCCATCAGCGGCAGCGAGAAGCGGCCATAGGTGTCGTTGGTCAGCATGCCGACGGTGAAGCTGCGCTGGCGCAAGAGGCTCTGCGCGAGCCCGTTCGGACGGAAGCCGAGCCGGCGCGCCGTCTCCTGGATGCGCGCCCGCGTCTCGGCGGTCATGCGCCCCTGGTCGTTCAGCGCCTTCGAGGCGGTGGCGAGGCTGACGCCGGCCTCCTCGGCGACGTCGCGCAGCGTCACGGGCCGCTTGCGCGGCGCGATCCCCTCGCGTTCCATCCCCTCGGCCATGCGCTCCACCCTTCTTGAGAAAAGCTTTTCTCACTCTGCACCCAAAAAAGGCGGACGCTGCTGAGCGGCCGCCCGGCCTCAGGTGAGAAACCCTTTTCTCAAGGCACGCTACAGGCGGCTTTTGCGTGAATCAAGAGCAATTCGTCCGCCGTCCGCAGGCTCGCTACAGCGGCCGAAAACAGGACGCCGTTCCCCTTCCCCGCGAGGCGCGCGGCAGTGCTATAAGGCGTGCCGTCCGCAACCCGCCTCAACGGAAAACCCTGACATGCTCGGCGTCTGCTATTACCCCGAACACTGGCCCGAGAGCTGGTGGGAACGCGACGCCGCGGAGATGGCGGCGCTCGGCATCCGCTATGTGCGCATCGGCGAATTCGCCTGGAGCCGGCTCGAACCGGAATCCGGGCAGTTCGATTGGGACTGGCTCGACCGGGCGATCGAGATCCTCGGCAGCGCCGGGCTCAAGGTCGTGCTCGGCACGCCGACCGCGACACCGCCGAAATGGCTGGTGGACTGTTATCCCGAGATCCTGCCCTATGGCGAGGACGGCCGCGTCAAGGGCTTCGGCTCCCGCCGCCACTACACCTTCTCCAGCGCGGTCTGGCTGCGCGAAAGCGCGCGCATCGTCACGGCGGTGGCCGAGCGCTATGGCGAGAACCCGCATGTCGCCGGCTGGCAGACCGACAACGAATATGGCTGCCACGACACCGTGCTCTCCTTCGGCCCGGAGGACCTTCTCGCCTATCGCAGCTGGCTGCGGCGGCGCTACCAGACGCCCGAGGCGCTCAATGCCGAATGGGGCAATGTCTTCTGGTCGATGGAGGTCGCGAGCTTCGACGAGATCGAGCTGCCGGTCGGCGCCGTCACCGAGACCAATCCCGCCGCGCGGCTCGACTACTGGCGCTTCGCTTCGGACCAGGTCGTTCGCTACAACGAGATGCAGGCCTCGATCATCCGTCGCCTGTCGCCCGGCCGTTTCGTCACCCATAATTTCATGGGCTTCTTCCACGATTTCGACCACTACGACGTCAGCCAGTCGCTCGATTTCGCGTCCTGGGATTCCTATCCCCTCGGCTTCCTCGAAGTGTTCCCCTTCTCCGAGGAGGAGCGAACCCGCTTCACGCGCACCTCGCATCCGGACGTGCCCGCCTTCAATCACGACCTCTATCGCGGCATGGCCGGCAATCGCTTCTGGGTGATGGAACAGCAGCCGGGTCCGGTGAACTGGGCGCCGTGGAACGCGGTGCCGATGCCCGGCATGGTGCGCCTCTGGGCGTGGGAAGCCTTCGCGCATGGCGCCGAGGTGGTCAGCTATTTCCGCTGGCGCCAGGCCTCTTTCGGGCAGGAGCGGATGCATGCCGGCCTCAACCGTCCCGACCGCGTGCCCTCGCCCGGCGGCGTCGAGGCGGCTCAGGTCGGCGCCGAGCTCAAGGCCTTCGGCCCCCTGCCTGACAACACCCCCTCGCCGGTCGCGCTGGTGTTCGACTACGAGGCCTCGTGGATGACGCGCATCCAGCCGCAGGGCAAGGACTACAGCCATGGCGAGATCAGCTATCGCTGGTACGAGGCGGTGCGCCGGCTCGGCTTCGATGTCGACATCGTCAAGCCGGGCAGCGATCTCTCGTCCTATGCGCTCGTGCTGCTGCCGAGCCTGCCGCATGTGAGCGAGGCGATGCTGGCGAGCCTCAAGGCGACGGACGCCGTGGTCCTGGCCGGCCCGCGCGCCGGCTCGAAGACGCGCAATTTCGCCTTCCCCGACAACCTGCCGCCCGGCCCCCTTGCCGATCTCGTCGCGGTCAAGGTCACCCAGGTCGCCTCGATGCGGCCGGCGCAGCATGCGGTGACCGGCCTCGCCGGCGGCCATGCGACGCGCTGGCGCGAGTGGCTCGAGACCGAACTGCCGGCGCTTTCGCGTTTCGAGGATGGCGGCGCCGCGGTGGTCGCCGACGGCCGCTTCATCTATGCCGCCACCTGGCCGGAAGCCGATCTTCTCAATGAGATCCTGACGAAGATCGCGCTGCCGAAGACGGGGCTCACGCCGCTCGACCTCCCCGACACAATCCGCATCCGTCGCCGCGCCGGCCTCACCTTCGCGTTCAACTACGGCACCGAGCCGTGGACGGTTCCGGACGCGGACGGCAAGCGCTTCCGGCTCGGCGGCGCGACGATCGCTCCGCAGGATCTCGTCTGCTGGGAGGGCTGAGCGGCATGGGCGGCGCTGACGAGCCGGCGGCCCCGGCCCGGACGGCGGCGACGCGCGATCCGGATGGTACGCAGCGTGCCATCCTCGCCGCGGCGACGCATGAGTTCGCCGCCAATGGCCTTTCCGGTGCGCGTGTCGATGCCATCGCGGCGCGCGCCGGCATCAACAAGCGGATGCTCTACCATTATTTCGGAAACAAGGAGGCGCTCTACCGCGCCGCGCTCGAAGCCGAATATGCCCGCATCCGCGCCGCGGAAGCGGAGCTTCGCCTCGACGATCTCGAGCCCGAGGCGAGCCTCGCCCGGCTGGCCGCCTTCACCTTCGACT
>CAWZZK010000229.1:0-54846 GCA_963966455.1 Kaistia sp. | reverse complement strand
TCACCGGCCGAGAGCATCGTGCCCAGGGCAAAGACGAATTCGAAGTCCGGCTTCTCCATCCCGGCCGGCCGCGCGACGAGGATGTCGAGGCCATAGCGGGTCAGTTCGGCCGGCGTCACATTGTTCCGGACGAAATCGGCCTCGTCATAGTTGACGAGGATCGCCCAGCGCGCCGAGGCGTCGCCATAGCGGGCGAGGCTGCTCAAGCCCCGGATGGCGGCTGTGCGCTCTTCCTTCGACTTCACGGACTTGACGGCGGCATAGATGCGGTCGCGGGCGCGCGCCAGCGTCGCGGGGTCGAGATCTCCGGCTTCGGCCGAGGCCGCGGCGGGCGGAGCGGCCGTGTCGGGAAGCGGTCCCTTCGCCTCGACAAAGGCGCGGAGCGCATCGCGGGCGTCGGGGCCGAAGCTGCCGTCGGCGGCCCGCTTCAGGAAGCCCTGCTGCACGAGCGCCGCCTCCATGGCGAGGCGGATTTCCTCGGGTAGCGCCCGCATCGTCTCGACGAGCGCATCCTCCTCGAGGCCGGCCGGCGCGAGGCGGAAACCGTCGAGCACCGCTCCGGCGAGGGCCGCGGTTCCCGCATCGGCCGCGCGGCCGCCCGAGAACAGGCCGGCAAAGGCCATGGTCGCCGAGAAGCCGGGCAACTGGCCGGAGAGATCGTTGTTGTGCAGCGCGACGCGCTCCGAGACGCCTTCGCGGAGCGTGATCAGCTTGTCGAACGTGTCGAAGGTGAAGGCCGAGGCGATCTTCTCGCGCGCCGCAAGCGAGCCGAGCTTCGCCGCTTCGCGCCAGGCCCGGAGCCGCTCGCGCGGATCCTCGGCGATGCCGAGGCCATTGTCATAGGCATCGCCGAGCAGGACCATCGCCTCGACGCTGCCGAGATTGGCGGCGCTGATCAGGGCATTGGTGGCGGCCTTGTCGTCCTGGCGATAGATCGCGCCGCGCCGCATCAGCTTCGCGTGGAGGAGATAGGCGCGCGGGTCCTTCGCGGCGGCGCCCCTGTCGATCAGCGCCCGGACGGCGTCGTCGGAGAGGCCGCCGTCGTCGCGGCGGAAGGGCCGGCCGCTGCCGCCGTCGAGATTGCCATATTGCGTCTCGGCGACGCGCCATGCGGCGTCACCGTCGCCCGATGCGGCGAGGCGGATCAGGATGGCGCGGCCGGCCGTCTCGTCGCGGAAGGCGGGATGGCCGGAAAGGCGGAGTTCCGCCAGCGCTCGAGCGGCGCCCGGCTCGCCGGCGGTCGCTGCGTCCTCGAGGCGCTGCAGATAGACGGCGGCGCGCGGCAGCGGCGTTTGGTAGTCGGCCAGCAGCGGCACGGCCCTGATCGCATCATCGATGTCGACCGAGCCGGCCAGCGTGAGGGCCGCACGATTGGGGTCGGGTCCGACGAAGCGATTGTCGGTCAGGAGCGTCGCGAGCAGCGACGCGGCGCCAGGGGCAAACCGCGCCTTCGGATCGGAAAGGAGTGCGATCGCCCGCCTGCCGTCGGCCGGGCCGCCTTCGCCGGCGACGAGCATCGCGGCGAGCAGGCCGGCGCCCTGGAAGCGCCCGGCCGCGACCGCGGCCTCGAGCAGGCGGCGCGCGGCGGCCGGGTCCATCGCCGTGCCGCGTCCATGGAGGAGCGCGGCTGCGAGCGGCCGTTCCAGCGCGTCGGGCTCGGCGGTGCGGATCGCCGTCAGCCGTCGATAGCCTTCGGCATAGGTGGCCGCATCGAGGCCGGGCGTCGTCAGGATGAGCGTCGCCAGACTGCTCACGCCGAGGTCGCGGGCATCGGCCTCCGTGACGCCGCCTTTCGGCCCCTGCGGCGGCAGCGCCTCCAGCTTGCGCGCCGTGGCGATGGCGCCGGCCGGATCGCGGCGGAGGAGCGGGCCTTGGCGCTCCTCTTCGAGAAGAGCGATCAGGGCCTGCTGATGCAACGCCGAGGCGGCCCGGCGAAGGCCAGCCACCGCCTCTTCCCGGGCGATGCCGTGGCCGTCCGGCTCGCCGTCCTGCAGCGGGGATCTGTAAAGCGCATAGAGGAGATAGTCGGCCTCGGCGTCGCCCTTCAGCGACAGCGTCCGGATGGGCGGGACGAGCCGATCGAGACGGGTGCCAAAATGCGCGGCCTCGGCACGCAGCGCCATCAGCCGCAGCCGGTCGTCATCCGGATGCGCGTCGCGGGCCGTCGCGCAGGCCCTGATCAGCGCTTCGAGCGGGGCGAGATTGAAATCGGCCGGCAGAAGCTCCGGAAACTGGATGGCGGGCGCCACGGCCCGCCGGTCGAACGGGAAGGACGCACCTGTCTCGCAGGCCGCGACGGCGGCGGCGATCGCCCGCGCCCGCTCCTCCGTCTCCGCCGATTTCGTCTCCGGCCGCGGGGCCAGGACGGCCTGCGCAACGGGTGACACGGCGGCAAAGATCCCCGCGATGACGGCTGCGGCACTGGCTCGGCGAAGGCGACGCATCGGCTCCTCCTTCCGCGGTCGAAGCCCGCTTGCGGCGGAGATTATAGCATGCGGCCGCGACGGCCTGCGACGCGGTTCACCGCGAGAGGAGGAAGACGGCCTGCTGGCCGAACAGGTTCCAGAACCACCAGGGCGCGCTCGTCATCCGCCGTCCGCCGGCATCGAGCACGACCGGCGTCTCGATCTTCGCGCCGACCTCGGCGCAAAGGCCGGTGAAGTCGCGCAGCGTGCAGAAATGGATATTGGGCGTGTCGTACCAGCTATAGGGCAGGTTTTCGGTGACCGGCATGCGGCCCTTGAAGCCGAGCGAGGCGCGCACCGTCCAGTGGCCGAAATTCGGGAAGGACACGATCGCCTTGCGCCCAATACGCAGCATCTCGGTCAGCACCTGCTTCGGCCGCACCATGGCCTGGATGGTGTCGGAGAGGATGACATAGTCGAAGCAGGCGTCGGGATAGTCGACGAGGTCGGTATCGGCGTCGCCCTGAATCACCGAGAGGCCGCGGGCGAGGCTCTGGTTGACGCCGGCCTGCGACAGTTCGATGCCGCGCCCCTCGACGTGGCGCTCCTTCTGGAGCAGGGCGAGCAATTCGCCGTCGCCGCAGCCGACATCGAGCACGCGGCTGCCCGGCGCGACCAGACCGGCAATCACCAGGAGGTCGATGCGCTTCACGTCGCGGGAATGGATGTCGAGCGGCGTCATGTCAGGCCCAGCGCGCCGCGGCCGCGGAGGTCAGGAAGCCGCGGATGGTGGCGAAGAGGACCGGCTCGTCGAGCAGGAAGGCGTCGTGGCCGCGGTCGGTCTCGATCTCGACGAAGCTGACCGAGGCGCCGCTCGCATTGAGCGCGCGGACGACCGTCTTGCTCTCGACGGTCGGAAACAGCCAGTCCGAGGTGAAGGAGGCGACGCAGAAGCGGGTGCGCGAGCCGCGGAACGCATTGGCGAGCCGGCCGCCATAGTCGGCGGCGATGTCGAAATAATCCATCGCCCGCGTGACATAGAGATAGGAATTGGCGTCGAAGCGCTCGACGAAGGACAGGCCCTGGTGGCGCAGATAGGATTCGACCTGGAAATCGGCGTCGAAGCCGAAGGCGACGCGTTCGCGATCCTGCAGGGCGCGGCCGAATTTCCGCTGCAGGCCCTCGTCCGACATATAGGTGATATGCGCGGCCATGCGCGCCACGGCGAGGCCCTTGCGCGGGATGACGCCCTCGCCGAGATAGCGCCCGCCGCGCCAGTCCGGATCAGCCATGATCGCCTGGCGGCCGACCTCGTGGAAGGCGATGTTCTGCGAGGAATGACGCGGCCCGGTCGCGATCGGCAGCGCGGTGAACACCCGCTCCGGATAGGCGACGGCCCATTGCAGCACCTGCATGCCGCCCATCGAGCCGCCGGCGACGCAAAAGAGCTGGTCGATGCCGAGCGCGTCGACGAGCATCGCCTGCGCCCGCACCATGTCGGGGATCGTGATCAGCGGCAGGTCGAGCCCATAGGGCTGCCCTGTCGCCGGATTGGTCGAGGCGGGGCCGGTCGAGCCCATGCAGCCGCCGACGACATTGGAGCAGATGACGAAGAAGCGGTCGGTATCGATCGGCTTGCCCGGCCCGACCACCGTCTCCCACCAGCCCGGCTTGCCGGTCACCGGATTGTCGCTCGCGACATGCTGGTCGCCGGTCAGGGCATGGCAGACGAGAATGGCGTTCGACTTGTCGGCGTTCAGCGTGCCGTAGGTCTGATAGGCGATCTGCAGCGGCGCGATGCTCTGGCCCGAATCGAGTCGCAAGGGCTGGTCGAGCCCGAAGCGCATCACATGGCTGGAAGGGGTATCGGCTTCGCCGCGCGCGGCGCCGGCGCCGGCAGAAAGACTGTGCCTGGAAGAGGCCATGGTTCGGTTCGCGACCGCAAGGTAAGAGGCGCCTAGCTAGGGTCGGGGCTCGGGCGCTGTCAATGTTTTCTTTGCTTTCGTTCAGACGCTTGCCTATGAATCGGCCCCCGTCCGCGGCCGTCCACGCGCCGCATTCCCGCGCATGAAGAATCCCTCTCCGATGGCCGGCCCCGACACGACAAGCGTAACCGAGAAGGACGCCGCGGATCTCGCCGCGATCCGCGCCACCATCGACCGGCTCGATGCCGAGATGCATCAAAGGCTGATCGAACGCGGCACGGCGATTGGCACCCTCATCAAGGTGAAGGGCACCAGCCGCCCCGGTGCCGCATTCCGCCCCGGACGCGAGGCGGACATGATGCGGCGCCTCGTCGGCCGCCATGCCGGCGCGCTGCCGCTCTGGACCGTCGAGCATATCTGGCGGGAGATCATCACCACCTTCACGCGCATGCAGGCGCCGTTCGACGTCGCCTACGACGCCGGCGGCGATGCCGACGCAATGCGTGACGTCGCGCGCTTCCTCTTCGGCTTCACCGTCGCGCTGCACCGCCAGCAGGGCGCTCTCGATACGGTCAACCATATCCGCGAGAGCGGCACCGATCTCGGCGTCGTCGCGCTCGCCCAGCCGAAGGAAGCCGGCGCCTGGTGGCGGGCGCTCGGCCGTCCCTCCGGCCCGCGCATCATCGCGCTGTCGCCCTTCATCGTCGTCGCCGGGCGGCCGGCCGAAACGCCGGCGCTGGTGCTCGCGCCCGAGCTGGCCGATCCGACGCCGCCCGATCTCAATCTCTTCGCGGTGACGGCGATCGGCGGCGAGACGGAACGCGCCATCCGCGCGGCTGCCGGCGCCGTGCTCGCGGCTTCGGGCCGCGAACTCCTGATCGCGCTGCCGGCCGAGACGGCGGTCGCGAGCCTCGCGGCGCATGCCGGCTTCGAGGATGTGGCGCGCGTCGGCGCGCTGTCGCGCGGCATCGCCGTCGGCGGCGCCGATGCCGATCCCGTGCTGTACCGGGCCGCGAACGGAGTTTGAGGATATGAGCAAGCGCGATCCCGACGCCCTGAAGCCGGGCGACCGTCCGCAGCCGCGGCCGGGCATCATGGACATCGCCGCCTATGATCCGGGCCGCACCACCGCGACCGGTGGCGCGAAGCTCTACAAGCTCGCCGCCAACGAGACGCCGCTCGGCCCGAGCCCGGCTGCCGCCGCCGCCTTCCTCGCGAGCCGCGACGGGCTGGAGATCTATCCGGATGCCTCGGCGCCGGAGCTGCGCGAGGCGATCGGCGCCGCGCATGGCATCCTGCCGTCGCGCATCGTCTGCGGCAACGGCTCGGACGAATTGCTGGCCATGGTCGCGCGGGCCTATCTCGGTCCGGGCGACGAGGCGATCCACACGGAATACGGCTTCCTCATCTATCCGATCGCCATCCGTTCCGCCGGCGCGACGCCGGTGGCCGCGCCCGAGAAGGCCTATACGACCTATGTCGACGGCATCCTCGACTGCCTGACGCCGCGCACCAAGGCCGTCTTTCTCGCCAATCCGAACAATCCGACCGGCACCTATGTGCCGTTCAGCGAGATCCGCCGCCTGCATGCCGCGCTGCCGCCGCATGTGCTGCTGGTGCTCGACGCGGCCTATGCCGAATATGTCCGCCGCAACGACTATGAGAGCGGCATCGAGTTGGTCGGTCAGTCGCAGAATGTCGTCATGACGCGGACCTTCTCGAAGATCCACGGCCTCGCCTCGCTGCGCATCGGCTGGCTCTACGGTCCCGAGGCGATCGTCGACGCGCTGAACCGCATCCGCGGTCCGTTCAACATCTCGGTGCCGGCGATCAAGGCGGGCGTCGCAGCCCTCGGCGACCGCGCCCATGTCGAGGCCTCGGTCGCGCATAACGACGAATGGATGCTGCGCGTCAGCCATGCGCTCACGACGCTCGGCCTCGAGGTGACGCCGAGCGTGACGAATTTCGTGCTGATCCATTTCCCGGCGACGCCGGGGCTCACCGCCGCCGAGGCGGAACTCTTCCTGCTCGAGCGCGGCGTCGTGCTCCGCGGCGTTGCGGGCTACGGCCTGCGCAATGCGCTCCGGATGACCATCGGCTCGGCCGAGGCCAACGAGGCGGCGATCGCCGGGCTGAAGGCCTTCATGAGCGGCGGCAAGCAGGGCGGGCACGCATGACCGACATCATCTTTCCGCGCCTCGCGCTGATCGGCATCGGCCTCATCGGCGCCTCGATCGCGCTGGCGAGCAAGAAGGCCGGCACGGTCGGGTCGATAGCGATCTCCACCCGCAGCCCGGCGACGCTGAAACGCGCCGAGGAACTCGGCCTCGGCGACGCCTATTTTGCCGATCCGGCCGAGGCGGTGCGCGATGCGGACTGCGTCATCGTCTGCGTCCCGGTCGGAGCCTGCGGCGCGGTCGCCGAGGCGATCGGCGCGTATCTGAAGCCCGGCTGCGTCGTTTCCGATGTCGGATCCGTCAAGGCGGCGGTCGTGCGCGCCATGGCCCCGCATCTGCCTCCGCATGTCAATTTCGTGCCCGGCCATCCGATCGCCGGCACCGAGCATTCCGGCCCCGACGCCGGCTTCGCCGAGCTCTACCAGAACCGCTGGTGCGTGCTGACGCCGGCCCCCGGCGTCGATCCCGAGGCTGTCGACAAGCTCGCCCGCTTCTGGCGCGCGATGGGCGCCAATGTCGAGACCATGTCGGCCGAGCACCACGACCTGGTGCTCGCAATCACCAGCCATCTGCCGCATCTCATCGCCTACAATATCGTCGGCACGGCTTCGGATCTCGAATCCGGCATCCGTTCCGAAGTGCTGAAATTCTCGGCCTCGGGCTTCCGCGACTTCACGCGCATCGCGGCGTCCGACCCGACCATGTGGCGCGACATTTTCCTCGCCAACAAGGAGGCGGTGCTGGAGATGCTCGGCCGCTTCAACGAGGATCTGTCGACGCTGACGAGAGCCATCCGCAACGGCGACGGCGACACGCTGTTCGATCTCTTCACGCGCACGCGGGCCATCCGCCGCTCGATCGTCGCCATCGGCCAGGATACGGCCGAGCCCGATTTCGGCCGGCGCGACCATTCCAAGGGCTGAAACGCGTAGCGGCCGACGGAGACGAGCTCCGCCGGCCGCGTGTTCGTTGCTTGCCGCGCCTACTCCGCCGGCAGCCAGCCGCCGGCATCGATGATCGGCAGCACGCCGGCCGTCACGACGAGGTCCATCGCCTCCTGCTTCAGGTGCACGCCGTCCTGGAGCTGGCTCGACGGACACTGGTTGGCGGCGATGTCGGCCGCGTCAGCGACCGGATCGGCCAGCGTCAGAACGATCGGCAGCGGGTCGACGACATGGCCCGGATAGGCGGCCGCGAGCGCCGTGTAGAGATCGCGGCAGCGCTGGCGCTGCGGCGCCGAATGCGCGGCGCGGGGCATCGGCGAGACGATCACGAATTTCTGGTGCGTGAGCGCACCGATGATCGTCGCGTAGTTGGCGAGATCGACCGCGATGTCGGGGTCGAAGCCGTTGTCGTCGCCGTCCCAGTGCACGAAGATCGCATTGGGCCAGGCCGTGATCGCCGCGACGGAGGTCACCGCCTGCTCGGCGAGGGTCGAGCCGCCGACGCCGGCATTCAGCATCAGCCGCCGGCGGAGCCGGGAGATCGACTGCTGCACACCAACATTGCCGGCGCCGCCCATATAGCTGTCGCCACCGCCGACCAGCGGCCAGCTGGCATTGGCGAGCGCCTGGATCTCCGACGACGATTTGGGGGCCTGGAAGACCGCGAACTTCCAGATCTGGCCGTCCACCAGCCCCTCCGTCCGCGCGAAATTGTTGCCGACGCGGAGCGTGGTGGGCGCTCCGATATCGCTGCCGCTCGTCTGGGTGCTCGGGGTCTTGCCATCCTTCGACAGGCTGAAATTGTTCGTCTGGAACGTCATCGCGAAACGCGTCGGCCAGTACTTCGCGACGAGGCCGGTGGCCTCCTGATACCACTGGTTGGAGCCCCAGAATGCGCGGCCGCCGATCGCGTTGACGGTGCCGAGATAGGCCTTCTGGTAGCGGCCGCTGGCGCCGTTGTCGATCGAGACGAAGGTCGTCTGCCGGCCGAGGCCGGATGCGCTGTCGGGCAGCACTTCCAGCACAAGGCTCACCGAGGCGTCGGTCCAGGGGAATTCCCAGTCCCCCTCGGCATAGGTCGTGGCGCCCAGCGCCGCCTGGAAGGTCGCCAGCGTCGGATAGACCCGTCCATTGGCCCAGAAGCGGCCATTGACGAAGTCCATGAAGAGGTCGGCCGGCTGGTTGGCGCTGTCGGTCTGCACCCAGGACGGGAACACGCGCGAGGCTTCGCGAAGGCCGCCATCGGCGAGGCTGTCATAGGTCGTGAACTCGCCCAGCCAGCCGCAAAGCTCTTCGCCGGCGGTGGCGGACGAACCGAGACGCTCCGTCGTGACCGCGGGCAGCGCGGCCGTTGCCGTCTGCACGGTCTGCGCCGCGTTCATGACGACGCGGAAGGCCGCGCCGTCATAGGCAATCGCCACGCGGTTGAAGCTCTCGTTGGCGACCGTGCCGAGCGGGAGATTGACCGTCTCGCTCGACGCCAGCGTCACGATCAGGCGGACCGCACCGGCGCTGTCGCGGACCAGCCGAACACGATTGGCCTCCGTGCCGTCATCCATCTGCCAGACGACATTCGTCGAGAGACCGGGCGGCGCCGTGAAGCCGAGCACGCGCACGAAATGGTCGGGTGCAGCGATGGAGCGGGTCAGGCTGTCGGCGTTGCGGGCGACGCCGCCATTATAGGACGTAGCGAAGTCGCCCTGCTCGAACTGGATGCCCCAGACCGTCGCGTATTTCGAACTGTCGCCGGTGAAGGAGAGCGCGCCATTGCTGCTTGCCGGCTGGACCGCGATGTTGAGCGAGGTCGAGGTCGGCGTCGCCGTGCAGCCGCCGCGCACATAGCCATTGCCGGCCGGCCGCGCCACGAGCGAGCCGCCATTCTGCGTGGCGGCTGCGATCTGGGCCGAGAGGTCGAGCCAGCCCGATTTCAGCGTGCCGCCGAACAGCATGCCGAGCACGAGATAGCGGATGCCCGCCGCGGGGTCGGGCTTCGCGAAGACGGAGAGGCTGTGCTTCACGCCGCTCGTGAGCGCGCCGATCGTCTTGTAGAACTGGATCGAGCTCGACGAGCCGGTATAGGGCACGAAGCGGTCGGCCGTCGTCGACCCATCCGGCGCGACGTCCTGGTTGGCGAGCGGCGTACCGGAGGCGTTGTTGACCTTCGACCAGTAGGCGTTGTCGATCGCCTCGCCATTGGTCGAGAGCGGCGTCATCGACCGTTCGATGAGGAGGCCGAGCGGCGTCAGCGTCGCGGGATGCGTGTCGAGGCGGGGCGTTCCGGATGCGGCATAGGCGAGGACGCCGTCGGCACCGAAATAGCCGCCCTGGCTGGTACGGGCGAAGGTGAAGCCGGCCGCCGCGAAAGCGGCGGCCAGCGTTGCGTGATCCCGCCTGCCGGCGAAGTAGCGGCCGGAGCGGAGGTCGAAATGCTCCTTGGCGCCGCGAGGCAGCCAGGGAACATGTCGGGCGAGCTTGCGGGCGAGGAGCGTCGACATGGATCAGCGCGCCGTGACGAGGATGATCGAGCGGGCGGCGCCCTGGGCGACCGGGGTCGCGGCGCTGCCCGAGCGCAGCTTCACCGAGCGGATCATCAGCCAGTCGGCGATCGGCAGGGCGATGAAGCGCGAGGGCACGACGCTGGCCGAGGCGATGGCGCGTTCGGTCGCGTCGTCATAGAGGTCGAAATAGGTCGAGCCGTCGGCGGAACCCTGGAAGGTGATCGCGGCGGTCGTCCAGGCGGCCGGCAGGATGAGGCCGACGAGGCGGCCGGTGCCGAGATCGGCGGCATCCGAAAGGCTGGTACCCGATGCGATGGTCGCGGCTACCGTCGCGAGCTGCGCGCCGCCGACGGGGACGGGGTTGGTCGCGGAGACATCCGCCGAGGCGACCTGCTGCACCACCTTGCCGATCAGCGCCGAGCCGGCGCCGAGCTCAAGGCCGGCATGCAGGCGGTCGCGGAGATAGCGCAGATAGCCATTGGAGGACGAGGCGCCGCTGTCGGCGGCGACCGGCGCGGCATCGCCACCGATGGCGTCAACGATCGCGGTGGCGAGCGCGGCGATGTCGAGCGGACCCTCGCCGTCGGGGTCGGCGATGCCCGTCAGCGGCAGGAACGGTCCTTCGCCCGTGCCCGAGGCATCGAGCACCCGCTGGACGAACACGTTGCCGGCGCCGTCCTTGATCTGCTTGGTCGTGAGCGTGGCGGTCATGATCAGATCCATCCCATCAGCTGGAGGTTCGAATTGTCGGGGTTGGAGAAGTCGAGCGAGGACCCTTCGGCGGGGCTCGCATCGGTGTTGAGGCCACCGAGACCGGTCATGAAGCCGTAGAGTTCGGTGATCTCGATCCCGTCGGCGCGGCGCTCGATCTCGTATTCGGCGATCTGGCCGGCGGGGATCAGGCGGGATTCGGCGGTGGAATAGGTCCATCGCAGCTCGCGCAGCGACGAATTGAGCACCAGCGATCCGCTCACGGTGTCCTTGACGACGAGCAGCGAGCCGGAGGCGCCGATCGTGAGGTAGAAGGCCGAGCCGGTGATCGGCACGTCCTCGGGGATGGTCCACACCAGCGGTGGCGCATTGTTGCCACGCCAGATGGACTTGTCGGCACGGAGGGGCATGAGGATCCTCTGTTTCTGCGAGGGTCGCGATGGCGGCGTCGCCACGCGGGATGAGGCCGCGTGCCGTCTGGGCATGTCCGCCGATGCAGGGAAGGACGGAGCGTCAGGTCGGGCGATCCAGCGTGTGGCGCGCCGCCATCTGCAACCAGAGATACAATCCCAGATTGTAAAAGTCACGTAAAAAGTGCGGTCCGATATGGGGCGAGCCACCCGCCGTGCGCTCGCACGAATTGACACCGCGATCATGGTACCGTTACCATCATTTGATCTTGGGAGGATCGGGCGTGACCGGACAGCAGAAGACAGTGCTCATCACGGGCGCGGGGGCGGGGCTTGGCCAGCGCCTCGCCGTGCTCTTTGCAGAGAGGGGCCTCGCCGTTGCGCTCGCCGATATCAGCGCCGCGGGGCTCGATAGGACGCGGGCGCTCCTTCCCGGGGGCGCCGCTGCCATCGCGATCGCGTCCGATCTCACCGCGGACGGGGCTCCGGCGGCGGCGGTGCGGCAGGCGGTTGCCGCTTTCGGCCGCCTCGACATCCTCGTCAACAATGCCGGCTATGGCGCCATCGAGCCCTTTCTCGGCATGACCGCCGCGCTCTGGCACAAGACGCTGTCGATCAATCTCGTCGCCTTGGCGATGATGACCGCCGCGGCAGGCGAGGTGATGCGCGAGCAGCGCTCCGGCCGCATCGTCAACATCACCTCGCCCGCCTCGCGGATGGCGCTGCCCAACTACACCGCCTATGCCGCCAGCAAGGCGGGCGTCGATGCCGTCACGCGGGCCGCCGCCCTGGCGCTCGCGCCTTTCGGCGTGCTCGTCAATTCGCTCGCGCCCGGCATGATGGATACCGAGATGCAGCGCTCCACGGAACTCGACCTCGCGCGGATCGAGGGCCGCAACGATGTCGAGGCCTTTCTCGACGAGCGCACGCGCCGCGTTCCGCTCGGGAGGCGCGCCGAGATCGACGAGGTCGCCGCCGGCGTGCTGTGGCTCGCGCTCGATGCGCCGTCCTATGTAACGGCTGAGCGGCTCAACCTTTCCGGCGGACTCGACAGGGACTGACCATGGCTTTGCCGACTAATCATCCGCCCGAAAGCGCGGATCTCGCGGCGCTCGCCGCGCGTGCCCTCTCCATGCGGCGGCACATGCTGACCATGGCGCGGGGACCGGGCCAGGGCTATGTCGGGCAGGGGCTCGGCATCGCCGATGTGCTGGCCGCCCTCTATTTCCACGAGCTGCGCTGGGACGCGGCCGATCTCGCCGCGCCCGACCGCGACCGCTTCCTGCTCTCCACGGGCCATTACTCGATCGCGCTGTGGGCGGCGCTCGTCGAGGCCGGCGTGTTCGCGCTCTCCGAGCTCTCGACCTATGGCGCCGACGACAGCCGCCTCGACATGTCGACGCTCGACACGACTCCAGGCGTCGAGATGATCGGCGGCTCGCTCGGGCATGGGCTGGGGCAGGCGGTCGGCATGGCGCTCGGACTCCGCCTTGCCGCCTCGCCCGCCCGCGTCTTCTGCGAACTCTCCGACGGCGAGATGCAGGAAGGATCGACCTGGGAGGCGGCGATGTCGGCCTCCCATTTCGGCCTTGACGGGCTGGTGGCGCTCATCGATTGCAACGGCATCCAGGCCGACGGCGCCATCGTGCTCGACATGGAGCCGGTCGACGCCAAATGGCGGGCCTTCGGCTTCGAGACTGAGGAGATCGACGGCAACGACATGGCGGCCGTCGTCGCGGCCCTCGCCGCGACAAGGCAGCGATCAGGGAAGCCGCATGCCATCGTCCTGCGTACGCGGCCGGGCTTCGGCATCCCGACGCTGATGGGGCGCGAGAAGGCGCACTTCATCCGTGTCGATGCCGGCGAATGGGACGCGCTCAGCGCCGAGCTGGACCGCGAGGGAGCCCGCCATGACTGAGCGCATCTTCACCCGCGCGATGGGCGTCGACGAGGCGAGCGGCGCCCGACGGACAGTCGATGCGCCGTTCGGCCATGCGCTCGCCGCGCTCGGCGCCGAACGGCCCGAGATCGTCGGCCTGACGGCGGATCTCGGCAAGTACACCGACATCCTGCCCTTCCGCGACGCGTTCCCGTCTCGCTTCTTCAATATGGGCATGGCCGAGCAGAACCTCGTCGCGGCCGCAGCAGGGCTCGCGCGCACCGGCTTCATGCCGTTTGCGACCACCTATGGCGTCTTCGCCTCACGCCGCGCCTATGATTTCGTCGCCATCGCGGTGGCGCATTCGAACCTTCCCGTGAAGATCGTCGCGGGGTTGCCGGGCCTCACCACCGGCTATGGCGGGACGCATCAGGCGATCGAGGATACCGGCCTGATGACCCTCATTCCCGGCCTCACCGTCATCGACCCCTGCGACGCGACCGAGATCGCGGCGGCGGTGCGGGCGGCAGCCGAGCATCCGGGTCCCGTCTATATGCGGCTCCTGCGCGGGAAGGTGCCGGTCGTGTTCGAGCCGGACGGCTTCCGCTTCGAGATCGGCAAGGCGAGGCTGCTGCGCGAAGGCGGCGAGGTCGGCATCATCGCGACCGGCTTCATGACCGAGCGCGCACTCGACGCCGCCGACCGGCTGGCGAAGCTCGGGCTTTCCGCGGGCGTGCTGCATGTCCCCTGCCTGAAGCCGTTCGACGCCGAGGCGGTGGCGGACTTCGCGCTCCGCTGCGACCGCATCGTCACGGCGGAGAACCATGTCGTCCGCGGCGGCCTCGCCTCGCTGGTCGTCGAGGCGCTGCACGCGCGCGGCATCCTGCGCGCCGTCCGCCGGGTCGGCCTGCCGGACCGGTTCATCGAATGCGGCGCCGTGCCGACGCTGCAGCAACGCTATCGCATCACCGTCGACGACATCGTCGCCAGCGCCGAGGAACGGGCATGAGGATCACCGGGATCGAGACCTTCACCGTCGGCGCGGGCTGGAAGAACTGGCTGTTCGTCCGCGTCCATACCGATGCCGGCATCACCGGGCTCGGCGAGGGCACGCTCAACGGCTTCATCCGCACCACCGAGGCGGCGGTGCGCGAGCTCGAGCATCTCGTCATCGGCCAGGACCCCCGGCGCATCACGGCGCTGGCAAAGCGGATGCTCGACAGCGTCTCGCTCGATGGCGGCCATATCCATCGCACGGCGATCGCCGCGATCGAGGTCGCCTGCTGGGACATTCTCGGCAAGTCGCTGGGCGTGCCGATCCACCAGCTGATCGGCGGGCGCATGCGCGACACGGTGCTCGGCTATGCCAATGGCTGGTATCGCACCGAGCGCAGCCCGGAGGCCTTCCTCGCCGCCGCGGAGGGCGTGATCGCCAAGGGCTTCAAGGCGATGAAGCTCGATCCGTTCGGCACCGCCTCCGGCTTCATTTCCAAGCACGACCTCGACCTCGCCTATGACATCCTCAGCACGCTGCGCGAGAAGCTGCCGGCCGGCACGCTGCTGCTCATCGACGTGCATGCAC
Organism: Kaistia sp.; assembly: GCA_963966455.1. Classification (GTDB taxonomy): domain Bacteria; phylum Pseudomonadota; class Alphaproteobacteria; order Rhizobiales; family Kaistiaceae; genus Kaistia; species Kaistia cartagenensis. The sequence continues at coordinate 40,315 of CAWZZK010000229.1, read as the reverse complement.
GCTTCACCGAGGTCGAGGCGATCCGCGCCGCGCATCGGCTGGCGCCGCTCGACCTCTACTGGTGGGAGGAGCCGACGACCCGGGACCGCCAGGAGACGGTGCATGCCGTCGGCCGCACCAGCCCGATCCCCGTCGCGACCGGCGAGATGTACGACACTGTCGGCCAGTTCTTCACGCTCGCCGAAGGCGGCGGCGTCAACATCTTCCAGCCCGAGCCGATGTCGCTCGGCGGCATCGGCAATACGCTTGCCGTCGCGAATCTTGCCCTCGCGCATGGCAGCTATATCGCGCCGCATCAGTCGGGCGGCCCCGTCGCCACCGCCGTCTGCCTGCAGCTCGCCGCCGCGGTGCCGAATTTCCTGATCCAGGAGCATTTCGACGCCTTCAACGAGCCCTGGACGCGCGACCTCGTCACCTGGCATCCCGCGATCGATCCTGCGAACGGCCATCTCTCGCTGCCCGATGCGCCGGGGCTCGGCATCGAGCTCAACGAGGATGTCGCGCGCGCCCATCCCTATGACCCGAAGGCCTATCTCGACATCCATGCGGAAGGGTGGGAGCGGCGGCTCGGCGCGCGGCGGAACAGTTGAGCGGCGATGTCAGGCGCTCTCGCGTTCGACGATCGAGAAGCCGACCGCCACGATGCGCGGCAGATCCTCCTCGCCGCGCAGCCGCCTCAGAAGCTGGTCGACGGCGAGGCGGCCCATGCCGTAGCGATCGACGCGGACGGTGGTGAGCGGCGGGTAGAGCTGCGCCGCGAGATCGACATCGCCATAGCCGGCGATGGCGAGCCGTCCCGGGATCGCCCAGCCGCGCCGGTGGCATTCCTGCACGGCGCCGATCGCGAGCGTGTCGCTCGAACAGAAGATGACGTCGAGCGCCGCGTCGCGGTCGACGAGCGCCGCCACCGCCGCGGCGCCGCCCGCCGAGGTGATCGGCACCTCGATCTCGAGGTTCTGCGGATAGGCGTGGCCGCGATCGATCAGCGCCTGGCGATAGCCGATGCGGCGCTGCTGCAGGCGGTCATTGCCATGGGCGGGCGTCGAGACGAAGCCGATCCGGCGATAGCCCCTGTCGACGAGATGGCAGGTCATGGCGTGGGCAGTGTCGAAATTCGAGACGCCGACCGCCATGTCGATCGGCTCGCGGCCGCGGATCTCGCTGATCTCGACCACCGCGACGTCGCCATCCTCAAGCAACTGGCGCGCGCCCGGCGCCTGCACGAAAGCCTGCAGGATGAGCCCGGCCGGCTGCCAGCCGAGCAGGGCGCGGATCGCCTGGTCCTCCGCATCGCGGTCGAAATCGCCCTGGACGAGCAGCAGCTGATAGCCCGCCTCGTGGCAGGCGTCCGACATGCCCTGCACCTGCTCGGCGATGCCCGAATTGATCAGCGGCGGCACCATCGTGCCGATGATGCGGCGCCGGCTCTTCAGCGACGACATCGACGAGGCGAGCTGGTTGCGGATGAAGCCCTCGCGCTCCACCACCGCCATGATCCGCGCCCGCGTCTCGGGCGAGACCTTGTCGGGATCGGCGAGGGCGCGCGATACCGTCATGGGCGCGACGCCGGCCCGGCGCGCGATCTCGCGCATGCCGAGCCGCTGCGGCGCCGCGGTGCTGCGCCGCTTCGGCTTCGCCGCGTCCGCCGCGCCCCCCTTCGGCGGGTGGGATCCGGCCTCGCCGCCGTCGTCGCTGCCCTTGTCGGCCATGGTGGTTCGATCCGCCCCGATCCCTCGCGCCGGTCCTCCGCGAAGACGGTGAATCGGCGGCTCCAGTTTAGGCGCTCCGACTGCGCAGGGAAGGGCGCGTTCGGTCGCCCGGCGGGGCGCATGAATCCGGTTGAGAAAATTATAATAGCATGATGTTATGTGAGCAGGCCGGCGCGAGACCGGCTTCTGCCGGCCATGATGCGTGGAGGACGCGGGGCCGGCCAGGGAGGGGTGAATGGAACGAACTGTCGGACGGCCCGCCGCGGCCGAGACTTCCGGCCGCGCGCTGCGTGATCGGCTGACGCGCCTCGTCGCCGTCGGCGAAGTCGGCGTGCTGCTGGCGCTCGTCGTCATCGTCGCCTTCTTCTTCGTGATCGAGCCGGCCTTCCTGTCGGAGCGCAACATCCGCGCCATCCTGCGCGTCGTCTCCTTCGTCGGCATCATCGCGATCGGCCAGACGCTGCTGCTCGTCTGCGGCGAGTTCGATCTCTCGGTCGGCGCCGTCGCCGGCCTCTCGGCCGTGGTGAGCGCCAAGCTGATGACGGCGCTGGCGCTGCCGGTGCCGATCGCGCTTCTCGGCGGTGTCGCGGTCGGCGGCCTGGTCGGCCTCGTCAACGGCCTCGCGGTGGTGCGCCTGCGCATCCCGGCCTTCATCCAGACGCTCGGCATGCTCTTCATCGGGCAGGGCCTGATCCAGGTCGTCACCAACGGCTATCCGGTCTATCCGTTGCCCAAGGTGATCGGCGAGATCGGCATGGCCGGCTTCGTGTTCGGCCTCGGCTGGAGCTTCGTCTTCTTCGTCGTCGCGGCGGTCGGTGCCGATTTCGTCCTCCGCCGCACCGTGCTCGGGCGCAACATGTATGCGACCGGCGGCAATCCAGAGGTCGCGCGCCTCGTCGGCATCGATACCGCGCGCATGAAGATCGGCGCCTTCGTCACCGTCGGCATGCTCGCCGCAGTCGCCGGCATGTTCGTGATGGCCGATCTTTCCAGCGGCACGACCTCGATCGGCTCCGGCTGGGAACTCACGGTCATCGCCGGCGTGGTCGTCGGCGGCGTCAGTCTCTTCGGCGGCGCCGGCACCATGGCGGGCGGCCTCATCGGCATCCTCTTGCTGCAGGTCGTCACCAGCGGGCTCGTGGTGATCGGCGTCAACGCCAACTGGCAGCAGATCGCCGTCGGGCTGATCATGGTGATCGCCGTCGGTCTCGACGTGCTGCGCCGCCGCACATTCATCGCCGGGTCGGGCAGCGAGCCGCCGGCCGAGCCGGCGGGCCCAGCCAAGTCCTGAGGAACCAAGCCTCAAGAATACCGGGTCCGCGAGGCCCGGGGGGAACCAAGAAGAAGGCCCGGTCGCGCCGGGCCGATCACAGGGAGGAAAGCATGCAGACCACATCCAGGACCATCCGCATCGCGCTGGCCGGCTTCACGGCCCTGGCGGCGCTCGCGGGCAGCGGCGGCGCCGCGCTGGCCGAGGGCAAGAACATCCTCTGGGTCCAGCCGATGCGCGACCATCCGGTGCACCGGCTGATGCAGGCCGGCTTCCTCGCCAAGTGCAAGGAGCTCGGCAACACCTGCGAGGTCGTTGGCAACCCGTCGGCGACCAATTACGACGTCTCGGCCTCGATCCCGCTGGCCGAAGCCGCCATGGCCCGCACCAAGTTCGACGCCATCGCCGTCTACGGCCCCGGCCCGGAGATCTATCCCTTCATCGGCAAGCTCGGCCAGGAAGGCTTCCCGGTCGTGACGTGGCACGTGCTGCCGGCCGAAGGCAGCGTTCCCGGCCTCAAGGCCGCGACCGGCGAGGACATTCCGAGCGCCGGCAAGGCGGCGGCGGAGGCGATGGGCGAGAAGCTCGGCGGCAAGGGCACGATCGCCCTGACGCAGGGCTCGTCCAACGACACCGAGAACGTGATGTCGGACTCGTTCCGCAAGACGATGGCGGAGAAGTATCCGGACATCAAAATCCTCGACACGCAGATGGAAGGCTTCGAGCCGTCCTCCGCCGAGGCCAAGGCGGTGGCGCTGCTGCAGGGCAATCCCGACGTCACCGCCGCCTTCTCGACCACCGGCAACGGCATCCAGACCTGGTCGGGCGCCGCGCGCAAGGCCGGCCGCGAGGGCCTCGTGATCGTCGGCATGGACTATATCCGCCAGAACCTCGACATCGTGAAGGCGGGCGGCGCCTGGGGCGTCGTCGCGCAGCCGCTCTACGAGGAAAGCGCCAAGACCGCCGAGCTCGCCAATGACCTCGCCGAGGGCAAGACGGTTCCCTACCTGAACCCGCTGCCGGCGGCGGTTCTGACGGCGGCCGACCTCGAGCCCTATTACAAGATGCTCGACAGCGCCGGGCAGTAGTCCCCGGTCCTTACCCTCTCCCGCTTGCGGGAGAGGGGAGGGGAGGGTCCTCTCGCTGCCATCCGGCCGGCGACGAGAAAAGCCCCTCACCCCATCCCTCTCCCCCTCGCGGGAGAGGGGAATAGTGACGCTGCGAGGACATGCGCATGACCGCTCCCGAACCCGCTCCGCCCGTCATCGAGACGCGGGCCGTCGTCAAGAGCTTCGCTGGCGTCCAGGCGCTGCGCGGCGTCGATCTCACGGTGCGCGCCGGCGAGATCCATGCCCTGCTTGGACAGAACGGCGCCGGCAAGTCGACGCTGGTCAAGATCCTCAACGGCGTCCATCCCGCCGGATCGTTCAGCGGCGACATCCGCGTCGCCGGACGGCCGGTGAGCTTCCGGTCGACCTCGGACGCCCGCGCCGAGGGCGTCGGCTATGTGCCGCAGGAGATCGAGGTCCTCGAGCAGCTGACGGTGGCCGAGAACGTCTTCGCCGGCCAGACCGGCCTCGGTGCCGGCGTTCTCGTCAGCCAGCGGCGGCTGGAGGAGCGGACGCGTGCCCTCTTCGCCGAGATCGGGCTCGCCATCGATCCGCGCGCGCTGGTCGCGAGCCTCACCGCGGCGCAGCGCCATCTCGTCATGATCGCCCGCGCTCTGTCGTTCCGCCCGCGCGTCCTGATGCTCGACGAGCCGACCGCCTCGCTCTCGGGCGTCGAGGTCGAGCGGCTCTTCGCCGTGCTGCGCCGCCTCAAGGCGCAGGGCGCGACCATGATCTTCATCACCCATCGCCTGCCCGAGGTGCTGGCGATCTGCGACCGGGCGACGGTGCTGCGCGACGGACGGGTCGCCGCCGAGATCGGCCGCGAGGACTTCGACGCCGAGCGCTTCATCTTCGCCATGTCCGGCCAGCGGCTGCAGCGGCTCTATCCCCATCACGAGCCGCCTCCGCCGGCCCCGCCGCTTCTCTCGGTGCGCAACCTCACCATTGCCGGCCGCTTCGGCGTCAATCGTGGCGTCAGCGATGTCGGCTTCGACGTGCGGCCGGGCGAGATTCTCGGCCTCGCCGGTCTGCTCGGCTCGGGCCGCACCGAGATCCTGCATGCCATCTACGGGCGCATTCCCTTTGCCGGCGAAATTACGATCGCCGGGCGGCCGGTCACGATCCGCAAGGCGGGCGATGCGCGCGCCGCGGGCATCGCGCTTTTGACCGAGGACCGAAAGCGCGACGGGCTCCTGTTCAACCTCCCCGTCGGCGCCAACATCACCATCGGCAATCTCGGCCCGCTCGCCGCGCGCGGCATGATCAGCGAGCGCAAGGAAAAGAGCGCGGTCGTCGCCGCCATGCGCGCGCTCGCCGTCAAGGCGCGGTCGCCGCAGTCCTCCGTCGCGCATCGTTCGGGCGGCAACCCGCAGAAACTGCTCTTCGCGCGGGTGCTGATGAGCGGGCCGCGTGTGCTGCTGCTCGACGAGCCGACCAAGGGCGTCGATGCCTCGACGCGGCACGAGATCTACCGCCTCATCGTCGACCTCGCCGAGAAGGGCGTCGCGCTGGTCGTCGTCGCCTCCGAGCTCGAGGAGATCATCGGCATCGCCGACCGCTGCCTGGTGGTGGCGGATGGAAGGATCGTCGACGAATTCAACCGCGGCGAGGGCAGCGAGGATCGCGTGCTGCGCGCCGTCGCGGCGGCGCAGGCGGCGGCGACCATGGCCACCGCGCTTCCGGCTTCTGGAAGGACCGGCTGACATGGGCGGACGCTTCGAAGGGCGATCGGTTCTCGTTACCGGCGCCGCCACCGGTATCGGCCGCGCCACGGCGCAGTATCTCGCCGCCAACGGCGCCTCGGTGTTCGGCATCGGCCTCGATGGCGAAGAGGGCCGGGAGTTTGCGGAAAAAGCCGCCGTCGACGGATTGCCATTCCGCTTCCGCGAGGCGGATCTCACCGACGAGGGTGCCGTCCGCGCCGGCGTTGGCGCGGCGATCGAGGCCTTCGGGCGCATCGACGCGATCGTCAACGCGGCCGGCATCTACGAGACCGGCAAGCGGCTCGAGGACCTTTCCGATGCGGAATGGGACCGCACCATCGCCGTCAACCTGACCGCGATCTTCCGCGTCTGCCGTGCCGTGCTGCCGCATATTCGCGCCGCCGGCGGCGGCTCGGTCGTCAATATCTCCTCGGTGCATGCGCTGGCGACGGTGCCCGGCGTTCCCGCCTATGCGGCGTCCAAGGCGGGCGTGCTCGGCCTCTCCCGCCAGATGGCGCTCGACTATGCCGTCGACCGCATCCGCGTGAACGCGGTGATCGTCGGCTCGGTGGCGACGCGCATGACGCTGGATGGGCTGGAGGCCGCCGGCGGCGCCGAGGCGATCGGCCTCTCCTTCGAGAAGAACCGCGCGCCGCGCATCGCCGATCCCGAGGAGATCGCCCGCGCCATCGGCTTCCTCATCTCCGACGACGCCTCCTTCGTCACGGGAAGCGGCTTCGTCGTCGATGGCGGGCTGACGGCGCTGGTGCTGTAACCGGCCTCAGATCAGGAACGGCATGAAGACGAGCCGCTCTTCCGCGCGCTCACCGGGGCCGAGGACGATGACGCCGAGATCGGGCTCCGTCCGGTTGAGCGCGCAGGAGGCGTTGGTCTGCGGTTCGAGGCAGAAGACGTCACGCTTCGGATCGGCATAGAACATGAGGTTTTCGTAGAGCGGGCCGGCTTCGATGGCGAGGCCGACGCCGCGCTTCGGAAAGCGCAGCTCGGCGCGCCCGTCCCAGCCGCCATAGTCATTGTTGCGCCATCCCGCCGGCAAGGGGCGATGCTCCCTGAAGTCGAGTTCGGGCGCGACGGAGATGCGGTCCGAGACGATGCCGTGCGGGCCTTCCAGCCAGAAGCTGCGGGCGCGGAATTTCAGCGTCGCGTCGGAATCGCGCGGAAACCAGGGATGATGGCCGAAGCCGAACGGCATGCGTCGCGGCCCGCGATTCTCGATCGTGGTCACGAGCGTCAGCGCGCCGTCTTCCACTGCGAAATGCTGCACGGCGCGATAAGCATAGGGGTCGTCTATGCCGCCGTCATGCTCCAGCGCGAGCACGGCGCTGGTCGCCGTCGCCGCCTCGACGGTCCAGGCGCTCTTCCAGCCGCTGCCATGCACGTTGAACGGCTCGTCCCCGTTGTTGGGCGCGACGCGATAGGTCTCGCCCTCGAAGATAAAGGCGTTGCCGTCGATGCGGTTGGCATAGGGGATCATCGGGAAGCTGGCGACGCCGAGGACATTGCCCGCCGCCGCATCGTCCTCTGAGAGCGCGCGCATCGCGTCGCGGCCCGCGATCCGGAAGAAGGCGATACTGCCGCCGAGCTCCGGCACCAGACCCAGCGAAAGCGCGCCATCGGCAAGTTCGATCATTCCATCCTCCCACAAGGCAACCGCGCTAGAAATCGCGGCCATAGCCGGCCGACCAGCCGCCATCGACGGTCAGCACCTGGCCGGTCGTATAGGTGTTCATCGGATCGGCGAGGAAGAGCAGCCCGGCCACCGCTTCCTCGATCCGGCCCGGCCGGCCGAGCGGCACATGCGTTCCCATCGCCGGATCGCCCGAGGTCACATCACCGGTCCCGCCATCCGTGATCCAGCCCGTCGCCAGCGCATTGACGAGCACGGTCGGCGCCGCCCGCATCGCGAGGCCGCGCATGGCCGCGATGACGGCGGCGAGTGCCGGTCCGGCCGCCGCATGGCGGCGCATGGGCAGCACCGCCACCGCCGGAACGAGATGAATGATGCGTCCCGCCCCGCGCGCCATCATGCCGTCGGCGGTCCTTTCGGCGAGCGCGATCAGGTCGTCGGGACGGTAGGCGGCGTCGAGGTCGAGCGGATGCGCGACAATGAGGAGCTCCGGCTCACTGTCGCTGCCGAAGGCGACCGTTGCGCCATTCTCCGCCAGCGCCGCCGCGGCCGCTTCCGCCAGCCCATGGCGAACCCCGCCGATCGCGACGCGCCGGCCTTCGAGATCGATCCGCATTGCCGTCCTCCCGAGACGATCAAAGGCCGGATAGGAGCCGGCGACAAGAGCGGGCGGCGGCCAAATCGCATTTCCGGGCGAATCGGACTTGGCAAGCCGTCGGCTGGTAACATAACATCATGCTATTATAATTCTTGAGCGCAGACCATCGCTGCGCCGCAGGGCTCCGAGGGAGGAGAGAGATGAGCGCACCGGCATCGGGACGCCGCGCGCCGGCCACGCGGGCGGGCACTCTGCCGGCCGGTCTGACGGCCGCCGCACTGATCGACCTCTATGAGCGGATGGTGCTGTTGCGGCGCTTCGAAAGCGTCGCGCAGGTCGCCTGCCGCAAGGGCGAGACGCCCGGCTTCCTGCATCTCTATATCGGCGAGGAGGCGACCGCCGTCGGCGTCTGCGCGCATCTGCGGCCGACCGACTGGATCACCTCGACCCATCGCGGCCATGGCCATGCGCTCGCCAAGGGCATGGATCCCGACATCCTGATGGCCGAGCTGTTCGGCAAGCGCGACGGCTGCTGCGGCGGACGCGGCGGCACGATGCATCTCTATGACCGTTCGGTCGGCCTCTTCGGCACAAACGGCATCGTCGCCGCCGGCATCGGCCATGCGGTCGGCGCCGGCATCAGCGCGCGCGTGCACGGAACGGATGGCGTCGGCGTCGCCTTTTTCGGCGATGGCGCCGTCAATCACGGCGGCTTCCACGAATCGCTCAACTTCGCCGGCATCCAGCGCGCGCCGGCGGTCTTCGTCTGCGAGAACAATCTCTATGCCACGGCGACGCCGCTCGCCTCGGCGACGCTCAACACCGAGATCGCGACCAAGGCCGCCGCCTATGGCATTCCGGGCGTCGCCGTCGACGGCAATGATGTCGTCGCCGTCTGGCAGGTGATGCAGGAAGCCATTCGCCGCGCCCGCTCCGGCGCCGGCCCGACGCTCATCGAGGCCAAGACCTATCGCACGGTCGGCCATCACGAGGGCGATCCGGTGACGGGAACCTACCGGACGCAGGCCGAGGTCGATGCCTGGGCGGCGCGCGATCCCATCGCCACCTTCCGCGCCCGCCTCACCGGCGATTTCGCCTGCGCCTCCGACGACGAACTCGCCGCGATCGACGCGCGGGTCGAAAAGGTGGTGCAGGACGCGCTCGCCTTCGCCCGGCAGTCGCCGGAGCCGGACGCCGCGACCTCCTCGCTGCATGTCTTCGCCGAGCCGATCAACCCGCCGGACGCGCTCGTCCAGGCGGCGCCGTCGGCGACGGTGACGCAGAGCTGGCTCGACGCGGTGCGCGACGGCATCGCCGAGGAGATGCGCCGCGATACGCGCATCCTCTATTTCGGCGAGGGCACCGGCGAGCGCGGCGGCACCTTCGCCCATACCAAGAACCTCCATGCCGAATTCGGCGGCGAGCGGATGGTCGATACGCCGATCTCCGAACAGGGCTTCACCGCGGCCGCCATCGGCGCCTCAGCGACGGGGACGCGCGTCATCGCCGACCTGATGTTCGCCGACTTCATGTTCGAGGCGGCCGGGCAGATCGTGCTGCAGGCCTCGAAACTGCGCTACATGTCGAACGGCCAGATGAACGCGCCGCTGGTGGTGCGCGTCGGCGCCGGCACGGTCAGGAGCGCCGGCCCGCATCATTCCGGCGTCTATCACCCCTCCTGGGCGCATATCCCGGGCCTCATCGTCGCGCTGCCCTCGACACCGGCCGATGCGAAAGGGCTGATGAAGACGGCGCTTCGGGCCGGCGATCCGGTGCTGATGCTGGAGTCGAAGGCGCTCTTCGCCTCGAAGGGCGAGGTGCCGGTCGGCGCTCACCTGGTGCCGTTCGGCCTCGCGCGGATCGCGCGGAGCGGCCGCGACATCACCATCGCCGCGGCCGGCCAGATCGTGCATCGCGCGCTGGAAGCGGCCGAGCAGCTGGCCGCCGAGGGCGTCGAGGTCGAGGTCATCGATCTTCGCACCATCATGCCGCTCGATGTCGAGACGGTGGCCGCGAGCGTGCGCAAGACGCATCGCCTCTTGGTCGCCGACGAGGGCTGGGGCGCGTTCGGCGTCGGCGCCGAGCTGGCGCAGGCCATGAACGAGCTCGCCTATGACGATCTCGACGGACCTGTCGCGCGGCTGCACAGCGATCCGCAGCCGCATCCATTGGCGCCCGCGCTCGAGCGGGCGATGCTGGTCGATACGCCGAAGCTCGTCGCCGCCATCCGCTCCGTGCTTGCCGGTGAGGCGCCCGTGCCGCGTCATTGGCGCGCGCTCGGCGGCCGCAGCGCGGCGCCTGCGGCGGCAGCGTCTCCTCCTCCTTCCCCGCTGCCGCCGCAGGCGAAGCCGCAACCCGTCGCAGCTGCTCCCGGGGCGACCGGCGACGGTGAGCCGATCACCATGCCGTTCGGGGATTTGACCGTTAGCGAGGGCCGGCTCGTTCGCTGGCTGAAGGCCGCTGGCGACACGGTTTCGGCCGGCGAGGTCGTCGCCGAGATCGAGACGGACATGGCGGTCGTCGAGATCGCGGCGCCGGTCGCGGGCACGCTCGGCCCGATCGAGCAGGAGGCCGGCGCCGTCGTCCCGATGGGCGGACGCATCGGCAGCGTCAGGGCGGGCCGGGCATGAACGCTCCGCAGCGAACCCCTGCGACACCCTATGCGCGGCGGCTGGCGCGCGAGCGCGGCCTTCCGCTTGCCGAAATCGGCGGCAGCGGCCCGCACGGCCGCATCACCGCCGCCGATATCCTCGCCTTCGTGCCGAAGCCGGCCCCGCCCATCGCCGCCGAAGCGCCCGCGCCAGCGCCACCGGTCACGCCCGTGATCGCCGCGACGCGCGCCGTCGGGGCGTTCCAGGCGAGCGTCGATCTTGCGGCGCTGTCGGCGCTGATCGCCGCCTCGGGCGCTGATCTTTGGGCCGATCCCTTCCTCGCCAAGGCGGCGGCGCGCGCGGCCGGAAACCATGGCCGCGCCCTTCTCTTCCGCGATCGCAGCGGCAGCGGCGGCGTCGTTGAGGACGCAGCCGGCCTGTCGCCGGGCGCGATCGTGGCACGGCACGCCGATGGAGTGGAGGCCGATGCGGCGATGATCGTGGAGATCGTCCGCGCCGCCGGCATCCGTCCGGTCGGGGCTTCCCTGCCGCCCTCGGCAGCGCTGCGCCTGATCGCCGTCCTTGACGGGACATGGGCCGATCTGCTGCTCGTCCATGACGAGGACGCTGTGCCCACGGCGGAGGCGGCGGCGATGCTCGCCGAGATCCGCGCCCTCGCCGAGGCGCCGCTCCGGCTCCTCGTCTAGGTTCCGCGGCGGCGGCGTCCCGCCTGGGAACTACATCATGAAGCCGGCGGTCCAGCCGCCATCGACGGCGAGGACCTGGCCGTTGACATAGCTCGCCTCGGGCGCAGCGAGGAAAAGGACGGCTTCTGCGATCTCCTCCGGCGTGCCCGGCCTGCCGAGCGGGATATGGCGCATGAAGGCTTCGGTGCGGGCGTGGAAGCGGCCTTCTTCACCATAGAAGAGCTTGCGCGTGACCTCGGTCATGATCGAGCCGGGCGCGACGGCATTGGCGAGGATGCCATGCGGCGCCAGTTCCAGCGCCATCGACCGCGTCAGATGGATGATGCCGGCCTTGGCGGCGACGAAGGGGCTCTGCAGCCGCATCGCGGCGAGGCCGACCACGGAGGCGATGTTGACGATCCTGCCGCCGCGCCCGCCCGCGATCATCGGTTGCAGCGCCGCGCGGCTCATCAGGAACAGTCCGTCGAGATCGACGCCGACGATGCGGTGCCATTCCTCGACGGGGAACTGGTCGATGCCGACGCGGTGCGCGAGGGTGTTGACGCCGGCATTGTTGACGAGGATGTCGAGCCGGCCATAAGCCTCTACCGTCCGCTCGACGGCGGCGGCGATCGCGGCCTCGTCGCGGATGTCGACTTCCACGGCGATGGCGTCGGGCAGGCCGGCGGCGACCCCCGCCGCGCCTTCGCCATTGATGTCGGCGACGACGATCGCGGCGCCGTTCGCGGCGAGGCGGTCCACGATCGCGCGGCCGATGCCGCCGGCGGCCCCGGTGACGAAGGCCACCTGGCCCGAAAGATCGCAGCGCATCGTCGAAGCCTCCCGAACGTCCTCGCTATTATGATAGTATAACGATGATCGGCGGCTGTCACCGCGAATGGCGGCGCGCGGCGGTTTCCGGTAGTTTCGCAAGAAAAGGGCGACGGCGGGTGGCGGACGTGCGTGTGAACGACCGTGACGAGAGCAGCAGGGACGGTGGCAAGGGAGCCGCCGAGGATGCGCAGGGCGGGGCGGTGCTGGAACTCTTCCCGCCGCGGGCGCTGTCGCGCGACGACGGGCCGCTCTACCGGCAGCTCGCCGCCATCCTGCGGGCGCCGATCGCCGAGGGCACGCTTGGTTCCGGCCAGTCGCTGCCGCGCGAGGCCGATCTCGCCGAGCGCTTCGGCATCAGCCTCATCACCGTCCGCCAGGCGCTGCGCGACCTCGAAAACGAGGGGCTCATCAAGAAGCGGGCCGCGAAGCCGGCGGTGGTGGCCGCGCCGCAGGAGGGCCGCAAGCGCAGCTTCGGCTTCCAGAGCTTCGCCGAGATCGCCGCCTCGACGCGCGACCGGCGGCTCGACATCCACAGCTATCGCAAGGAGCGGTCGGCGGCGGCCAGCGCCGCCCTCGGCCTCGATTCCGACGAGGCGGTTCACTGCCTGCGCGCGACGCTCTTCATGGAGAATGTCCCGACCGGCCTCACGACCTTCTATTTCCCGCCGGAGATCGGCGCGCGCATGAAGCGCTCCGATTTCGACGATGTCGTCGTGTTCCGCTCGGTGCAGCGCCATCTCGGCATCAAGCTCTCCGGCGCGCGAATCACGGTCCGCGCCGACGTTGCCGACGAGAGCCTCGCCAAGGCGCTCGACTATGTCGTCGGCGGTCCGATCCTTGTCATCGAGATGCTCTATCTCTCCGAGGCGGGCGATCCGGTCGAGCTCACCATCAACCGCAACCGCGCCGACCTGTTCAGCCTCTCCTATGACGCGCCGAACGACCTCGTCTAGGGCGTCGCTGGACAGTCTCATAAGATTATAATAGCATCATCTTGTCGCGCGGATGACGGCAAAAGCCGCCGCCGACCGAGCCGGGCTTGCACGCCACGGCAATGATGGTACCGTTATCATGCGAGGCGCCCACAAGAAGCGCCCGCATCGCAGAGGAACGCTCTCGAGGGAGGAACGCCGTGAAACTGAAAGCCACGCTTGTCGCCCTGGCGGCTGCGACGGCGGCGCTCGCCGCCGCCCCGCCTGCCATGGCCGAGGGCAAGCCTTACAAGATCTATCTGTCGAACAACTTTGTCGGCAATGACTGGCGCCAGCAGATGGAGCGGGTCGCCGAGGTCTCGGTGAAGAAGGGGCCGCTCGCCGGACGCGTCGATCTCAAGATCGAGAATGTCGAAGGCACGGTCCAGGCGCAGATCAACTCGCTGAACAACATCATCCGCTCCAAGCCCGATGCGATCCTGATCGACGCGGCCTCGGCCGAGGCGCTGAACCCGACCATCAAGAAGGCCTGCGACGCCGGCATCGTCGTCGTCTCCTTCGACCAGGTGGTGAGCGAGCCCTGCGCCTATGCGCTCGAATCCGACTGGACGCGCATTCCGGCCGTGCTCGCGGAATGGATGGCGGCGTCGCTGAACGGCAAGGGCAAGGTCTTCGTCGACCGCGGCCTCGCCGGCGCGCCGATCTCGGCGCAGCTCGAGAAGGGCTATCTCGACGTTCTGGCGAAATATCCGGGCATCGAGGTGATCGGCAATTACAACGGCGAATATGCGCTCGGGCCGGAGCAGGCCGGCGTCGCCTCGCTGCTCGCCGCCCATCCGGAAGTCGACGGCATCCTGACCCAGGGCTATGGCAGCGGCGCGATCAAGGCGCTGCAGGATGCCGGCCGCAAGATCGTGCCGGTCACCGCCTTCTCCTACAATGTCGCGGCGACGACCTGCGCGCAGACAGAAGGGGCGGCCTGCATCCTCGGCTCCAACCCGGCCTATCTCTCTTCCGAGGCGATCAAGCTCGCGGTCGACATCCTCGACGGGAAGCCGAAGCCGGCCGACCGCCACATCCTCGTCAATGGCGATTTCCTCGCCACCAATGGTGGCGAATGGAAGTCGACGCTCTATCCCGACGCCGTCATCCAGAAGATCGAGATCGGCAAGAATGCCTGGCCGGATCGCCCGCCGGGCCTGACGCTGCCGATCACGCCCGACTGGGTCGAGATCACGGCCGAGGAAGCGGCCGGCAGCTGAGCCGCCTTCAGCGATCGCGCCGCCCGGTATCCGCAAGCGGGCCGGGCGGCGTCCCTTCGCAACGACGCGCCGCCTCGCGGCGCCCTTGGCCGGCGGATTCATGACCGATTTCCTGAAGGCGACCGCGGTCGTCAAGCGCTATGGCGGCATCGTTGCGCTCGGCCGGGCCGATCTTTCGGCGCGGGCCGGCGAGGTCCATGCTCTGCTCGGCGAGAACGGCGCCGGCAAGAGCACCTTCATCCAGATCCTGGCCGGCGCGGTGCGGGCCGATACGGGCACCATCACGCTCGGTGGCGAGGCCTATCGGCCGAAGAACCCCGAAGCGGCGCAGGCCGCCGGCGTCGCCGCGGTGTTCCAGGAACTCTCGCTGATCCCCGACCTCACCGTCGCCGAGAATGTCTGGTTCCGCCACGAGCCGCTCTCGCCGCTCGGCACCGTGCGGGCGGCGACGCTGAACACCGCAACGGAGGAACTCTTCGCGCGCTACCGCTTTCCCGACATCCGGCCGGATCGCGAGGTCCGCCGCCTGACGCTCGCCGAGCGGCAGGTGGTCGAGATCGGCAAGGCGCTGTCGCGCAATCCCCGCGTTTTAATCCTCGACGAGGCGACCTCGGCGCTGCCGCCGGCCGAGACGGAATGGCTGCTTGGCCTCGCGCGGAGCGTCGCCGCCGCCGGCACGCTCGTCATCTATATCTCGCACCGGCTCGGCGAGGTCCGGGCGATCGCCGACCGCATCACCGTGTTCCGCAATGGCGAGACCGTCGCCGCCTATGACACGCATGCGGTCGACGACGAAACGATTATCGCCGACATGCTCGGTCGGCGCATGGACCGGCTCTATCCGCCGCGCATTGCGACGGCGACGGATCGCGTTGCGCTCGGTCTCAGGGGTTTTGGCGCCGGCTCGAAGCTCTCCGGCATCGATCTCGATCTGAAGGAGGGCGAGGTGCTCGGCGTCGCCGGTCTGCAGGGCCATGGCCAGCGCGAGCTCTTCCAGGCGCTGTTCGGTCTCGGCCGTGCCGAAGGCTCGGTCACGCTCTGGGGCCAGCCGCGCGATATTCGTTCGCCGCGCGCGGCGCTCTCGGGCCGCGACGGGCTGGCGCTCGTCCCCGAGGATCGCCGCAGCCATGGCCTGATGCTGGCGAAGAGCATCCGCGAGAACCTGACGCTTTCGGTCGTGCGCCGCTTCACCCGCTTCGGCCTCACCGATCCGACACGCGAGCAGGCGCTGGTCGAGGAAATGATCCGCGCGCTGCGCATCAAGGCGGATTCGGCCGAGCAGCCGGCCGGAACGCTCTCGGGCGGCAACCAGCAGAAAGTCATCTTCGGCAAGATGCTGCTGACGGAGGCGCGCATCCTGCTGCTCTACGACCCGACGCGCGGCATCGATGTCGGCACCAAGGGCGAGATCTTCACGCTGATGCGCCGTCTCGCCGCCGAGGGCTATGCCATCCTCTTCTATTCGAGCGATCTCGCCGAACTGGTCCATGTCGCCGATCGCGTGGCCGTGTTGCGCAACGGCCGCCTTGCCGCGGTGCTCGAGGGCGACGACAATTCCGAGCACGGCATCCTGCGCGCCGCCATGATCGAGAGGGCCGCCGCATGACGATGCTCGCCGCCGACAGAAGCGAAAGGCGCGCCATGCCGGGTCTCTCTCCCTCGCTGAAGGCGGCGCTCACCGACCGGGCGCCGATCCTGATCCCGGTCGCCATGCTCGTCCTGCTCGTCGCGATCTATGCCAGCCTCCGCGAGGGCGTGTTCACGCTGGACGAGCTCAATCTCGACACGGCGGCGGCGCTGACGCTGGTGTTGGCGGCGACGGGGCAGACCATCGTCCTGCTGCGCGGCGGCATCGATCTCTCGATCGGCGGCACGATTAGCCTCGGGACTGTCTTGGCGGCGACGCAGTTTCGCGACGATCCGGCGCATGTCGCGCTGTGGACGGTGATCATCCTCGCCATCGGCGCGCTGGTCGGGGTCGTCAACGGCGTCCTCATCACGGCGCTGCGGCTGCAGCCCTTCCTGGTGACGCTCGCGACCTGGTCGATCCTCTCCGGCACGGCGCTCATCATCCTGCCGATCGACGGCGGCGGGCTGCCGTCCTTCTGGATGGCCTTCGGCTCGGGCAGTTGGCTCGGCCTGTCGAGCGCGGTCTGGCTGCTGGCTGTGCTCGTCCTCTTCTGGCTCTGGTTCCGCCGCACCCGGCTCGGCATCTCCATCCGCGCCACCGGCTCCAACGAGCGCTCGGCCTTCCTGTCCGGCGTCTCACCGCTCGGCATCAACATCGCGACCTACGCCCTTTCGGGCCTCTTCGCGGCGCTGGCGGCGCTCTATCTCACCACGCAGACCGGCGCCGGCTCGCCCACCATCGGCAAGGACTACATCCTGCCCTCGGTGGCGGCGGCGGTGATCGGCGGCATCAGCCTGTTCGGTGGCCGCGGCGGGCTGATCGGCACGATCATCGGCGCCTATATCCTGACCATCATCGGCAATCTCGTCTTCGTGCTGTCGATCTCCAGCTACTGGCAGCCGATCGTCTCAGGCGTCATCCTGCTCATTGCCGTCCTCGCCAGCTCGATCGCCGAACGCTCGGCGCGGCGGAGCCTCACATGATCAATCTCCGCCGCCACCGCGCCATCCTGCTCGCATATCTCGGCATGCTGCTCCTGCTGCTCCTCACGAGCGTCGTTGCGCCGGGCTTCCTCTCGGCGGCGCATTTGAGGAGCACCGTGGTGCTCGCCGCCTTCATCGGCATCGTCGCACTCGGGCAAACCTTCGTCATCATCGGCGGCGGCATCGATCTCTCGGTGCCCTGGGTGCTCAACGCGGCGGCCGTGCTGATGACGCTCGCCGCTGCCGGCCAGAACGGGCCGCTCCTCTACATCGTGCCGCTGCTGCTCGTCGCCGGCGCGCTGGTCGGCGCGATCAACGGGTTTGGCGTGGCGCTGTTCGGCGTGCCGCCGATCATCATGACGCTCGCCGTCAACGTCATCCTGCAGGGCGGCATCCTCGTCTTCACGGGCGGGGCGCCGACCGCGACGGCGCCGCCGGCGATCCAGTTCCTCGCCGTCGGCCGCATCGCCGGCTTCCCCGTCATCCTGATCCTCTGGATCGTGATCGCCGTCGTGGCGACGCTGCTCCTGTCGCGGAGCGCCTTCGGCCGCTACCTCTATGCCGTCGGCTCCAGCGCGGCGGTCGCGACCTTCTCCGGCGTGCCGACGCTCGCCACCACCGTCGCCGCCTATACGCTGTCCGGCTTCGCCGCGGCGCTGGCCGGCATGCTGCTCACCGGCTACACCGCGCAGGCCTATCTCGGCATGGGCGACCCCTATCTCTTCACCTCGATCGCGGCGGTGGCCATCGGCGGCGCCTCGATCCTCGGCGGCAGCGGCAACTATATCGGCACCATCGCGGGTGCCCTGGTGCTGACCATCCTGACGGGCCTCTTGCCGGCGCTCAATCTTTCCAACGGCGCCCTGCTCGTCGTCTATGGCGTCGTGATCCTGGTGACCGTCTCGCTCGGCAGCGAGTCGCTCGCCGCCTTTCTCGGCAGCTTCCGCCGCCCGCGTCGCGGCGACGGCGCTGCTTCCTGACGGACGGGGGTTCCATGATCGAGATCGAATGCGTCGTCGATGCCGGAGCGCTGCTCGGCGAGAGCACCTATTGGGATGTCGACGAGCAGGTGCTGTGGTGGATCGACATCTATGGCAAGACCCTCCACTGCTTCGATCCCGCGACGGGTCTGGACGATACGGTCGCGCTTCCGGAATATCCGGGCTGCGTCGCGTCGCGCGAGGCCGGCGGGCTGGTCATCACGCTGGAGACCGGCTTCCACTTCCTCGATCCGGCCAACGGGCAACTGACCCCGATCGTCGATCCTGAGAGCGGCATCGCCGACACCCGCTTCAATGACGGCAAGACCGATCGGCAGGGACGCTTCTGGTCCGGCTCGATGTTCGAGGCGGCGGGCAAGCCGATGCGCCCGATCGCCTCGCTCTACCGCCTCGACACCGACCTTTCCTGCCACAAGGTCGTCGAGGGCGTCGGCTGCTCGAACGGGCTCGCCTGGAGCCCCGACAGCCGCACGATGTATTATACCGACAGCCACACGCCGATCGTCTGGGCCTTCGATTTCGATCCGGTGACCGGTGAAGCGGACAACCGGCGCGACTTCGTCGATCTCTCCTTCATGGACGGCATCGTCGACGGCTCCACCGTCGACACGGAGGGCTGCTACTGGCTGACCGTTCCCTTCAAGGGCAAGGTCATGCGCTACGACCCCGACGGCCGCCTGATGCTGACCATCGATCTGCCGGTCGATCTGCCGACCTGCTGCGAGTTTGGCGGCGAGGCCCTCGACACGCTCTATGTCACGAGCGCGACGCTCCGCCGTTCCGCCGATATCCTCGCCGGCCAGAAGAACCCCGGCGGACTGTTCGCCATCCACGGCACCGGCGCCAGGGGCCTGCCGCTCGTCCCGTTCAAGGGCTGAGCAAGGCTCAGGCTCTCCGGATCACGAGGAGACGGCGCAGCGCTTCAGCGCCACCAGCGCCGGGGCCTCCATCGCCGGTGTCTCGATCGCAGGCGCAGGCGCCGCCATCTGGTCGAGCGAACGGCCGGCGGTTTCGCCGCCGGGCGCGATGGCGGCGGCGGGTCCGGTCGGCTCGGCGCTGGCCACCGGTCCGGGCAGGGTCCCGGCCGACGGCGGGGCGACGGGTTCGAGCGGCGCCGGGCCGATGCGCGGCAGCGTTCCGAGCGGGATGAAGCCCATCGAGGCGCGGCCGGAGGCGATAGTGACGCTCGCCTCGCGCCAGGTGCGGCCATCCACGGTGACCGGCCGCAGCAGCGCCGAAACGAGCCCGATCATCTGCCGCGCCTTGTCGCCGCTGCCGGGCTTCAGGCTGTCGATAACCTCTGGCAGGTTCTCGATCTGGTCGAGCCGGACGGTGAGCTTGCCGTTGAGCAGGCCGTCAGCGCCGGGCGTCAGCGTGCCTGTGATGTCCGCGGAGGCGCCGCCGATCGTGGTGAGCAGGCGGTCGATGCGGATTGGCTGGCCGGAAGCGACCCAGGCCGCGGCGGCCTGCTCGCCGTTCCGTGCCCGCGCGAGGGCCTCGGGCACGGCAGCGGCGATATCGGCATCGATGGCGGGCAGCGAAGGACGGCCGGGCGGCGCCGCGGTGAGACGGGTGACGCTGAGCGCCACATCCATCAGCCCGCCGCCTTCCGGCATCAGATGGAATTCGGCATGCTCGGCGCTGAGCGGCACGGCGCCGGCCATGCGCGAAGGAGCGGCGATGCGCGCGTCGAGCCCGTCGACGACCAGCGAATAGCGCTTGAGGCCCGAGAAGCCGAGCCGGAGGCTCGATTGCAGCGCGGTCCAGTTGGCGTCGAGGCTGGCGCCGCCCGGTCCCTTCACCGTCATCGGACCCTTGGCCGCGAACAGCGCGTGGCCGGGATTGTAGACGAGGCCGAGCGCCTCGAAGCCGGCGAGGTCGACCGAGACCTCCTCGGCGGGGCAGGCCGCCGCGACGGGCATGCAGGTCACGTCGATGCGGAACGGGAAGCCGCCGATCGAGCGCCCGCCGCAGGAGAGCGTGGCGCCCTCGGCTGCCGCGCGCGCTTCCAGCGCGTCGATCTTGCCGCCGAGATAGTGGCTGAGGCCGAACCAGCCGGCGGTCCAGATCAGCGCCAGCGCGACGACGATGCCGATGACGATGCGGAAGCGGCGGCGTCCACGCGGGCGGGCAGCCGGTGGGGCGCCGCTCGGGCTGGTCTGGTGCGTGTCGGTCACGGGCGGGCTCCTGGTTGCAGTCCGGTGGCTCCGCTGCTAGGCGGGAGGCGCCTTTCGCGGAATTCGCACCGATGTCCGATCTCTGGGTGTTTGGCTACGGCTCGCTGATGTGGCGGCCAGGCTTCAGCTATGCCGAAGCCGTTCCGGCGCGTCTTCATGGCGAGCATCGGGCGCTCTGTGTCCTGTCCTTCGTCCATCGGGGCACGCGCGAGAAGCCTGGCCTCGTATTGGGGCTCGACAAAGGCGGCTCGTGCCGCGGCGTTGCCTTTCGCATCCTCGACGCAGAACGCGACGGCGTGATGTCCTATCTGCGCGAGCGCGAGCTCGTCACCAATGTCTATCGCGAGGTGATGCGGCCGGTGCGTCTTCGCAGCGGCGCCGAGGTGCGAGCGGTGACCTATGTCGTCGACCGCAGCCATCCGCAATATGCCGGCAAGCTCGGGCGCGACGCGGTGCTCGAGCTGGTGCGCGAGAGCGCCGGCGTCTCGGGCCACAATCGCGACTATGTGCTGGCGACGGCCGAACACCTCACGAGCGTCGGCATCAACGACCAGTTGCTCGTCTGGCTGGCGGGCGAACTCTCGGGCGAGCGCGGCCGCAGCGCCTGAGCGGATCGGCACCTGTATCAGGCCCCGTGCCCGGCGGCGGGGGCGGGCATCGGCGGCGGGTTCGGCGCGGCCAGGGCCTCTTCGACGAGACGGTCGGTCGCCGGCTCGATCGTGGCGATCAGGCGGGCGAGGAAGGTCTTCGAATCGAGCCCGGGCGGGATCGGCTCCAGCACCTCGACGATGATCGTGCCGGGATAGCGCAGGAAGCTGCGTCGCGGCCAGTAGAGCCCGGCATTGAGGGCGATCGGGACGACCGGCACCTTCAATTCGCGATAGAGATGGATGATGCCGAACTTGTAGTCCGGCGGCGCCCCGACCGGCCGGCGCGTGCCCTCGGGGAAGAGGATGATCTGGCGCCCGGCGGCTGCGGCCTCGCGGCTGTCGGCGGCGAGCTTCCGGAGCGCCTTGGAGCCGCCGGCGCGGTCGACCGCTATCATGCCGGCCTTCCAGGTGTACCAGCCGAACAGCGGGATCATCATCAATTGCCGCTTCATGACGAAGGTCGGGTCGTCGAGCAGCGGGAACAGCGCCATGGTCTCGAAGGCCGACTGGTGCTTCGGCGCGATCAGCGCGGCGCCATGCGGCAGGCGGTCGAGGCCGCGGATCTCGATCCGCGTGCCCGCGACGACGCGGAGCGCCCACATGCTGGCGCCAGTCCAGAACTTGACGACAGCGATCGCAGCCCGGTGCGGCAGGAAGAAATAGAAGGGGAGGGTGACCGCCAGGATGACGGCCATGATCGCGTAGAACGCGACCTGGAACAGGAACGAACGGATGATCAGCATTCGGACGGCCTGCTCCGGCGTCGGTGGGACGGCGTCAGCGGGCGTCGGCCTCCGCCTTGGCCGCGGCCGACCTCACCGGCGTCGCCGCAGGTGTCGTTCCCCACGGCGACTCGACGGCAAGCCGCGCCCGCGCCAGCGTATACTTCACGTATTCGGCCATGAGAAGCTTGAGAGAGGCTGTGTGCCGCCACCAGCGCGCCATGTCGAGCTGCGGGTTCGAGACCGGATAGGGGATCAGCGCGATATCGGGCATCGCGCCGGCGAGTTCGATCATGCTGCGCGGCATGTGATAGTCGCTCGTCACGATGATGAGCGAGCGGAAGCCGTTCTTCATCGCCCAGTCGCGCGCTTCGCCGGCATTGCCGATCGTGTCGCGCGCCGCATGGCCGAGATCGACATCGCCCTCGAAGATGCGCGTCTGGTCGCCGGCGGTCCTCCTGGCGATCTCGCGGCGGCCGACGGCGGGGTTCACGCCGGAAATCAGCAGTCGCTCGCCGCGTCCGTCGGCGAGCAGCGCCAGTGCCCCGTCGATCCGCGCCGCGCCGCCGGTGAGCGCCACGATGCCTTCGGCCCTGATGCCCGTGGGCGGGGCGAGTCGGGCGACGCCGTCGGAGAAGCGGACGAAATCGAACAGCGTGAGCGCGGCGAGGAAGACGAGCGCGAAGACGAAGAAGCGGCCGGAGAAGAGCGGCGCCCGCTGTCTCGCCGCATGCCGCGACACCGGCCCGGCCGCCTGATCCTTGGCGGATCGGCGGCGCCCGAGATCCATGGGAGGGCGCAAGGCGTCGGTCATGAGTCGCGCGATTCTAGCAGAACTTCGCCGTTCCCCAAGGGTTCGGCCAGGCGTGCGGAACGGTCCCGGCAAAGCATCCAATGCGCGAAGTCCGTCATTCGATGCTCGCCAGGTGACGGAAGACGGTGAGGCGCGAGGTGATCGCCGTCATCAGCGCGATGAGGATGGCGATGCCGAGCGCGCCGAAATAGCCGGTCGGGCCGATGGCGAAGCGGCCGAACAGCGCCGAGACCTGGTCGCCTTCGGGCGTCGCGATCGAACGGCCGAACAGGAAGGACAGGATCAGGAAGAGAAGCGTCGCCCCCGCCGCGCCCCAGAGACCGCCTTTGAGGCCGAGAATAAGGAAATGACGCTGGAACTCGCGGGCGATGAACCCGGCCTCGGCGCCGACATAGTGCAGCACCGAGACGATGTCGCGGTTGGACGCCATGGCGCCGCGCGTCGCGAAGACGACGGAGAGCACCGTCGCGACGAAGACGAGCGCGAGGATCGAGAAGCCGATGATGACGGTGGCGTTGGCCATCGCCTTCAGCCGGTCGGTCCAGCTGCGGTGATCGTCGAGGCTCGCGCCTTTCACCTCCTTGCCGAGCCGGTCGGAGAGCGCCGCGAGATCGACGGTGTCCGGATTGGCAAGCTCGACCACGATGAGACGCGGGATCGGCAGGTCGCTCATGTCGAGGCCGCTGCCGAGCCAGGGCTCGAGCAGCTGCGCGTTTTCCCAGGTCGAGAGCTGGCGCGCGCCGGCGACGCCCGGCGTCGCGGTCGCGATGGCGACCGCCTTGGCCGCCTCGGCCTCGGTGTCGATGCCGTCGACGGGGCGGACCTGCACCGTGATCTCGCGCACGATGTCCGACTGCCAGTCGAGCGAGGCGTCGCGCACCAGCGTCACCGCGCCGAGGGTCAGGCAGGCGAGGAAGCTCATGATGGCGACGACGATCATCAGCGAGCGGCCGGCGATCGATCCGGCAGGCACGATGGGCCCCGGCGGCACTTTGGAGCGGCTCGTGGCGCGACGGCCGCCCATCACGGGCGCGCGGAGGGCGTTTCGCTCACTCATAGATCGACAGCCGTCCTTCGTGCAGCACCAGCCGACGCGCGTCGAACTGGTTCATGAGGCCGATGTCGTGGGTGGCGATCACGACGGACGTGCCGAGCTTGTTCAGTTCGATGAAGAGGCGCAGCAGCCTCTTCGCCAGCGGCGGATCGACATTGCCGGTCGGCTCGTCGGCGAGCAGGATCTCCGGCTGGCCGATCAGCGCGCGGGCGATCGCCGCGCGCTGCTTCTCGCCGCCGGAGAGGATCGGCGGCAGCGCCTGGACGCGGTCGCCGAGGCCGACCCATTTCAGAAGCTCGATCACGTCGGCGCGGTAGCTCGCCTCGTCGCGGCCGAGCACGCGCAGCGGCAGCGCGACATTCTCGAAGGTCGTGAGGTGATCGAGGAGTCGGAAATCCTGGAACACGACGCCGATGCGGCGGCGCAGCGCCGGCAGTTCCGTCCGCGGCAGCGTCGCGACATCGCGGTCGAAGATCTGGATCAGCCCGCGCGTCGGCTTCAGCGACATGAAGAGCAGGCGCAGCAGCGTCGACTTGCCGGCGCCGGACGGGCCGGTCAGGAACTGGAAGGAGCGCGGCGCGATCTCGAAGGAGAGGTCGCGCAGCACTTCCGCACCCATTCCATATCTGAGGCCGACATTCTCGAAGCGGATCAATGCTCAGTCCCTGCTTGCACCCGCATGCGGGGCTCGTCGCGCGCCGGAGCCGGCGCCCCGCCGCCCGCGCGGCTGCCGCCATCGCGTCCGACCTTGAGGATATCAGCGTTAACGATTTGCGAACGTCCCATCAGTCATGGGAATGAAAGATGTGATGGAACGGGAAATCGCACCCGATCAAGGCGAAGACACGGCGGCGCGGCGCGTCCGCTAGGCTGTCCTTAGCGATTCGGGTCGATGATGGGTGTGACGGCGGAGAACCGCCGCAAGGATCGGGGGAAAGCTCGGGTGTCGGCACGCGGCATGGTGCGAGAGAAGGCAGGGAAGCGGCGTTCGGCCGTTCCGACGCTGCTGTCGCTCGCCCTCCTCGTCGTGGTGGTCGCCGTCGCGTTTTTCGGCCGGACCGCGCTCGTCAGTGCCGCGCCGGGCCTTGCCCGTCTCTATGCCGCCATCGGCATGCCGGTGAATGTCCTCGGCCTCGATCTCGTCGATGTCTATCCATCGCGCGATGTCGAGGGCGGCGCTCCCGGCCTCGTCGTTGAAGGCACGATCGTCAATGTCGCCAGCCGGCAGGTCGACGTGCCCTCCCTGCGGCTGACGCTTCTCGATGCCGCCGGCGAACGCGTCGGCGGCTGGCAGGCCGAGCCGAGCCTCACCCGGCTCGCCCCCGGCGAAAGCCAGAAATTCCGTACGCGGCTCGCTTCGCCGCCCGATCAAGCCAGGAAGGTCTCGGTGAGCTTCGCCTCGCCCGGGACGAAGGGATGACCCGATGCCCGTGGTGCGCGGACGTTCGATTAAGGTTCTCTATGACGAGGCGGCCATCAAGGCCCGCAATGCCGAGCTGGCGGCCGAGATCGCCGCGAGCGGCTACGACAACCTGCTCGTCATCTCGATCCTGAAGGGCAGCTTCGTCTTCGCCGCCGACCTCATCCGTGCGCTGCACGATTCAGGCCTCGCGCCCGAGGTCGAGTTCATCTCGCTGTCGAGCTACGGCGCAGGGACGGAGTCGAGCGGCGCGGTCCGCGTCGTCAAGGATATCGAGAGCGACGTCGCCGGCCGCGACGTGCTGCTCATCGACGACATCCTCGAATCCGGCCGCACGCTGTCCTTCGCGCGCTCGCTGATGCAGGAGCGCGGCGCCCGCCGCGTCGGCATCGCGGTGCTCTTGGAAAAGCCCGGCAAGCGCGCCGTCGCCATCGAGGCCGAGCATGTCGGCTTCGTCTGCCCGGATCTCTTCGTCGTCGGCTATGGCATGGACGCGGCGCATGCCTTCCGGGAACTGCCTTTTGTCGGTGTTGTCGAGGAGTAGAGGCGCATGGCGCGCATCCTGGTCACGGAAGACGACGATTCGGTCCGCGCCTTCGTCGCGCGGGCGCTGACGCTCGACGGGCATCAGATCGATACCGCCGAGGACGGCGCCGACGCGCTCGACCGGCTGCGCGCGGTCGGCGGCGCCTTCGATCTGCTTCTGAGCGACATTCGCATGCCGATGATGGACGGCATCGCGCTCGCCATGGAGGCGGCGCCGGAATTCCCCGCTCTCACCATCCTGCTCATGACCGGCTTCGCCGACCAGCGCGAGCGCGCCGACGGTCTCGACCGCATCGTGCATGACGTGGTGCCGAAGCCGTTCTCGCTGTCCGAGATCCGCACCGCCGTCGGCGGCGCGCTGGCCGCCGGCCGGGATCGCGTGCCCGCCTCATAGGGCTGCAGCAGCCGTTCCAGCTAGTCGCGCTCGAGCAGCGGGCGGGCGGCGTCGCCGAGGCGGCGGCGGATCGCATCGAGGATCTCGCGCGCCCGCTGGGCGTCGATCGCGTCGGGAACCTTGACCGACGAGCCGAGATCGGTGCCGCGGCCGTTCTGCTCGCGCTCGCGGCCGAGCGGGTCCTGGCCGGGCATGGTGCCGTTGGCGCCCTGGCGCGTGCCGGTGCCGTTTTCGCGCGCCATGCGCTCGGCCATGCCACGGGCGCCCTCGCGCAGAGCCTGCAGCGCCTCGCCCTGCTGGCCGACCGCGCCGCCGGGCTGGCCTTCTCCGAGCTGCCGCGCGGCGCCTTCCATCGAGCGGCCCGCCTGGCCGAGCTTGCCGTCCGGCTGCATGCCCTGCTGCTGCATCTCCTTCTGCAATTGCTCCAGCGCGTCGGCGAGGTCCTGCTGACCCTGGCGGAGCTGGTCGAGCGCCTGCTGCCGCTCCTCGGGCGTCATCTCCGGCGCCGTCGCACCGCTGCCGTCGGTGTCGGGATCGAGCTTGAAGGTCTTGTCCATCAGCTCCTGCTGGCGGCGGATCATGTCGCCGAGCTTGTCGAGCGCCTGGTTCATCGGGTCGCCCTCGCCCCGCTGCGCCTGCCGCGGCTGACCCGCCTGGAGGTTCTCCATCATCTGCTGCAGTTCGGAGAGCATCTGTTGCGCCGCTTCGCGCGACCCGCTGCGGGCCAGATTCTCGATCTGATCCATCATCTTCTGGAGGTCCTGCTGCGTCAGCGTCCGCGTGTTGCGGTCGGCCTGCTGTTGCCGGTTCTCCTGTGGGTTCTGCTGGGCGGAACGCGAGAGCGCCTCGAGATAGCGGTTCATCGCCTCCCGGAGCTCCTGCATCGCCTTTTCGAGCTCTGCGTCGGAAGCGTTGTTCTCGATCGCCTGGCGCAGCCGCTCCTGCGCGGCGCGGAGGTCCTCGGCCGCCAGCGACATGTCGCCATCCTCGAGGCCGAGCGCGATCTCCCAGAGGAAATCGACGACCGAGACGAGGTCCTCGTCGCTGCGGGCGCCGGTCAGGCGGTGATAGGCGGCACGCAGCGACAGATAGGCGCCGCTGTTCTCGTATTTCGCGGGATCGATGGTGATCGCGTCGATCATGTCGGCGACATGCGAGGCCTTGCCGGCGTCGAGCGCCAGCATGCGCCGCTGCTCGACGACGGCGCGGGCGATCGGATTGGAGAAGCTGCGCGCCGGCAGAACGAAAGTGACCGGCTTGCTGCGCCCGGTCTGGCCGACCTCGTCGGTGGCGACAAGAACCATCGTCACCTTCGCGCCGGCCCAGGGATGGGAGGAGAGGTCGCGGATCGTCTCGCCATTCCCTTCGCGCATGCGGAGGCGCGGCAAAGCGAGCGGCAGCTCCGGTGCGGCGACCAGCGGCCGCGCCGCGTCACGGTCCGGCTGCGGCTCGGCGCTGGCGATCTCGGCCTTGGCGGAGACGACGCCATAGTCGTCCTTGACCGTATAGGCGAGGGAGAGCGCGCCGGAGGCGGTCGCGCCCGGCTCGCGCGTCAATTCGATCGTCGGCGGATTGTCCGGCGTGACGTCGAAGGTCCAGCGCGCCAGCGAGCGGCCGCTGCGCGCGATCTCGACCGCGGCGGAGGTCGCGAGCGCGAAGCGGCGCTCGCCCTGCGCGGGGCCGTCCGGCGTCGCCGCCGCGCCCTTGACCGGCTGCCGGGCGATTTCGAGGGGGATCGGCTTGCCGTCGGCGGTCGCGGCCTCGACGGCCATGGTGCCGTCCTCGGGCATGCGGATGGTGACGATCGAGCCCTCCGGCACGCTCACGCGGCCTTCGCCGGACGCGGCGCGCGCGGCGTCGCCCGTCAGAAAGATCGGCGGGCGCCCGGTATAGGCCGGCGGCGTCACCCAGGCGTCGATGCGCGGCGCGGCCTCGACCGGGATGACTCCCGGCCGGAAGGCGTCGGCGATGCGCGGCCCGCGATCGCCCGAGGCCGCCATCCAGGCGACGACGAGCAGCAGCGGCACGAGATAGCGCAGCGCATGCGGGTCGCGCGCCGCCATGCCCGGCGACGGCCAGCCCACTTTGAGCCGCCCGAGCCCGGCCAGCAGCCTTTCGCGATGCGCCTGCCACAGCGCCAGCGTCAGCGGGTCGTCGCTCGGCGCGGCGAGGCGGTCCGAAAACGCGGCGGCCGGCCGGTGCGGTGTGCCGCTCTCCCTGACGAGGCGGTCCATGGCGGCGGCCCGATCCGGCCAGCGGATGCGCAGCAGCGGAACGAGCAGCAGCAGCGCTGAGACGCCGAACAGGGCGACGAGGGCGAAACGCAGGAAATCCGGGAGTGTCGGGAAGAGGCCGAGCCAGGAGGCGACGAGGAACAGCGCACCGAGAGAGAGCAGCGGCACGAGGCGTGGCCAGAGCGCCTCCCAGAAGAGCGCCAGACGCGCGCGGCGCAGCGCCGCCTCGATCCGAGCCGCGGCCAGTGCCTCGGCGGCAGCGCCTCCATCCTCCGGCAGCGGCGTGCCGCCGGTCGCATTCGGCCTGTCGACGGCAGGCTCGGCCATATCCGCGTCCTTCGTCCTCCGAGCCCGCCCGCTGCGAGACTAGCAGCGGAAATGGGGCGGCGCGAGCGGAAAGGGAAGGGCGGGAGGCGTCACGCGATCACTTCAGCGATCTCCCACACATGCCCCGACGGATCGGCGAAGGCGGCCGTGCGGCGGCCCCAGGGGCGGTCGATCGGGCCGTTCAGGAGGGGGACGCCGGCGGCTTCGAGCTCTTTCACGGCCGCGTCGACGTTCGCGATGCGGATGGTGAGCAGCATGCCGGCGCCGGCCGCGGGCGCCGCTACGGGGCGCGGCGCGAGGAGCGTTGGCGCCTCCGAGACGGCGAGGAGATTGACCATGGCGCCGGAGAAGGCGAGCACTGCCGAGACGTCGTCCTCATAGACGATCTCGGGCGCGAACACCCGCTCGTAGAAGGCCTTGGCGGCCGCGATGTCTTCGACGAAGAGGGTGACGACTTCGATCGCGGTCGGGATCATCCCTGCGCTCCGGTCATGCCGAGGCGCGGCGCGCCGGGCCTCGGGAAGGCGAGGGCCACGGCGACGGCGCCGAGGCCGACGATCGCCGAGCCGATGAAGAGCCAGCCATAGTCGGCGAAGCGATCATAGATCCAGCCGCCGACGAGCGGGCCGGCCGCCATGCCGAGACTGGAGAGCAGCGTCGCGGCGCCGAGCACGGTGCCGAGCCGCGCCTGGCCGAAATAATCGCGTGCCAGCACCGCATAGAGCGGCATCACGCCGCCATAGGCCGCGCCGGCGACGACGGCCAGCGTATAGAACTGGCCGAGATCGCGGGCGAGGCTGTAGGCGAAGATCGCAATCGCCTGGACGAGGAGGCCGGCGACGAGCACCGGCTTGACGCCGATCCGGTCGGCGAGGACGCCGAACAGCACCCGTCCGCCGAGCCCGGCGAGACCTTCGATGCTGTAGATCCCGACGGCGGCCATCGGCGCGATGCCGCAGAGCGTGGCATAGCTCACCATATGGAAGATCGGCCCGGAATGGGCGGCGCAGCAGGCGAAGAAGGTGAGGCCGAGCACGACGAACTGCGGCGAACGCAAAGCGTCCGAGGCGCTCGTGCCGGTCTCCGCGGCGGCCTCGCCCGGCATCGCTGCGCCTGCCACCGGCGGGCGGCGCACCAGAAGCGCGGCAGGGATGGTGATGAGCCAGGCGCCGATGCCGATCGCCAGCATCGCGAAGCGCCAGTCATAGGCGGTGATCAGCCATCGGGCGAAGGGCGCGACCGTCATCGGCGCCATGCCCATGCCCGCCGAGACCAGCGAGATGGCGAGGCCGCGATGCGCGTCGAACCAGCCGGCGACGGCCGCGATCATCGGCGCCAGGAAGGCGCTGGCCGAAAGGCCGACCAGGACGCCGAAGGTGATCTGGAAGGCGAGGAGCGAGGTCGCCTGGCTCGCCAGCACGAGCGCGAGGCCGAGCAGCGCCGCGCCGATCATGACGACCACGCGCGGTCCGAAGCGGTCGCTGGCCATGCCCCAGCCGAAGCCGGCGAAGCCCATCACGAGGAAATTCAGCGTCATCGCCGTCGAGATGCCGGCATGCGACCAGCCGGTATCGGCCGCCATCGGCTCGAGGAACACCGCGAGCGAGAACATCGCCCCGATCGCGACGCAGCCCATCACCGCGCCAAGTCCGACCATCACCCATCGATAGGATCGCATCATCGCCTCTCCCGCAGCGCAGCCTGTCAGGCCAAGGACGATGGGGGAAGAGGCGAGCCGACAGCCCCGCCGAAGAATCAGTTTCGGGCTGTCAGGCGAGCCAGTCCGGCACGGCGTCCATGCCGATCAGCGCGTCAAAGCTCTGGCGCGGGCGCACCACGGCGTAGCGGTCGCCATCGACCAGCACCTCGGCGGCCAGCGGTCGCGTGTTGTAGGTCGAGCCCTGCACCGCGCCATAGGCGCCGGCCGTCATCACGGCGATGCGGTCGCCGGCGACGGGCGCCGCCATGGTGCGG
The DNA here is from genome assembly GCA_963966455.1 of Kaistia sp. Lineage (GTDB taxonomy): Bacteria > Pseudomonadota > Alphaproteobacteria > Rhizobiales > Kaistiaceae > Kaistia > Kaistia cartagenensis. The sequence goes on along the minus strand of CAWZZK010000229.1, from coordinate 10,047 downwards.
TCGAGCGCCAGATAGTCGCCCGTCTCGCAGACGCCGCCGACGACATCGGCGACGACGCGCCGCGCATCCGCCGCCGGCAGGCGCACCGGCTGGATGTCGTGATGCGCCTCGTAGAGCGTCGGCCGGATGAGATCGTTCATGCCGGCATCGACGATGAAGAAGGTCTTGGAGTAGCCTTCCTTCACATAGACGACGCTGGCGACGAGGATGCCGGCATTGCCGACGATCATCCGCCCCGGCTCGAACAGGATCCTGGCGCCGAGATTACCGAGCCGCTTCCTGACGATCGCCGCGAAGGCGGCCGGATCGGGCGGCGGCGGATCGTCGAGGCGGTAGGGAATGCCGAGCCCGCCGCCGCCATCGACATGGTCAATGGCATGGCCGTCCTCGCGCAGCTGGAGCACCAGCTCGGCGAGCAGCCCATAGGCGGCGTCATAGGGCTCCATGTCGGTGATCTGGCTGCCGATATGCATGTCGACGCCGGAGACGAGGAGGCCCGGCAGTCGCGCGGCCTCGGCATAGACGGCGCGGGCGCGCTGCCAGGGAATGCCGAACTTGTTCTCCGCCTTGCCGGTCGTGATCTTGGCATGCGTCTTCGCGTCGACATCGGGATTGATGCGGATCGAGATGCGGGCGGTGGCGCCCTTCGAGGCCGCGATCTCGGAAATGCGCACGAGCTCCGGCTCGCTCTCGACATTGAAGCCGTGAATGCCGGCATCGAGCGCGAAGGCGATCTCGCGGTCGGTCTTGGCGACGCCGGAAAAGACGATCTTGGCCGGATCGCAGCCGGCGGCGAGCGCGCGGCGGAGTTCGCCCTCCGAGACGACGTCCATGCCGGCGCCCTCGCGGATCAGCGTCCTCAGCACCGCCTGGTTGGAATTCGCCTTCATCGCGTAGCAGACGAGCGTATCGAGCCCGGCCAGCGCATCGCGGAAGACGCGGTAGTGACGCACGAGGGTGGCGGTCGAATAGCAGTAGAACGGCGTGCCGACCTCCGCCGCGATCCTCTCGACAGGCACGTCCTCGGCGAAGAGGACGCCGTCGCGATATTCGAAATGGTTCATGTGAAGGCTCGGAAGCTTCGGCCAGACGGGCCGCCGGTCAGATCAGGTGGTCGATCCAGAGCTTGCGATCGGGGACCAGCGGTGCGTCGGTGTTGACCTTCTGGCCGTTCTTCTGCGCTTCCGCGGCCTCTTTCGCCTGCAGCCCGTTCGGCGGCGGCTCGAGCGCGCCCTTGACGCCGCAGCCCGAAAGCGCGAGCGCGGCGGTGAGGAGGAGAAGGCGGGTCACGATGGCCAAGGCGGATCCTCGAGGTCTGACGGACGGCGGCGCATCGTAGTCTTTTGTCCGGAGGTGTCGATTGACAAAATCGCCAGCGCCGCGGAGCGCTCAGCCCCGCCCCTTGGCCTCGCGCTGGAGGGCGCGCTGCCATCGTTTCGCCTGGGCGCGGACATTCTTCGGCGAGGTGCCGCCATAGCTGGTGCGGCTGCGAACCGATTTGTCGACGGTCAAGACGGAATAGACGCGGTCGTCGATGGCGCCATGCACGCCCTGCAGCGCCGAGAGCGGCAAGCGCGACAGCTCGACGCCCTCTTCGGCGGCCAGAGCCACGATGCGGCCGGTGACGTGATGCGCCTCGCGGAAGGGCATGCCGAGCGTGCGGACCAGCCAGTCGGCGAGATCGGTCGCGGTCGAGAAGCCCGAGCCGGCGGCCTTCTTCATGACAGCCGCCTCCGGCTCCATGTCCCGCACCATCCCGTCCGTGGCGGCGATGGCGAGTTCGAGGCTCTCGAAGGCGTCGAAGACCTGTTCCTTGTCTTCCTGCATGTCCTTCTGATAGGCGAGCGGCAACCCCTTCATGACGATCTTCAGCGCCGTCTCGGCGCCGATGATGCGGCCGGTCTTGGCGCGCACCAGCTCGGCCGCGTCGGGATTGCGCTTCTGCGGCATGATCGAGGAGCCGGTCGTGAAGCGGTCGCTGAGACGGATGAAGCGGAACTGCGCCGACGACCAGATGACGATCTCCTCGGCGAAGCGCGAGAGATGGATGGCGCAGAGGCTCGCCGCCGACAGCGCCTCGATGGCGAAGTCGCGATCGGAGACGCTGTCGAGCGAATTGGCCGTCGGCCGGTCGAAGCCGAGCGCCTTGGCGGTCATGGCGCGATCGATCGGGAACGAGGTTCCGGCGAGGGCCGCGGCGCCGAGCGGGCTCTCGTTGAGGCGGGCGCGGGCATCGGCGAAGCGACCGCGGTCGCGCGCGATCATCTCGACATAGGCGAGGAGATGATGGCCGAAGGTCACCGGCTGCGCGCTCTGCAGATGCGTGAAGCCCGGCATCGCGAGGCCGGCATGTTCGAAGGCCTTGTCGGCGAGGGCGGATTGCAGAGCGGCCAGAGCCGCATCGACGCCGTCCAGCCAGTCGCGGACATAGAGCTTGAAGTCGAGCGCGACCTGGTCGTTGCGCGAGCGGGCCGTATGCAGGCGGCCGGCGGCATCGCCGATCAACTCCTTGAGGCGAGACTCGATATTGAGATGGATGTCCTCGAGCGCGCGCGAGAAGGTGAAGCGGCCCTCCTCGATCTCTCGCAGGATCGTGTCTAGACCTTCGACGATCTTTTCGGCATCGTCCGCGCCGATGATACCCTGGCGTGCGAGCATCGTCGCATGGGCCTTCGAGCCGGCGATGTCCTGGCGGTAGAGCTTCCGGTCGAAATCGATCGACGCGTTGATCTCTTCCATGATCGCGGCGGGCCCTTCGGAGAAGCGGCCGCCCCACATCGCATTGCTCATGAACGCTCTCTTCGGGAAGGATGATCCGACATGGTGACAAGAGGCGGCGGCAGGCGCCTTCCTCTGGTGCTGGGCTTGGCGGCGATCCTCGGGATCGCCGCGGGTGTGGCGGTCGTATACGTGAGGGAAGGGGGGCGTGGCAACCAAGCCGCGACGGCGGTTTCCGATTGCGCCGGCGCCGTCAAGGCGGCCGCCGCGCTTGCCCCCCTCGCGAAGGGCGAAGTCGCCGCCTTCCAGCTCGCCGACCGTCCGGTGTCGCTCGCGCATCTCGCCTTCAAGAACGCGGATGGCGGCGCCACAACGCTCGCCGATTTCGCCGGCAAGACGGTGCTCCTGAACCTCTGGGCAACGTGGTGCGTGCCCTGCCGCAAGGAGATGCCGGCACTCGATCGCCTCGCCGAGGCGGAGGGCGGAACGGATTTCGCCGTCGTCCCGGTCTCGATCGACACGCAGGACCCGGGCAAGCCGAAGGCCTTCCTCACCGAGATCGGCGTCAAGGCGCTGCCGCTCTATGCCGATCCGAGCACCAAGATCTTCTCGGCGCTGAAGACCGAGGCGATGGCCGTCGGCCTGCCGACGACGGTGCTCATCGACGGCAAGGGCTGCGCGCTCGGCGTCGTCTCCGGTCCGGCCGAATGGGACTCGGCCGATGCCAAGGCGCTGATCGCCGCCGCGCGCAAGGGCGTCTGACGCGTCGAGCGGCGTCCTGCCGCGTTCAGGCGGCGGCGCCGAGCGAGAAGAGCGGGCGCTGGCCGAGCCGGCGGCCGGCCCTGGCGCCGATTGCCAGCGCGAAGCCGTGCCGGGAGAGGATCGGCACGAGATCGCCGATGTCCAGCGAGCCGTGCCGCTCCAGCGTCAGGGCGGGACAGCCGTCCGGACCGAGGCCTGAATAGCGGTGGAAGGCGAGGATCGTCGTCGAGATCGGCGCATGACGCGGATGGGCGGCGCGGGCCGCGGCCTCGTCGCGGTGGCGCAGGATCGGTAGCCGCGTCCCGGCGAAGTCGAGCGCCAGCGGCAGTGCTTCGAAATGCGCCGGCTCCTCGGCCGCGCCGGTCGCATGATGCGAGCGGTTGGCGGAGGTCACCGAGAGATAGGGCCTCTCGAGCATTCCGATCGCAGCCGACACCATCGCGTTCGCAGGGCAGCGGCTGCCTGGGGAGACGAACTGCACGGTGCGCCGGCCATCCTCCTCTCCGGCGAGATGCGCTGGGATCGAGGCCGCTGCCGGTCCGCGCAGGCCGATCGGCCCCAGATCGAGGAGTTCGTCGAAAAGCGCGATGAGCGAGGCGCTCGGGAAGACGCGCGGGACCACGTCCCAGTCGAACAGCCCCTCCATGTGACGCCGCGTCGTCAGTGCGCTGCCGGTCTGGCCGGCCGGCCGGCCCTTCATGAGATTGGCGCGGGCGACGCTCTTGGCATCCGGTCGCGTCGACAGCGCATAGATATTGCCGAAGGCATGCGCGACCGGCTGGCCGGAGGCGATCAGGGCGGCGGCGGTCAGGCGGTCGGCCGCATCGTCGACATAAGCGGGTCGGTAGAGGAGGTCCATGGCCGGCTCCTGGCACCACTGCATCAGCGAAGAGGTTGATGCAGCGCAGGAAAGCCGAAGCGCGCCTGCCGGGCTATGACAGCCGTCACAGCCCGGCGTTGCAATTCTCGCGGTCTTGGAAGCGACCCGCGAGCGCGGCGAGTCCGGTTCAGACGGTGGCAAACATGCCGGCAACGAGCGCAAGCAAAGGCCGCCCGACCACCCGCATGAAATAGTTCGTTGCCTCCATCGCCGGCTAAGTCGGTGGCCGATAGTATTCCTGTGGGTCGATTCGGCGTCCCGCGAGGAATTCGTCATGACGATCGGGTCGGCACTGCGCGGTTCCTGTTCCACAGGCGTTCTTTCGGCGCTGGCCGCGGCAGCCGCAGGTTCACTCGCCGTCGCGTATCCGGCCGCCGCAGAAACAGCTTCCGAATTCCAGTTCCAGACGCTCGACTATGGTCCGGAGGGTACCTTCCTCACTGGCATCCGCGGCGACAATATCGTCGGCAATTACACCATACCCGGCACCACGGAGACCGGCGGGCTCTATTACAATCTGGCGAGCGGCGCCTGGTCGCCGATGCCCCTCGCGACGCCCAATGGCGCCAACTTTCCCGGCGCGATCGGCTCGTCGCCCTATGGACCGAGCTTCGGCCACCCCGGCGGGGTTCTGCGCGTCGTCGGCACCTATCAGACCGAAGCGTCGGCGCCCTACGACCTCAGCTATCTCTATGACGGCGCGGGCGGCGCGGAGGGCAGCATCACGCCGCTCGCCTATCCCGGCGGGGATACGCTCTATACCGTCGCGCACAGCACGTTCGGCAACACGGTCGTTGGCGACTATGACACCCGTCTGGCGACCGGCAACGCCTTCGTCTACGACATCGATGCCGGGACCTACACGACGAACAACATTCCCGGCGCCGCCAGCACCACCGCCTATGGCGTCTATGGCGACAAGATCGCCGGGGGCTATGCGATGGCTTTGCCGGGTGGCGGGCTCGGCCCGGAGCACGGCTATATCTACGATAGGGCGGCGGGTACCTACGAGACCCACGATCATCCCGGCGCTGTTGCGACGCATTTTGAAGGCATCACCGGCGCCGGGCGATCCGACGAGTACAATCTCGTCGCCAACTGGATCACGGCCGACGGCGCCGTCCATCCGGCCGTCATGCATATCGACGCGCTCGGCAAGACGACCTGGTACGAGATCGACATCCCCGGCGCGGTCGTGTCCTCGAATTCGGCCTATGGCGAGCATGTCGTCGGCGTCTATGTCGCCGGCGGTATGGTCAAAGGCTATCTCGCCACCCTTCCGGGCATCTACAACCCGATCCGCAATACCGGGACGCTGACGTCGGCCGTCGTCAACGGAGCGGCGCTGTCGGGAGGCAAGGGCGACGACATCGTCAACAGCGGCAGCGTGCAGGTCACCGGAGAAGGCGGCATCGGCATGCGCGGCGAGACCTATGGCGTGCTGACGAATTCCGGCACGGTCATCGCTACCGGGCTGGTCGGCGCGGCGGCGGAGATGCACGGTCTCTTCGGCACGTTACTCAACTCGGGAACGCTGCAGACCGCCTTCGTCGCCGATGCCTTGCGCACCGCTCCCGATGCCCACGGAACCGTTATCGTCAATACCGGCATCATCGACGGGCGTCTGGCTGCGACCGGGGGCCTCAACAAGCGCTTCGAAAACAGCGGCTGGCTCGGCATCAGCGGCACGGGGCTTCCGGTCACCGATCTCTTCGGCGGCACCTTCGTGCAGACGGCGGCCGGCACCTTCGCCGTACGCATGACGGACAGCGGCAACGACTCGCTGGGCGTCGCCGGTACGGCGCGGCTCGCCGGCACGCTCACCGCCGATTTTCAGAGCAGCAACCTCCTCAAGACCTATTCGGTCCTCGGCGCCACTGCAGGTGTGACCGGGACATTCGACAGCTTCGCAACGACGGGCCTGCCGGCGCTCTACGCCGCCAGCCTCGACTATGACCCGACCACGGTCTCCATCGACGTCGCCGCCAATCTCGCCGGCCAGCAGGGGAATACGCCCAACCAGAGCGCCACCGGCGCCGCGCTCGATCGCTTCATCGAAGCGACGGACGACAACACGCTCGCCGTGCTCCCTTCGCCGCTGTCGCCGCTCTATGCGTTGTCGTCGAGCCAACTGCCCGCCGCGATCGGCGCGCTTTCGGGCGAGGCCTATGCCAGCGAGCAGACCGTGATGGCCGGGGACAGCCTCTACAGCCGCCAAGCGATGCTCGGGCGCCTGCGCCAGGGCAGCTATGCCGGCGCTGCCGGGCCGCTCGGCGCCCTCGCCGAAGGCGGACCGACCACCGCGCCGCCCGCTTCCGCATCCGGCGTGACGCTCTGGGGCCAGGCCTATGGCGCCTGGTCCGACCTTGAGGGCGATGCCGTGTCCGACATCAGCGCGAGCATTGGCGGCCTCGTCTCCGGCGTCGACATGCGCGTCGACGGCTGGCTGCTCGGTGCAGCGCTCGGTTATGCGCAGTCCAGTTCCAGGGTGGCCACCCTCGGCAGCTCGTTCACCGTCGACAGCTTGCTTGTCGGGCTCTATGGCGGCACGCGAATGGGGCCCTGGAACGTTCGGTTCGGAGCCAGCTACGCCTTCGATCAGATCGACGCCGACCGTCTCATCGCCTATCCCGGCTCGGTGCAGCGGGCGAATGCCGAGTACGACGGTGGCACGGCGCAGGTCTTCGGCGAGGTCGGCTACGGCCTCGTCCTCCAGGGCGTCGCCCTGGAGCCCTTCGCCGGGCTCGCTTATGTGAATGTCGATACCGCTGGCTTCACGGAGTCCGGCGCCACTGCCGGCCTCTCCGGCTCGTCCGATGGGCTTGGCGTCGGCTATGGCCAGATCGGCCTCCGGGTGGCCACCAGCCTGGCGCTCACCGGTGGCACGGTGCTGCAGCCGCGCGCCGCGCTCGCCTGGCAGTATGCGTTCGGCGACACCACGCCAAGCGCCAACCTCGCCTTTCTCAGCGCGCCGGGTGCCCAATTCTCGGTCAGCGGCGTGCCCATTGCGCAGAATACGGCGCTGATCGAGCTCGGTGCCGACCTCGTCGTCGGACCCACGGCGCGTGTCGGCCTCGCCTATGTCGGCCAGCTTGCAGACGATGCGAGCGACAACGCCGTTCAGGCGAATGTCGGCTGGAGCTTCTGAAGCCGGGCGGCGAGGGGGCGGGCCGCACGCCACCCGCCGCGAACCTCAAAAGACTCTACGAGCGCTCTGCGAGCGTCACCAGCAGCAGCGTCGCCAATCCGGTGATGATCGTGCCGCCGAGCGCCAGCGGCCAGAGGCCGAGCGCGATGAACGGCGCCATGATCGCGGTTCCGGCCGCGGCGGTGGCGAGGATGCCGGCGACGACCAGTGCGGCGCCGCGCGAATGGTCGCCCTCCGCCGCCATGATCGCGGCGTGGAAGCCGACTGGTCCGCGGATTCCGAAGCCGAGATTGACGAAGACCCAGATCGCGACGACCACCGCGAGGCTCGTCCCGCCGGTCGCCGCATAGAGGAGCAGGACCAGAAACGCCGCCGCGAGCATGGAGGTGCCGGCGAGGATGACCGGGTCGGTGCCGAAGCGGCCCGCGAGGCGGCTCGAAAAATTGGCTCCGACGATGAAGGAGGCGATGCCGACCACCTGCATGACGACGAATTCGCGGATGCCGAGCCCGAGCGGCCCGGTGATCACGGCCGGCGCGCCGAAGACGAAGACGAGCAGGCCGCCGAGCCCGAAGGACTGGCTGAGCGCATAGCGAAGGAAACGGCGGTTCCGGAGGATCGTCCAATAGGTCTTGTGCCGCTCCAGCGCCTCTTCCCGCCCCGGCAGCGTGCCTGACAGCACCGCCAGCGTCGCCGTCAGCAGCAGGCCCAGCCCGCCGAGCACGGCGAAGGAGACCGGCCAGCCGCCGAGCGTCAGCAGCCAGGCGCCGGCGATCGGCGCAAGCGCCGGGGCGAGCGCCTCGATCGAGCCGAGCCTTCCGATCGCAGCCGCCGCGCGGTCCTCGGCGAAGATGCCCTTGATGAAGCCCGGCGCGAAAACGGCCGGCCCGGCGCCGAACGCGCCCTGCGCGAGGCGGAGCGCGATGAGCCATTCCATCGACGGCGCGAAGATCGCGGCGATCGAGGCGAGCGTGAAGAGGCCGAGCGACCAGACGAGCAGGCGGCGCGGATCATGGCGCGCGCCGAGTTCGCCGAAGGCGAGCAGCCCGACCAGCGTGCCGAGCGCATAGGCGGCCAGCACCATCTGCGCCCGCTCGATCGAGCTTGCGAAGGCCTGCGGCAGGCTCGGAACGGCCGGCAACACGAGATCGGTTCCGGCGATGCCGAGCAGCGTCGTCGCCGCCACGAGCGCGAACAGCGCGTGCGCGTTGAGGGACCGCGTCATGGCGGACCTCCTTGAGGTCTGAAGATGGAAAAAGTGGCGGCGCTGGCGCGCCGCTTGCTACCGCGTGGGGACGGGCGTCTCGCCGCGATAGTCGTAGAAGCCACGATTGGTCTTGCGACCGAGCCAACCGGCCTCGACATATTTCACGAGCAAGGGACACGGTCGATACTTGGAATCGGCCAGGCCCTCATAGAGCACCTGCATGATCGACAGGCAGGTGTCGAGGCCGATGAAATCGGCCAGCTGCAGCGGCCCCATCGGATGGTTGGCGCCGAGCTTCATCGCCGTGTCGATGGCATCGACCGATCCCACGCCCTCATAGAGCACGTAGATCGCCTCGTTGATCATCGGCAGCAGGATGCGGTTGACCATGAAGCCGGGGAAATCCTCGGCGACGGCCACCGTCTTGCCGAGCCGGGCGACATAGGCCTTGGCGGCCTCGAAGGTCTCGTCCCCGGTGGCGATGCCGCGGATCAGCTCGACCAGCTGCATCACCGGCACCGGGTTCATGAAATGAATGCCGATGAAGCGCTCGGGCCGGTCGGAGGCCGAGGCGAGGCGGGTGATCGAGATCGACGACGTGTTGGTGGCGAGCATCGCGTCGGAGCGCAGCACCGGGCAGACGCCGGCGAAGATCTTGCGCTTGACCTGCTCGTCCTCGGTCGCCGCCTCGATCACGAGATCGCAGCTGCCGAGCGCGTCCACCGACGGAGCGGCGGTGACGCGCGCCAGCGCGGCCTTGCGGTCTTCCTCGGTGATGCGGCCGGAATGGACCTGGCGCGACAGGTTGCCGTCGATGGTGGCGAGGCCCTTGCGGACCCGCTCCTCGGCGATGTCGTGCAGCACGACGTCGAAGCCGGCGAGGGCGCTGACATGGGCGATGCCATTGCCCATCTGCCCGGCGCCGATCACCCCAACCTTCGAGATCGCCTCAGCCATCGCCTGCGCCGCCCCTTGCCTGCCCTTTTGCGGCAAGCTTAGTCGAAAGCACCGGCTCAGTCCAAGGCGAAGGACTCAGTTCGTGGCCGAACTCAGTCGTCCAGCGCCTTCACGAGCGCGGGCACCGCCGTGAACAGATCCTCGACGAGGCCGTAGTCGGCGACCTGGAAGATCGGCGCTTCTGCATCCTTGTTGATCGCGACGATGACCTTCGAATCCTTCATGCCGGCGAGATGCTGGATGGCGCCGGAAATGCCGACCGCGACATAGAGATCGGGCGCGACCACCTTGCCGGTCTGGCCGACCTGCAGGTCGTTGCCGGCAAAGCCCGCGTCGACGGCGGCGCGCGAGGCGCCGATCGCGGCGTTGAGCCGG
>CAWZZK010000228.1:0-2225 GCA_963966455.1 Kaistia sp. | reverse complement strand
GGGTGCCGATCGTGCGCGCGGTGATGCGCCCGTCGGTCGGCGTGAAGACTGCGGCGGGTGCTGCGCCGACGATCACGATCTCGGCGGTGCGGATCCGATCCGGTTTCCTGTCGCCGACGCCTTTCGCCGTGTCCGCGCTGGCCGCCGGGCCTCCCGTCAGGCTGCTGCGCCACGAGAAGCCGTCGTCGCCGCCGGGCTTCGGGAAGCGGAGTTCGGCCTCGAAGCTGAACGGGGCGCCTGCGAGATCTGGCAAAGGCCGCGTGAGGATGTCTTCCCCGTCGATGCGGATGACGATCCCGGCATCGTTGCCGGCGTCCGTCAGCGTGCCGGCGAGGATGAACGACCAGACGCTTTTCGGCCCGACATGGAAGGTCGGCTTCGCCTTGAGGCCGAGTGTCGTCACGCCCTTCGCTGCCTTCACGGCGGTCTTCGATGCCGCGAGCGAGGCGATGACCGGATCGGCTCGGTTGAAGAAGGTCGATGTCGCCTCGACGCGGGTGAAGTCGGGATTGCGGTTCTTGAGCACGAAGTCGGAGCGTCGCTTGTCCTTGCCGCCGATGGTGGTGTCCTTGATCAGCGTCCCCCGTTCCCTGGAGGAGCTGTCGGCGAGCACCGCCGCCTTGCCGCCGCCGCGGATCGTCGATGCTTCGACGATGCTGTCGCTGACGATCAGCGCCGACGCAGCGCGCGTCGAGGCGACGATCGTCGAGTTGATGATCGAGCTGCGATAGGCGACGGCGCCTTGCGAGGCGGGGGCGAAGATGCGCGAGTTCTTCAGCACCGAGCCGTCGAACAGCGCGATGCCGAACTCGGGCCGGCTCTGCATGTCGATGAAGCCGTAGCGGATGATGTTGTCGAAGGTGATGCGCTTGCCGCCTTCGTTGCTGTTGACCCAGATGCCCTGCGAGCGTGGCGACTCGCCGTCGGCGAGCTGAACGAAGGTGACGTCCTTCACCAGCGTGTCATGCGAGAGATAGGCGAACTCGAGCGGGTATTTCTGGTGCCGGATCTCGAGGCGCTCGAACCTCGAATGCGCCACCGGATTGCCGCCGATGCCGCGGGCGATGATGTGGCAATCCTCTACGAAGCAATTCTCCACCGCGAGCGTCGGCAGGAACCAGCCGATGCTCTGGCTCTGGGCGAGGGTCATGCCACGAATGCCGGCATTTTCGGCGACGAAGAGCGGCCACGAGCGCCCGGCCGAATCGCGGATGCTCGATTTCAGTCCCGTATTGAGGCGGCGGATGCCCGGGCGGTTGCCGTCGCGTGTCTGGTAGGTGCCACGAATGCGCGGCGCATCCACCGGGCCGGTCAAGTGAATCCGCGCGCCATCGACAGCCTTGATCCGGCCGAGCACGTTGGGCAGCCAGAAGCCCTTGCCATGCGGAACCTCTCCCAGCGTCCCGTCGATCGCCACCAGCCCGCCGGGTTTGAACAGCGTAGCATGGGACGCGTCGACCAGATCGACATAGGTCTGTTCGACGGTCGCGTCCTCGATGAGGTACCGGGTCTCGAGCTTCGGCGAGATCGAGATCACCGGGCCGTAGGTGCCCATGATGATGGAGCGCGAATCATCGTCCGAGATGCGCTCGAGCCGCGTCGCGTCGCGGCCGGCGCCTTCGAGCACGACATTGGAGGGAATGACCAGAAGCCGCGCGAATCGATAATGCCCCGGCCGCAAAACGACCTTGCCGCCCCCCTCGTCGGAGAGGCGGTTGATCGTGCGCTGGATGGCGATGCCGTTGTCGGATTTCCCGTCGGGATCGGCCGATGCCATCTCGTCGGCGAAGGCCGCCGGGTCGACGCCGCCCTTGACGAGAAGGCGCTGCGTCGGTGGCGCGGCGAGCACCGGGCTGGCGAGACCGGCCGCGGTGGCGAGCGCCGCGGAGCGCAGGAATGTCCGGCGGTCGATCAAGCCTATCCTCCGTGCATGGTCGCGGCCTCGATCCGGCCGGTCATGGTGCGATGCGAAAGGAGGGTGGCTGCCGAATGCGGCGCGACCGCGGCGCGGCTTGCGTTCAGCGCAGCGCGAGCGCCTGGCGATAGTTTCGCATCGCCCAGAAGACGTCGCGCAGTCCGTCCACCGAGGCGTCGAAGCCGCGGAGCGCATGCATGATCGCCTCCGGCTCGCCCTTCAGCCGCTTCTGGCGGGCGAGGTGGATGCTGCGCGCCTGAGCGTTCATCTTCGGCCCGTGCTTGGCGAAGAAGAGCTCCATGCCGCGCGC
>CAWZZK010000227.1:0-50191 GCA_963966455.1 Kaistia sp. | reverse complement strand
ATCGACCATCTGATCGATACCGGTCTCGCGGCGATCCCCAAGGACAGCCTGATCGCCAAGCTGATCGCCGACATCCGCGCCTGGCACAAGGAGTTCCCCGACTGGCGCGACACGCGGCAGAAGATCGAGGACCACTATGGCTACGACAAATATCCCGGCAACTGCCATGTCGTGCCGAACCACGCCCTGATGATCATGGCCATCCTCTACGCGCCGGACGATTTCCAGCGCGCGCAGATGATCGTCAACACGTCGGGTTGGGACACCGATTGCAATGCCGGCAATGTCGGCTGCCTGCTCGGCATCAAGCTCGGCCTCGAGGGCATCGACGCGGGTCCCGACTTCCGCGGCCCGGTCGCCGACCGGCTGCTGATCTCCTCGGCCGATGGCGGCAATGCCATCAACGACGCGGTGCGCACCGCCTATCGCCTCGCCGGGCTCGGCCATAGCCTTGCCGGCGCCGCGCCGATCGCGCCGCCGAAGAACGGCGCGCAGTTCCATTTCTCGCTGCCGGGCAGCGTGCAGGGCTTCCGCGCCGAGCGTGGCCACGGGCTCGTCGAGCGCTCGCATGTCGAGAACCGCGAGGTTCCCGGCGGCCGCGCGCTGGCGCTCGTCTATTCAGGCGTCGGCCCGGGGCAGACGGCCGCGGCGCTGACGCCGACCTTCACGCCGCCCGAAGTCGTCGACATGCGCACCTATGAGCTGATGGCGACGCCGATCGTCTATCCGGGGCAGCGCCTTTCGGCGGCCCTCTCCGCCGAGCGCGGCAATCACGGCGCGGTCGAGGTCGCCTACCGCCTCAAGGTCTATGGCGCCGAGGACAAGCTCCGCACCGTCGACGGGCCGTCGGTCGTGCTGGAGCCCGGAAAGGACGCGGTGCTCGACTGGACGCTGCCCGATTTCGGCGGCCAGCCGATCGCCGAAATGGGCTTCGTCATCCGCGCAAAGGGCGTCCGCGCCGACGGCGCCGTGCTCGTCGATCACCTGCGCTATGACGGAACGCCGGACCTGCATCTCCGCCGCCCCGCCGAGCCCAGCGATTTCTGGCGCATGGCCTGGGTCAATGGCGCCAGCTTCTTCTCCAAGCGCTTCCCGCAGTCCTTCCGCCTGTCGCAGGATCGCGGCGAGGGGATCATCATCCACGGCACGCGCGAATGGCGCGACTACCGCGTCGCCGCCGACACCATGATCCATCTCGGCAACGAGGCCGGCGTCGCCGTCCGCGTGCAGGGGCTGCGCCGCTATTATGCGGCGCTGCTCTCGCGCGACGGCCGCCTCGCCATCGTCCGCCAGCGCGACGAGGAGCGGACGGTGCTCGCCGAGACGCGCTTCGACTGGCAGTTCGAGACGCCCTATGACGTCGCGGTCGAGGCGGATGGCGCGGTGATCCGGGCGCGGATCGGCGGCACGGTGCTCACGGCCGAGGATACCAGCGCCGAAGCCTTCCGCGACGGCGGCATCGGCCTCCTCGTGCATGAGGGGGCGCTCTCCAGCAACGCAGTCCGCGTGTCGCCGCGCGGCTGACACGACGAAGCGCGCCGGCGGCTGTTCCCTCCTCCCGGCCGCCGGCGCGGCTTGCCTGGATGAACCTCGATGCTGTGGCGACCGCGGGTTCTTCACCTCTCCCATGGGGAGAGGTCGGACCGGAGGTCCGGGTGAGGGGCGTGACCTCTCCGGATGGTCCGTAACCCCTCACCCGCCGCGCTTCGCGCGTCGACCTCTCCCTAAGGGAGAGTTGAAGGAATGGCTCCTTCGGGGAGGCTGGTGCCTGACCCGTGAAGAGCTCGGGCTGGGGACAGCGTGACAGCTCTCTTTCCCGTGCTCCGCCGCCTCTCGCGGCTCTTGCGGGCGGGGCGGCGCGGGGACATGGTGCGGGTTCCTTTCGCGCCGGAGAGCCCATGCCGTTCCTCGACCCGCGCCTCGGCGATGTCGAGGACGACGCCTCCAGCACGAAGAGCCGGTCGCTGTCGGGCCTCGCCGGCAGCCTTCTCGCCGAGATCAGCCTGCCGAAGCTCTTCGCCGCCTGGCTGTCGCTGGTTGCGCTGCCGGTGCTGGTGCTCGGGCTCGGGCCGCTGCTCGCCTCGATCTGGATCAGCGCCGCCTCGACCACGGTCGAGCGGCTGTTCTCCGGCCTCGTGCCGATCGCCATTGGCCTCATGCTCGCTGCCGCGGCCTATTTCGGCGGAAGGCCGCTGTGGCGACTCGTGGAAACGAATTTCTGGTCGCTGAATGCGCTCGCCATCCAGCCGGGCTATGCGCTGGTGCGCGAAGTGCTGCGCCATGTGGCGGAGGGCCGGGGCGGGCGCTCGCGCGGGCGTGGCTGGACGGCGCTCCTCGCCGGGCTGATCGTCGCCGCACTCTCCGGCGCGATCCTGGCGCTGGTCTTCCCGGCGACGCGCTGGACGGGAACGCTCGCCGATCTCGCCGAGCCGGGGCGGCTCGCCATCGCGGCGCTTTATAACGCCGTCGCCATCATCGCCGCCTATGTCGCGGTCGCGGCGCTGGTCTGGGGCGCCGCCGACGCCGGCATGGCGCAGCCGGAGGACCTCGCGGACTTCGCCCCGCGCGAGCCGAGCGGCCGCGTCTTCCATGTCGCACATCTCTCCGACATCCACATCGTCGGCGAGCGCTATGGGTTCCGCATCGAAAGCGGCCGTGCCGGGCCGCGTGGCAATGAGCGGCTGGCGCGGTTGCTCAGCCATCTCGCTGCGATCGAGGCGGCGGGCGAACTCGACCTCGTCCTCCTCAGCGGCGACATGACCGATGCCGGCCGCGCCGCCGAATGGTCGGTGTTCTTCGACGCCATCGCGGCCTATCCGGCGCTGGCCAGGAAGATGGTGGCGCTGCCGGGCAATCACGACCTCAATGTCGTCGACCGGGCCAATCCGGCGCGGCTCGACCTGCCGCTCTCGCCCGGCAAGCGGCTGCGCCAGATGCGGCTCATCGCGGCGCTGGACCGGTTGCAGGGAAAGACTGTCCGCGTCGTCGACACTAAGACGGGCCGGCCGGGTGCGACGCTTTCCGAGGCGCTCGACCCGCATCGCGCGGCGATCGCCGATTTCGCCGACGCGGGCGGCGTGCGCCGCGGTCTCGCGCTCGCGCATGTTCTCCCCGCGGTCTTCCCCATGGTTCTGCCGCCCGAGGCGGCCGGCGGGCTCGGCGTCGTGCTGCTCAATTCAAACGCCGAGACGCATTTCTCCTTCACCAATGCGCTCGGCTTCATGCCGCGCGAGCAGGAGGCGGCGCTGGCGGCGCTGCTCGAGGCCGATCCGGACGGGCTCTATCTCGTCGCGCTGCATCACCACGTCGTCGAATATCCGAAGCCCGCCAAGGCGCTTTCGGAGCGGATCGGCACGGCGCTCGTCAACGGCTCGTGGTTCGTCCGCCGCCTGTCGCGCTTCGCAGACCGGGTCGTCGTCATGCATGGGCATCGGCATATCGACTGGATCGGCCGCTGCGGCCCGCTGGTCATCATCTCGGCGCCGTCGCCGGTGATGAATGCGAAAGACAGCGGGACGACGGCCTTCTATGTGCACGCGATCGGACGGACGTCGGCGGGCCGGATCGCGCTGCATGCGCCGCGGCGGATCGAGATCGAGGGCGAAGCGCAAGCCGAAGCTTGATGCGCATCAAGGTGGAACCCGAAGCGCGGGCGCATCGTTTGATACGATCGCAAGCGACGGAGGACCAAGGCGATGGCACTCGACCTGCACCAGTTCCGCGATCTTCCCAATCTCGGGCCGCGCGACATCGGCGTGCTGCCACCGCATGTCACCGCGAAGATGCGGCTCGGCGAGCCGGCCTTGAAGGTGGTGCGCGAGTGGCGCGGCATCAGCCAGGAGGAACTCGCGGACCGCTCGGGCGTCGCGATCACGCAGATCGTCCGCGCCGAACGCCAGATGGATACGTCGCCGGCCGTGCTGCGCTGCCTCGCCCGCGCGCTGCGCGTCCGCGACGAACTGCTGGTGAACTGACCTAGAAGGCGAGATCGATGGCGAGCGACCCGGCCTGGCTGACAAAGCCTTCCGGGCTCGCCTGCAGGTCGTAATAGAGGCCGAGGCTGCGGCCCTTGCCGTCATCGCCGGAGAGGCCGAGGCCGGCCGTCATCAGCCAGGGCGAGGCTTCGGCTGCTTCCGTCACGAAGGCGTCGCCGCCGCCGGCAAAGCTGGCCGTGATCGGGCTCGACGTGTCCATGACATTGTAGCTGACGCCGCCATGCGCCGAGGCCTCGACGCCGGGCGCGACGCCATAGGCGAGGGCGAGTTCGACGCCGACAGGAAGCTCCTGATAGGCCTGGTAGGTGGTTGTAAGATCGAGCGGACCGGCGCCGGTCTCCCGATAGGCATCCGCCGTCACCTGTAGGAAAGCGGCGGTCAGCGCCGGCGTCGCGACGAAGCCGGGCGCAAGGCTGAAGCTCTCATGCAGCTTCAGTGAGGCCCCGGCCGTCGTGCCGGAATAATCGGCCGACGCGGTGCTGCCCATGAAGGCGATCGGCCGGGTCGCGGTGTTGTCGTTGATGCCGAGCGCCAGACTGACATCGAGCCCCGCCGTCGCCGAAAAAGCCGTGCTGCCATAAAGAGCGAGCAGATAGCTGTCGACCGAGAGACTGCCCGGAGCGTCGGCACGCTCGCCGGAGGCGTTGACGCGGTCATAGGCGAAGGCGGTTCCGATCGTCAGCGACGGCGACACCGCTCTGTCGAAGCCGGCCGCGATACCCGCGGTGTCGGCGCTGTAGCCGGGGAGGGGATCGCGGGCTGATTGCGTCATCGTGCCGCCGAGCGGGCGCAGCCAGGCGGTCCAGTCTTCCCCGGGCTGGCGGTCGCGGTCCATGCGGTCGCCCAGCACCTGGCCGAGCATGCGCTGGCTGTCCGCCGTCGCGCGGACGCCGGCCCCTGCGAGGACCGGGAGCGTCGATCCGACGGCGGACGCAAGCGTTGCGCCCGAGAGATCGTTGAGGGCCAGCGTCGCCGGGGCCATCGCGCCCGTGAGGCCGGTCACGGAGCCGGCGACGTCATAGAGGACATTCGCGGCCGGCAGCGCCGCGCCGAGGCCGGCGGCTGCGACGGACTGCTCATAGGGGCGTACCAGTTCCAGCGCGGCGGAGGGATAAGCGTCGATGCCGCTCGTCGAATAGCCCGACAGGATCATCGCGGCGGCCGATGGATCGCCGCGCACGTCGCCATAGAGGCTGATGAGGTCGCCGTCCGCGATGGCGTTGTAGAGCACCTTGCCGTCCGGCGTGATCGAGCCGAGCAGCGTATAGGTGATGCCCGAGCCATCGGGGCCGATGCCCTGGCCCCAGAAATAGCCGTTGACGTAATTGGTGATGACGAAGGTGCCCGGCGCCGTGCTGCCGAACAGCGACGGCTCGACGATCCGCCACGGCGTGCCCTCGGTCCACATCCACTGGCGCGAGGACAGCGTCACCGGGATCGCCTGCGGCGCCGGCGGCGTGAAGGTCGCCGGGTCATAGGTCAGCATATAGGCCCAATGCGTCAGCATGGTCGAGCCGGGCGTGATCATCTGCATCAGCATCGCCGGCTGGCCGTCGACGGTCTTCATCTGGCCGAGGCCGACCACCGGGGCATCGAGATCCTCGCTGTCGAAGATCATCACGACCGACCCATCCGCCGCGACCTGGCCGGAGATCGTCATGTTGGACGGAAAATCGATGCCGCCGAGCGAGAGTTCGGCCGAGAGCAGGCCGTTGAAGGCGCCGTTGGAAGCGGGTCCGAAGGCCCAGAGCGTCTGGTCGCCGACCGGGATCGGATTGGCGAAGCTGGTCGAGGGCGCGACATAGGCGAGAAGCTGCGGCACCGGCACATACCAGTGCGAATTGGACAGTGTCTCGTCGAAGGTCGTCGTCTGCGCCGCGGCCGGCGCGGCCAGCGCCGTCGCCAGCCCGGCGGCGAGGCTCGTGATGATCGCCCGTCTCATCGCACCCTCTTCTTTACGGGCGCGATGAGACCATGATTCGTGCGCCTCCGGGAGGCCGGGCCGACCGATGCGGTCAGCCCTTCACGGCTCCCGCTGTGAGGCCGGCGACGATATGCTTCTGCGCGGCGAAGAAGACGATGATCGTCGGCAGGATGGTGAGCGTGATGAAGGCGAGGATGAGCTGCCAGTCGGTCGAATACTCGCCCTGATAGACCATGATGCCGAGCGGCCAGGGATATTTGCCCTCGGTGTTGAGCAGGATCAGCGGCAGCAGGTAGCTGTTCCAGCTCGTGACGAAGGCGATGATGCCGACCGTGGCGAGGATCGGCCGCGAGAGCGGAAGCGTGATGTGCCAGAAATAGCCGAGATAGCCGCAGCCATCGACGAAGGCGGCGTCGAACAGCTCCGCCGGCACGTTCTGGAAGAAGCGGCGGAAGAGCAGGATGCTCATGCCGAGGCCGAAGGCGACCTGCGGCAGCACCACGCCCCAATAGGTGTCGAGCAGGCCGAGATCGCGGATGCGGATGAAGAGTGGCAGGATGGCGGTCGCCACCGGGAACATCAGCCCGATCAGGAAATAGTTGAGCAGGAAGCCCGAGCCGAAGAACTTCACATGCGCGAAGGTGAAGGCGGCCATGGCGGCGACGACCAAAGTCAGTGATACGGTCAGCGTCGCGATCAGGAACGAGTTGCCGAGCATCTGCCAGTAGCGGGTGCTGGTCAGGATGTCGGTGTAGTTCGCCCATTGCCATTCGGTCGGCAGCCCGAATGGGTGGACGCGAAGGTCGCCCAGCGTCTTGAAGCCGCCGAGCGCGGTGGTGAGCAGCGGCAGCAGCACCACGGCCGCGACGATGAACAGGCTCGCATAGAGATAGAGCCGCGTGACGAAGCCGATGCGGTTCTCCTCGAACACCGAGGCCTGGTGCCGGCGAGGGGCCGGCACGGGCGCGGCAAGCGGACGATCGGTCACGAGATCAGTCATTATGCCCTCGCTCAGTCATGGCGCATGAAGATCCTTCTGTAGCCGAAGGCGAGCGTGACGCAGATGACGAACAGCACGACGCCGATGGCGCTGCCGAAGCCGACCTTCATCCGCGTGATGCCGTAGGAATAGAGGAAGGTCACCATGGTCTGCGTCGAGTTCGACGGGCCGCCGCCGGTCAGCGGCATGATCATGTCGAAGAGCTGCAGTGAGCCGACGACCGAGAAGAATACCGAGAGGCGGATGGTTGGCGCCAGCAGCGGCAGCGTCACATAGCGGAAGCGCTGCCAGCGCGAGGCGCCGTCGATCTCGGCCGCCTCGATATAGCTCTTGTCTATATTCTGCAGCCCGGCGATGAACAGCATCATGTGGAAGCCGAAATACTTCCAGACGATCACCGCGAGCACGGCATAGATGGCAAGGTTGCGGTCGGCCAGCACATAGGGCGAGGCGACGTTGAAGAAGGAGGCGATCGCCGCGAACAGGCCGTAGTCGCCGTCATAGACGAAGCGCCAGATCAGGCCCGCCGCCACGTCGGCCAGCACATAGGGCATGAAGAAGATCAGGCGGAAGACGACCGCGCCGGGAATGCGGTTCGAGACCATGGTCGCGAGCCACAGCGCCAGCGGCAGCTGGATCAGGATCGAGACCAGGATGATCAGGAAATTGTTGCCGAGCGCCGTCTTGAAGGCGGAGGTCCGCCACAGCGTCTCGAAATTCTTCAGGCCCACGAATTTCTCGGGCAGGCCGTAGCCGTTCCAGTCATAGAGCGAATACCACGCGGCCTCGCCCATCGGCAGGATGACGAACAGCGTGAACAGGAGCAGCGCCGGCGGCAGGAACAGCACTAGCACCGGCAAGGTGCCCTGCATATGCATGCGCCGCGAGCGGAGCGGCGGGGCGATGGTGGCAGCTTGGCTCATCGATCAGCACCTCCGTTGGAGGAAAGGGGAGCGCCGCCACGAAGGACGGCGCTCCTGAAGCGCGGGGAAGGCGCGCTCAGTGATCGAGATCCCAGGCGTCCTGGATCTGCTGCGCGGCGTCCTCGGGCGACATCTGGCCGGAGACGATCTCGACCGAGACGTCGTTGACGACGCGGCCGACCGCCGGACCGAGGTCCTGGTCGAGGAAGTTCTGGTGCCAGGTCGAGGCGGCGAGCTGCTCGGCCGCGGCCTTGACAAGCGGCTGGCCGATGGCCGAGCCGGCGCCCACCGCGGCGGGGATGATGAGGTTCTTGCCCGCCATCATCGTCTGGTTTTCCTTGTTGGTCAGGAAAGCCGCGAAGTCGAGCGCCTCGGGCGGCGCGTTCTTGGTCAGCACCCAGCCATTGATGCCGCCCATCGTATCGGTGAGCTTGCCGGCGCCGCCGCTGGTGGCCGGGAAGGGGAACGAGCCGATATTGGCTTCGTCGAGGCCCTTGCCGTCGCCGGCGACATTGTGCTGCTGGACGGGCGTCGAGTCGAAGCCGAGCAACATCGCGACCTTGCCGTCGGCGAAGAGGCCGACCGGCTCCGGCCATTTGGAACCGAGATAGCCCTGCTGGAAGGGCTCGAGCTTGCCGAGCGCGGCGAGATCCTGGCCCGCCTTGAGGAACGCCTCGGACTTGAAGCCGTCGCCCTCGCCGGCCTTGGCCGCGTCGAACGCCGCCTTGCCGCCCTCGCGCATCGCGAGATAGCCCCAGTAGAAGTGGATCGGCCACTTGTCGCCACCACCGCCGGCGATCGGCGTGATGCCGGCATCTTTCAGCTTCTTCACCGCGGCGAGGAAATCGTCCCAGGTCTTGATCTGGTCGGCCTCGACGCCGGCCTTCTTGAACAGATCCTTGTTGTAATAGAAGCTGACAAGGCCGGTCTGGTAGGGCACGGCCCACACCTTGCCGTCGATCGAGAGGCCGTCGACCAGCGCCGGGCTGTAGACCGCCTTCAGCTTGCCGCCATCGGCGTCCATCGCCTCGGTGACGTCCTTGATGGCGCCCGTCTGCGACTGCGCGGCGAGCACGCCGCCGCCCCAGGTGTAGAAGAGATGCGGTGGATCGTTCGACTGCAAGAGCGTCGGCAGCTTGGCCTTGAAGGCCTCGTTCTCGAGGAACTGCATCTCGATCTTGGTGCCGGGATGCGCCGCCTCGTAGTTCTTGACGATCTCCTCCCAGGCAGCGGCGATGCCGGGATCGGTGTTGAGATGCAGCCACTTCACAGTGACATCGGCGAAGGCCGAGCTGGCCGACAGCGCCAGCGCGACCGACGCGCCGAGCAGCGTACGAAGCTTCATGACGTTCCTCCCAAAACGAACCGGGCTCCTCTCCCGGGCGATCACTTAAATAAATGATGCGGATTAAATCTGTCCCCTTCCCGGACAGCCTGTCAAGAGGAGTGGCGGAATGCTGCTCTGCAGCATGGCAAAGTGCCGTTGACAGAGTCAGGAGGGGATGGGAATAACTGCCCAACCCGGATTAAATGCTCCCGTCCAGATGAAAACCGCCGACCCCGAGCTGATGCGCGCGATCAATCGCTTCCATGTCATGGATGCGATCCGTCGCTTCGGCCCCATCGCGCGCGTCGAGATCTCGGACCGGACCGAGCTATCGGCGACGACGGTGTCGGCGATCACTGGCGCGCTGCTCGACGACGGGCTCATCATCACCCATCAGCTGGGCGGCATCCGCGACGCGGCGCGCGGCAGGCCGCGCGTGCTGCTCGATCTCAACCCGGATGCGGCGCATGTCGTCGGCGCGCGGCTGGCGCCCGATCACATCACCATCGCCACCACCAATTTCCGCGCCGACATCCGCTCCAGCATCACGCTGCCGGTGCGCGTTGGCCGGCATGGGGTCTCGGTCGTCGCCGATCTCGTCGAGGACGGCATCCGCCGCTCCGTCGCCGATGCCGGGCTCGAGCTCAGCCAGATCTCCGGCGTCTGCATCGGCCTTCCCGGCGTCGTCGAGCGCGGGGCGGGCATCTGCCGCGCCAGCCCGCTGTTTGGCGAGCGCGATATCCCGCTCGCGGCCGAGCTGACGCGCCGGCTCGACGGCGTCGCGGCGACCCTCGACAGCGACGTCAATCTGGTGACGCTCGCCGAGCACTGGTTCGGCCAGGCGCGCGGCCTCGACGACTTTCTCGTCGTTTCGGTCGAGATGGGTCTCGGCCTCGGCATCATGCACAAGGGCGAGCTCTTTCGCGGCGCCAACGGGCTCGGGCCCGATCTCGGCGATCTCCTGGTCAAGCCGCCCAATGGCAGCGGCCTCGTGCGCCTTGCCGAGGTGGCGTCGGAGGAGAGCATGCTCGCCGACGCGCGGCGCGCGCTCTCCGCGAGCGAGCACGAGCACGCCTTCCGCCTCGGCCGCGGCATGGAGAAGCTCCTGGAGCGCGCCGAAGCCGGCGACCCGGCGATCGTCGCGCTGCTGCGCGCGGCGGGCGAGGCACTCGGCTTCGCGATCGCCAATCTCATCGTGCTGTTCGCCCCGCCCAAGGTGATCCTGGCCGGCGCGGCGCTCGCTGCCGGCGAGGCGCTGGTGCGGCCGCTGCGCGACACGGTTTCGGCGCTGCTGCCGCCGAGCCTCGCCGATGTCGCCGACATCGTGGTGCATGAATGGGGTGACGAGGACTGGGCGCGGGGCGCCGCGGCGATGACGCTGCGCGATCTCTATGGCGCGCCCTGGGGAACCACGGGGCCGGCGCCGCATCGCTAGCCTATCGGCTTATCGGAATGTGAGGAGGAACGAATGGTGGATCGGGTCGGGATCGGTTTTATCGGCTGCGGCAATATCAGCGCCGCCTATCTCAAGGCGGCGCGGGGCTTCCCCATTCTCGACGTGCGCGGTGTCGCGGATCTCAACAAGGCCGCCGCCGAGGCGCGGGCGGCCGAGTTCGGCCTGAAGGCGATGAGCGTCGAGGAACTGCTCGCCGACCCTTCCGTCGAGATCGTCGTCAACCTCACCATCCCCAAGGCGCATGTCGAGGTCGGCCTCCGCGCCGTCGCCGCCGGCAAGCATGTCCATTCCGAGAAGCCGCTCGGCATCGCGACGGCCGAGGCCAAGCAGCTGGTCGAGGCCGCCAAGGCGAAGGGCGTGCGGCTCGGCGCGGCGCCCGACACCTTCTTCGGCGGCGCGCAGCAGACCTCGCGCAAGCTGGTCGACGAGGGCGCGATCGGCACGCCGCTCGGCGGCACCGCCTTCTTCATGTGTCCCGGCCATGAGCGCTGGCACCCCAATCCCGCCTTCTATTATCTCGATGGCGGCGGGCCGATGCTCGACATGGGACCCTATTACGTGACGAGCCTCGTCAACCTGCTCGGCCCGGTCGAGAGCGTCGCCGGCGTCGCGACCAAGCTGCGCGACGAGCGGCTCGTGACCTCCGAGCCGCTCAAGGGCACCAAGATTCCGGTCGAGGTCGCGACCCATGTCGCCGGCACGATGAAATTCGTCTCCGGCGCCGTCGTCTCGATCGCCATGAGCTTCGACGTGCCGCGCCACCAGCACAGCCCGATCGAGCTGTATGGCTCGGACGCCTCGCTGCTGGTGCCGGACCCGAACCATTTCGGCGGCGAGATCATGCTCGCCACCGCCTCGGAGGACTGGAAGGTCGTGCCGACCGAACATGCCTATGCCGACGGCAACTACCGCGTCATCGGCGTCGCCGACATGGCCGACGCCATCCGCAACCGCCGGCCGCACCGCGCCAGCGGCGAGCTCGCCTATCATGTGCTCGAGGTGATGGAGGCGTTCCAGCGCTCGTCCGACAGCGGCCGCCACGTCACCATCGAATCGCGGCCCGAGCGTCCGGCGCCGCTGCCGGTCGGCCCCGGCATCTTCAGCTGACCGGCGTCAAGGACCAGGAGGATATCATCATGCGTGAGGCTTTGATCGTCTGGGGCGGCTGGAGCGGCCACGAGCCCGAGCAGGGCGCGAAGGTCATCCAGGGCATGCTCGAGGAGGAGGGCTTCAAGGTCTATGTCGAGAACACGACCGAGGCCTTCGCCGATCCGTCCATCGCCGACCTGTCGCTGATCGTCCCGATCTTCACCATGTCGAAGATCGAGAAGGAGGAGCTGCAGAACCTCACCAATGCCGTCAAGGGCGGCGTCGGTCTCGGCGGCTATCACGGCGGCATGGGCGACGCGTTCCGCGACGCGACCGAATACCAGTTCATGGTCGGCGGCCAGTGGGTCGCCCATCCCGGCAACATCATCGACTACCATGTCGACGTCATCAAGCCGGACGACCCGATCATGGAAGGCATCCCGGCGCGGTTCCCCTACCGCTCCGAGCAGTACTACATGCATGTGGACCCCTCGAACGAGGTGCTGGCCACGACGACCTTCACCGGCGAACACGCCTCCTGGATCGACGGCACGGTGATGCCGGTGGTCTGGAAGCGGAAATATGGCGAGGGGCGGGTGTTCTATTCCTCGCTCGGCCATGTCGCCAGCGAGTTCGAAGTGCCGGAAATGCGCACCATCGTGCGCCGCGGCCTGCTCTGGGCGGCGCGCTGAGCGGAGCCGCCGGGCAAAATGAAAGGGCCGGGCGCCTCGCGGCGTCCGGCCCTTTTTCCTTGTCCGGAAGTCCGCCCTATTCGGCGGCTTCCTTCAGCGACGGATCGAAGCCGAAATTGAACGGCGCCGGCTCGCCGCGCTCGGCGCGCATCGCGGCGCGGAGCGTTTCGGTCGCCGCGACATCGACCTGATTGTCCGACGTCAGCACGACGCCATAGCCATCCTTGGCCTGCTCGCGCGAGACGAGGTCGTAACGGACGTCGCGGGCGACCTGCTCGGCCGGCCGCTCGAAGGGATCGCCCCAGCCGCCGGCGCCCGCCGTGCGGAAGAGGATCTTGTCGCCGGCCTCGACCGCGAGATTGTCGATCTTGGAGGGGATGCGCTGCGGCTCGCCGCCGGCGGCCTTCACCATCCATTTCGACGAGGTGCCGCCGAACTGGCCGCCATTGATGCCCCAGGGCGGCACGACCTCACGGTCGTCATGGATCGAGACCTTGCCCGGCTCGAGCACACGGTAGATCTTCTCGATGCCGGCGCCGCCGCGATGCAGGCCCGGACCGCCGGAATCGCGGATCGGGCGGTAGCCCTCGACGAGGACGGGGTAGTAGTTCTCGATATATTCGATCGGCGTCGCCGAGAAGAGCGGCCACCAGGCATGGCCGTCGAGGCCGTCGCCGCGCGGACGGCCCGGCACGCCGCCGAAGAGAAGCTCCATCAGCTGGAAATACTTCCCCTCCTTGTCGTGGCCGGTGAAGATGAAATGCGGGCTGGTGCCGTAGCCCGCCGCCATCGAGAGATGCGGCGCGCGCTGGCCGAGCGCGCCGGCCTGGCAATCGAAGAAGCGCGTATGCGTGTTGAGGCGGTTCGACAGCGCCGCCGGGAAACGCGGATTGAGCAGCGAGCCCTCGGGCAGCACGATCTCGAAGAGGTCGTAGAAGCCCTCGTTGAACAGCACCGAGGGGTCGAAGGCCATGATCATGTACACGCCGAAGAAGAGCTTGCAGAGCCCTTCATGGATGTGGAAGTTGATCGGGCCTTCTGCCTGGTCGTCGGTGCCGGTCCAGTCGAAGACGGCGATGTCGCCCTTCCGATAGATCGACAGCGTCATCTTGAACGGGCCGTTGCCGAGGCCGTCGTCGTCGACATAGTCGGTGAAGGTGACCGGCTCGACGGAGATATATTTGTCGATCAGCACCTTCATCGCCTCGCGGGTGCGGTCGAGCAGCATGTCGCAGGCGGCGACGTAGGTGTCGCGGCCGAAGCGGTCGCAGAGCTCGCGCACGCGGGTCGAGGCCGTCCGGCAGCCGGCGATCAGCGCCATCAGGTCGGCGCGGTTCATGTCCGGCGTGCGCGTGTTGTTGAGCATGATGTCGAGCACGCCCTTGTTGAGCACGCCCTTCTCATAGATGCGCACCGGCGGGATCCGGAGGCCTTCCTCCCAGATCGTCCGCGCGTCGAACGGCATCGAGCCCGGCACCTTGCCGCCGACATCGACCATGTGGCCGAAGATCGACGAGAAGCCCACCAGGATGCCCTGATGGAAGATCGGCATCATCACGCACCAGTCGTTGTTGTGCGAGATGGAGCCCTTGCAGGCATAGGGATCGTTCCAGACGAAGACGTCGCCCTCGTTGAGGTCGCCCTCGAACTGCTCGACGATCGCCGGGATATAGGAGCCGAACTGGCCGACGACCATGCGGCCGCGGGCGTCGCAGATCATCGGGAATTCGTCGTGCTGCTCGCGGATGACCGGCGAGAGCGAGATGCGGACCACGACGCCGTCCATCTCGGAGCGCGCGTTCTTCAGCGCGTTCTCGATGATGTCGAGGGTGATCGGATCGACCTTGACGGCGCCATGAGTGGTGGCAGGAGCGTTCATGGCGTCAGTTCCCCCTCGAAACGGGCCAGATCAGCAGATTGCCGTGCGCGTCGACCTCGGCATAGTGGCGCGGCAGCAGGACGGTGGTGGTGTCGTATTGGCGGATGATCGCCGGGCCCTCGACGCGGGCGCCGACGGCGAGCTTCGCCCGGTCGTAGTTGGGCGTATCGACGAAGGCGCCGTCGAAATAGCTCGGCCGGACCTCCATGAGCGCGGCGGCGGGATCCTTGCTGCCGGCCGTGGGCAGGGCTTCCTCGACGCTCGGCGTCGCGCCGGTGGCGACGACGCGCAGCGCCACCAGTTCCACCGGAACATGGAAGCGCACGCCATAGAGCCGCTCATGCGTGGCGTGGAAGGTGTCGAGGATCTCGTCGAGCGCCCCGGCACGCTTCACCAGCGCATCGGGGAGGGGGATCGTCACCTCGAAGCCCTGCTGCTCGTAGCGCAGATCCAGCGAATAGCTGATGCCGCGGTCGTCCGGGGCCACCTCCTGCTCGTCGAGCCAGGCGCGCGCCTTGCCGTCGAGCGTCTCGAAGCGTGACCAGACATCCTTGGGGTCGAGGCCGCGCGTCGTGCGGATGAAGGTCTGCACGAACTCGTTCTTGAACTCGGCCTCGAGGAAGCCGAGCGCCGACAGCACGCCGGGCGAGGGCGGCACGACGACGGGATAGCAGCCGAGCAGTTCGGCCATCGCGTTGGCATGCAGCGGTCCGGCGCCGCCGAAGGCGACGATGCCGAAATCGCGCGGATCAAGGCCGCGCTGCACGGTGATGACGCGCAGCGCGCCGAGCATCACCTCGTTGGCGATGTCGATGATGCCCTTGGCGGCATCCTCGGGCGTGAGGCCGATGACGTCGCCGATCCGCTTCACCGCGGCGCGGGCGCCTTCGACATCGAGCGACATGTCGCCGCCGAGCAGAACGGGGGGCAGATAGCCGAGCACGACATTGGCGTCGCTCACGGCCGGCTCGGTACCGCCGCGGCCATAGGAGACCGGGCCGGGACGGGCGCCGGCGCTGCGCGGGCCGACGCGGAGCGATTTGGTCAGTTCCGAGACTTCGGCGATCGAGCCGCCGCCGGCACCGACCGAGCGCACATCGAGCGTCGGCACCTTGGCCGGGAAATAGCCGACTTCGGTGGAGCGCGAGATGGTCGGCTCGCCGTCGATGATCACCGACACGTCGGTCGATGTGCCGCCCATGTCGAAGGCGAGGAGGCGGGGGAAGCCGCTCCGCCGCGCGATCATCACGGTGGACGTCACGCCGCCGGCCGGACCGGAAAGCACGGTGTGGACGGGTCGCTCGGAGGCCGCCGCGGCGCTCATGAGGCCGCCGTCGGAGCGGACGATATGGAGGCGCGCGGTGACGCCCTCGTCCTTCAGCCGGTCCTCGATGCGCGAGAGATAGCGCTTCATGATCGGCCGCACATAGTCGTTCATCACCGTGGTGATGGCGCGATCATATTCGCGGAACTCCGGCAGGATGTCTGAGGACAGCGAAACCGGGATATGCGGATGCCGCTCGGCGACGATGCGGCCGAGGATGCGCTCATGCTCGGGATTGGCATAGGAGTGCATCAGCGAGATCGTCAGCGCCTCGATGCCCGAGCCGCAGAGATCGTCGATGAGCGCCGTCGCCGCCTCGATGTCGAGCGGCCGCACCACCTCGCCGCGCGCATTCATGCGCTCCGGGATGCCGCGCGTGTCGGCGAGCGAGGCCAGCGGATCCGGCTTGTCCATGACGATCCAGCCGAACAGCGGCCCGGGCGTCCATGATTTCGCGAGATGGAGGGTGTATTCGAACCCCTCCGTGACGAGCAGGCCGACCCGCGCGCCCTTGCCTTCGAGGACGGCATTGGTCGCGACCGTCGTGCCGTGCAGGATCAGCGAGATATCGGACGGCGTGATGCCGGCCTTCTCGCAGATCAGCTTCACGCCCGCCGCGACGCCGATCGACTGATCCTGTGGCGTCGACGGGGTCTTGGCCTGATAGGTCCGCTGCGTCCTCTCGTCGTGCAGCAGCAGGTCGGTGAAGGTACCGCCCACATCGACTCCGAGCCTCATTCGATTGTCCCTCTGGTTCGGGCGTCACCCCCCTCGGACAAGCGCCTCGGGGACTGCGCCGGCACGCTATTGAATGCGCATGCAAACTAGCATAGTTTCAAGGTCGGGTCGTCCGCAAGGGGCAAAAACAGCCGGTCAAACGGCGCGCCGATGAGGGGCCGGATATCCGGAAAAGCGTTGATCTCGATGAAGAAGCCGATCGCATGAGCGCGCTCACGCTATATGACAAGGTCTGGCGGCAGCATGTCGTCAAATCCTATGAGGACGGCAGCGACCTCATCTATATCGACCGCCACCTCGTGCAGGAGGTGTCGAGCCCGCAGGCCTTTGCCGGGCTCGCCGCGCAAAACCGCACGATCCGGCGCCCGGATGCCCATGTTTCCGTGGCCGACCATGCCGTGCCGACCCGCCATCGCGACCGTCCGCTGCCCGACGGGCTGGCGGCCCGCCAGGTCTCGCGGCTCGAGAGCAATGCCGAGCGCTTCGGCATTCCCTATATCCCCATGAACGACCGCCGCCACGGCATCGTGCATGTGATCGGCCCCGAACTCGGCTTCACGCTGCCGGGCGCGACGCTCGTCTGCGGCGACAGCCATACCTGCACCCATGGCGCCTTCGGCGCGCTGGCCTTCGGCATCGGCTCCAGTGAATGCGAATGCATCTTCGCGACGCAGACGCTGCGCCAGAAGAAGCAGAGGCGCATGCGCGTCGTCCTCGATGGCGCTCTTCCTGCCGGGGTGACGGTCAAGGATATCATCCTCGCCCTCATCGGCGAGATCGGCACCGGGGGCGGCAACGGCCATGCCATCGAGTTCGCCGGCAGCGCCGTCCGGGCGCTGTCGATGGAAGCGCGCATGACGCTCTGCAACATGTCGATCGAGGCGGGCAGCCGCGTCGGCATGGTGGCGCCGGACGAGACGACCTTCGCCTATTTGAAGGGCCGGCCGCTGGCGCCCGCGGGCGCCGACTGGGACGCCGCCGTGGCGCATTGGCGCTCGCTCGCGACCGACGCGGACGCCGTGTTCGACCGCGAGGTGCGGCTCGACGTCTCCGCGCTCAGCCCGCGCATCTCCTGGGGCACGACGCCGGAGGAGAACCTGCCGATCACCGGGCGCGTGCCCGATCCCGCCGCCGAGAGCGATCCGTCGCGGCGCGCCCGCATCGCCAGGAGCCTCGCTTATATGGGCCTCGAACCCGGCAAGCCGCTCGCCGAGATTCCGATCGACCGCGTCTTCATCGGCTCCTGCACCAACAGCCGCATCGAGGACCTGCGCCTCGCGGCCAAGGTCGTCGCTGGACGCCAGGTGGCGGCGAATGTCGCGGCGATCGTCGTGCCCGGCTCGGCCGGCGTGCGGCTGCAGGCCGAGGCGGAGGGGCTCGACGCCGTCTTCCGCGCCGCCGGCTTCGAATGGCGCGATTCCGGCTGCTCGATGTGCGTCGCCATGAATGACGACCGCCTCTCGCCCGGCGAGCGCTGCGCATCGACGTCGAACCGCAATTTCGAAGGGCGTCAGGGGCAGGGCGGCCGCACCCATCTCATGAGCCCGGCCATGGCCGCCGCCGCCGCTATCTCCGGGCGGCTCACCGATGTGCGGACGCTTTCCTGAGACACGCATGAAGCCCTTCACGACCGTCACCAGCATCGCCGCTCCGTTGCCCGAGGCGGATGTCGATACCGACATCATCTTCCCGGCGCGCTTCCTGCTCCTCCTCGACCGCGAAGGGCTCGGGCGGCATCTCTTCCATGAGCGGCGCCGGCCGGCGGAAGGTGCGCCGCCCTTCGTGCTCGACACCCCGCCCTATGACCGCGCCGAGATCCTCGTCACCGGCCCCAATTTCGGTACGGGATCGAGCCGCGAGCAGGCGGTGTGGGCGCTGGCCGATTTCGGCATCCGCGTCGTGATCGCGCCGCGCTTCGGCGAGATCTTCTTCTCCAACTGCTTCCGCAACGGCCTCCTGCCGATCGTGCTCGGGGAGGCGGAGCATGGGGCGGTGATGCGGGCCGCCGAGGCGGGCGAGAAGGTGAGCGTCGATCTCGAGGCGCAGCGGATCGTCCTCGCCGATGGAACCGCGATCGGCTTTTCGATCGATTCCTACCGCCGGCGTGCTCTGCTGCTCGGCCTCGACGAGATCGGCGCCATCCTCGCCGACGACGCGGCCGAGATCGCCGCCTTCGAGGCGCGGCAGAAGGCGGCGACGCCCTGGCTGCATCTATCCCGCGAGCAACTTTCCCATTTTGACGATCTGAGGGCCAGCGAGGCATGACCGAGGAAGCGCTCGATGCCAACTACAAGCGCGCCTTCGGCAAGCGCATCGGTTTCGGCGCGCGACCGGCGCTGATCCTCATCGATTTCGTCGAGGCCTATTTCGATCCGGACTGCCCGCTTTATGCCGGCGTCGAGGACGCGCTCGCCTCGGCGATCCGCCTTCGCGATGCGGCGCGCGAGGCGGGCGTGCCGGTCATCTACACCAATGTCGTCTACGACAAGGGCGGACGGAACGGCGGGCGCTTCTCCCCGAAGTCCCGGGGGCTGCAGCACTGCCTCGCCGGCAGCCCGATGGGCGCCTGGCCGAAGGGGCTCACCGTCGGCGAGGACGAGCTCGTCATCTCCAAGCAGTATCCGAGCGCCTTTTTCGGCACCTCGCTTGCCGCGACGCTGACCAGCTGGGGCATCGACACGCTGATCCTGACCGGGCTCAGCACGTCGGGCTGCGTGCGCGCGACCTGCGTCGACACCTGTTCCTACGGCTTCATTCCCATCGTCGTCCGCGAGGCGGTCGGCGATCGGCATCCGGCGCCGCACGAGGCCAATCTCTTCGACATGGACGCGAAATATGCGGACGTGGTGAGCGAGGCCGAGGCGACCGCCTATCTCCTGAGAATCGGACAGTCCACATGACCAAGCGCAGCCTTCGCGCCGCCCTCGCGGCCGGCGAATTCGTCGCCGCCCCCGGCATCCACGACATGATCGCGGCGGCGGTCAGCAACAAGTTCGACCTCGATTTCGTCTATGCCTCCGGCTACTGGACGACCGCCTCGGCCTATGGCCTGCCCGACGCCGGCATCGCGACCTATACGCAGATGCTCGACCGCGTCGCGACGCTGGCGCGCGTCTCGAAGGCGAGCGTCATCGCCGATGCCGATACCGGCTATGGCGGCCTGCTCAACGTGCACCACACCGTGCGCGGCTATGAGGAGGCCGGCGTCGTCGGCATCCAGATCGAGGACCAGGAATTCCCCAAGAAGTGCGGCCACACGCCGTTCAAGCGGGTCGTTCCGATCATCGACATGGTCGAGAAGATCAAGGTCGCGGTCGAGGCGCGGAAGAGCCCCGAGACGCTGATCATCGCCCGCACCGATGCCCGGCAGACGCATGGCTTCGAAGGCGCGATGAAGCGCGGCGAAGCCTATGCCGAGGCCGGTGCCGATGTCGTTTTCCTCGAGGCGCTGGAGAGCGAGGCGGAAATGCGCGAGGCCTGCGCGCGCATCAACCGGCCGATGATGGCCAACATGGCCGATGGCGGTCGCACGCCGATCCGCTCGCGCGATGAATTGAAGGCGATCGGCTACGCCATGGCGATCTATCCCTCGATGACCGGCCTCGCCGCCGCGCATGCGGTGGAGAACGCGCTGAAGGTGTTCGTCGCCGAGGGAACGTCCAATTCGCCCAACCTGCCGCTCTTCCCGTTCTCGGAGTTCAACTCGCTGATCGGCTTCGAGGAAGTCTGGGACTTCGAGCGCCGCTGGGCGCGGAGCGACGCCGAGGCGGCTGAATGAGCATGCGCGTCGCCTGCATCGGCACCGGCACGGTCGGCAGCGCCTTCGCGGTCGTCTTCGCCCGCGCCGGGCATAAGGTGGCGCTGTTCGACGCGGCGCCGGGCGCGGTCGAGACCTTCGCGCTGAAGCGTATCCGCGCCACGCTCGAGCTGCTTGAGACCGAAGGCGCCCTCGCCGAGCCGGTCGACGCGATCATGAGCCGGGTCCGTGCGGCGGCGAGCCTCGCCGATGCGGTCAAGGACGCCGCCTATGTGCAGGAGAGCGTCGCCGAAGAGGTTGCCGTCAAGCGCGCCGTCTTCGCGGCGCTGGGCGAGGCGGCGCCCGCGGATGCCATCCTCGCCTCGTCGACCTCGGCGCTGGCCGGCTCGCGCTTCCTCGATGCCGCGGCGCGGCCCGAGCGCTGCCTCGTCGCCCATCCCGTCAATCCGCCCTCGCTGATCCCGCTGGTCGAGATCTGCCCGGCGCCGTTCACGGCGGCGGAAACGGTGGCGCGGGCGAGGGACCTGCTCGCCGCCACCGGCATGAGCCCGGTCACGCTCGCCCGCGAGATCGACGGCTTTATCCTCAACCGGTTGCAATACACGCTCGTCGCCGAGGCGCTGCATCTCGTCGGCGAGGGCTATTGCACGGCGGCCGATATCGACCGCGTCGTCACCGAGGGGCTCGCGCCGCGCTGGGCCTCGATCGGCCCGTTCGAGGTGGCGCATCTCAATGCCGTCGACGGCTTTCAGGGCTTCGTCGCCCGGCTCGGCGGCATGATGCGGGCGATGGGAGAGGGGGCGCGGACCGACTATGACTGGTCGGACGATCTCGTCGCCACGATCCATGCGGAACTCGAAAAGTATGTCCCGGTCGCGGAGATTCCCGCCCGACAGGCCTGGCGCGACCGCCGCATCCTCGCGACGCGCCGGCTGCAGAAGGGCGACTAGCCCTCGTCCATGCCGGCGTCGTCGGCGATATCAGAGCGATAGGCTGGCGGCACCGGGATCGTGCTCCGCCAGATCAGGCGGCTCGCCAGCGGCATGTCGATGCCGCGCTCGATCGGCCGGTCCGGCTCGTCGAGATGCATCAGCGCCAGAGTCTGCTCGACCATCTGGTTGATCGGCTGGCGGACCGTCGTGAGCTTATAGGGCGAGCGGCGGGCTTCCGGAATGTCGTCGAAGCCGGCGACCATGAGGTCGTCCGGGATCTTCAGCCCGAGGCGGTAGCGCAGCGCGTCGACGGCGCCCATGGCCATGATGTCGTTGATGCCGAACAGCGCGTCCGGCCGCGGCCTGGCGCGGTCTCCGAAGAGGGTGAGCGCCGCCTGCGCCGCGCCGTCATAGGAGGACTGGCCCCCGACTTCCTCGATCTCGCTGCGGCGGATGCCTTCCTCCATCAGCCGCTCGACGAAGCCGCGCACGCGGTCCTGGCTGGTGGTGCCCTTGGGGTCGCCGGTGATCATGGCGAAGCTCTTCGCGCCGGCCGCGAGGAAGGCCTCGGCGATCAGCCGTCCGCCGCCGACATTGTCGCAGCGCACGCCCGAGGCGTCGCTTCCGGGAATGTAGCGGTTGAAGAGCACGATCGGGATGCCACGGTCGTGGCAGAGCGAGGTCATCCGCGTCGAGAGCTGCGCCGCCGTCAGGATGACGCCGTCGATCTGGTATTGCAGCGCGCGCAGGATCGCCTCGTCGCTCTCCGAGCCCGGATCGACGGTGAAGATCAACACCTGGCGGCCGAGCGCCTGCAGGCGGCGGCTGAACTCGTGCAGCACATGGACATAGAACGGGTTGCCCATGTTGCCGAGGATCAGCGCGATGATATTGGTACGCTTGGTGGTGAGGCTCGAGGCGATCGAGTTCGGCACGTAATTGAGCTTGCGCGCCGCCTCCAGCACCTTGGCGCGCTTCTCCTCCGCGATGCTCGATCCCGGGGTGAAGGCGCGCGAGACGGCCGACTGCGACACGCCGGCAAGCGCGGCGACGTCGAAGGACGTGGCCCTGGAGCTGATGCGTTTCATGCTGGACGAACGGGGCGAGTACTACGCATTCAAGACCCGGCGCGGCACGGCGACCCGTGCGCGGTGAGTGGCTTTTCGATCCGCGAGCATGCCGGATCGCCGCGAATTCTTCAATCCTTCGCTCATCTTTTCCTTCGCAGGCTTGATGCCGGCCAAGGTCAGGATCGCGTTGACTCGCCGCCGTGAATGCGCAATCATTGAATGCGCATTCACAGTCGCGTGGCCGAGCAGGGAAAATTCGGCGACGACGACCAGAGGGAGACATCATGATCAGACATGTGCTGGGCGCCACGCTGGTGGCGGGTGCCGTCATGGCCGGATTCACGGCCACCGCCTCGGCCGACGCGGCCGCCGACGGGCTCGCCGCGGCCAAGGCGAAGCTTCAGAAATATACCGAGAAGCCCGTCTTCGTGGCGCCGGGCGAGGCGTTCGACGCCAAGGCCTGCGCGGCCGGCAAGAAGCAGCTCTCGATCCCGAATTCCTCGGCCAATCCCTTCCTCAAGGGCATCATCGACCGCATGAAGAAGGTCGGCGCCGAGGTCGGGCTCGAGGTCAAGGAATGGGAAAACCAGGGCCAGCCGAGCCAGTGGGTCCAGGGCGTCGAATATGCCATCCGCGACAAGTATGACATCATCGACCTGATCTCGGGCATCGATCCCTCGACGATCGAGCCACAGGTCAAGGCTGCCAAGGATGCCGGCGTCAAGGTGATGACCTCGCACTTCTACGATCCGAGCGACAAGCAGAACCCGCTCGTCTCGTCCTCGCTGACCATCGGCTTCGGCGAGATCGGTACCGTCTTGGCCAACTGGTCGACGGTGGCGACCGAGGGCAAGGCCAATATCCTGCTCATCGTCTCCGACGAGGTGCCGCCGACCAAGCCGCTCGTCGCCGGCCTCAAGAGCGAACTCGCCGCCAACTGCCCGAACTGCAAGATCGTGCAGGAAGTGAATGTCGGCGTGACCGAGTGGGGCACCAAGATCCAGCCGTCGGTTCAGGCCGCGCTGCAGGCCAATCCCGACATCAATGTCGTGATCCCGATCTACGATTCGATGTCGCAGTTCGTCGTCCCGGCCGTCCGCCTCACCGGCAAGACCGGGCAGGTCAAGGTCGCGACCTTCAACGGCACGCCCTTCGTGCTCGACTATATCCAGCAGGGCACGGTCGACATGGACATCGGCGAGAGCCTCGACTGGATCGCCTATGCGACCATCGACGGCCATCTGCGCGATCTCTGCGGCCTGCCGGTCCCCTCGGCGCTCAACGTGCCGTTCTACATCTTCGACAAGAACAACGCCGCCGACGCCGGCACGCCGGCCAATTACGACCAGGGCTATGGCGACGCCTATGTCGAAGGCTTCCGCAAGCTCTGGAAGCTGCAGTAAGGCCGATGCCGATCGACCTCGTGCCCATCGAAAGCAGGGAGGCGCCCATGGCGCTTCCCGTCCTGAAACTCGATGGGATCGCCAAGACCTTCGGCGGCGCGCGTGCGCTGGCGGGGGTCTCCTTCAGCGTCGCGCCCGGCGAGGTCCATGGCCTGCTCGGCAAGAACGGGTCCGGCAAGTCGACGCTCGTCAAGATTTTGGCCGGCTTCCATGCGCCCGATCCCGGCGGGCGGCTCGACTTCAACGGCGAGGCGGTCGACCTGCCGCTGAAGCCCGGCGATTTCCGCCGCCTCGGCATGAGCTTCGTGCACCAGAATCTCGGTCTCGTGCCCTCGCTGACCGTGCTCGAAAATCTCCGCTTCGCTCATCTGACGACCGCGAAGAGCGGCTTCATCGACTGGCGGCGCGAGCGGGCCACGGCGCGCGAGGCGCTCGACCGCTTCGGCCTTTCCATCGACACCGAGGAGCGCATCGACCGCCTGAGTCCCGTCGAGCGGGCGCTGCTCGCCATCGTGCGGGCCTTCGAGGAAATCCGCGTCGCCTGCGCCGCGACCGGCCGGCCCGGCCTCGTGCTCCTCGACGAGCCGACGCCGTTCCTGCCGCGCGAGGGCGTCGAGAAGCTGTTCGGCCTCGTCCGCTCGATCGCCGCGACCGGCTCCAGCGTCATCTTCATCTCGCATGACATCGACGAGGTGATGACGATCACCGACCGCATCACGGTCCTGCGCGACGGGCAACTCGCCGGCTCGCTCGTCACCCGCGAGGCGACGCATGAACAGGTCGTCGAGGCGATCGTCGGCCGGCGGATCGCGCGGCTCGGCGTCACCAGCCATGCCGGGCCGCAGGTGTCGCGCCCGGCCTTCGCCCGCATCGCCGCGGCGGCGGGGGCGACGCTCGAGCCCTCCGACATCACCATCGGCAAGGGCGAGATCCTCGGCGTCACCGGCCTGATCGGCTCGGGCTACGAGGAACTGCCTTATCTCGTCTTCGGCGCGCGGCCCTGTCGCTCCGGCAGCATCGCCTTCGACGGTGCCGAACCGATCGCGCTCTCGGCCATGACGCCGAAGCGGGCGATCGACCTCGACCTCGCCCTGCTCCCCGGCGACCGCCAGGGCGCGAGCGGCGTCGACAGCCTGCCGATCGTCGACAACATGTTCCTGCCCGACGTCGCGCGCTTCTTCCGCGGCGGCAGGCTCAGCCGCGGCGCCATGCTGCGCGAGGCCTTCGATCTCGGCACGCGCTACGAGGTGCGGCCGAACGATCCGTCGCTGAAGCTCTCGGCGCTGTCGGGCGGCAATGCGCAGAAGGTGCTGATCGCGCGCTGGATGAACCGCAAGCCGCGCCTGCTGCTGCTCGACGAACCGACGCAGGGCGTCGATGTCGGGACGCGGGTGCAGATCTTCACCGCCCTCAAGGCGGCTGCCGCGTCCGGCATGTCGGTGCTCTGCGCCTCCTCCGATGCCGAGCAGCTGGCCGAGATCTGCGACCGCGTGCTCATCTTCGCGCGCGGCCGTATCCTGACCGAAATCGCCGGCGCCGACCTTACCAAGGATGGCATCGCGGAAGCGTGCTATGCCTCGATCGATCTTGCCGGCCATGTCGGCACGGCGTCCCCGTCCGTTCACGCGAGCTGAATGATGACCGAAGCCGCATCTCCGATTCCCGCGACGCCTTCTCCCGCGACGCCCGCCGCCGGCCATCGGCCCGCCTTCCGGCTCGGCCGCTTCATCGAGCGCATCGCCCTCATCTTCGTCTGGATCCTGCTCATCGCCGCCTTCGGCGCCGCCATGCCGCAGGCCTTCCTGAACTGGGGCAATTTCTCGATCATGTTCGCGTCCTATGCGCCGGCCGCGGTGTTGGCGCTCGCGATCATCGTGCCGCTGACGGCGGGCGACTACGACCTTTCGGTCGGCGCGACGCTGACGCTCTCATCCGGCCTCATCGGCGTGCTCAATGTCTGGCACCAGATGCCGATCGGGCTGGTGCTCGTCATCGCGATCGGCGTCGGCGCGCTGGTCGGCATGGTGAATGCGCTCTTCATCATCTATTTCCGCATCCCCTCGCTCGTGGTCACGCTCGGCACGACCTCGCTGATGACCGGCATCGTGCAGTGGATGACCAATTCCTCGACGATCGGCGGCATCGACAACGCGCTGGTCATGGCGGTGGTCGGCGGGCGGCTCTTCGGCGTCCCCTATGCCTTCTACTATGCGATGATCGTCGTGGTCGCGATGTGGTACGTCTTCGACTACACCCCGCTCGGCCGCAAGCTGCTCTTTGTCGGCCGCGGCCGCGAGGTGGCGCGGCTGAACGGCATCGCCGTCGATCATGTGCGGTTCGGGGCGCTGGTGACGTCGGGCGTGCTCGCCTCGGCGGCCGGCATCATTTATGCGGGCGTGCTCGGCTCGGCCGATCCCTATTCGGGGCTCAATTTCCTGCTGCCCGCCTTCGCCGCGGCCTTTCTCGGCGCGACGACCATCCTGCCGGGACGGTTCAATCCCTGGGGCGCGATCGTCGCGGTCTATTTCCTCGCCACCGGCATCACCGGCCTCACCATGCTCGGCATTCCCCTCTGGGTGACGAATGTGTTCAATGGCGGCGCGCTGATCCTCGCGGTGACGATCTCGCAGCTGACCCGCGGCCGCGAAGCGACCGATATCGGCTGACCGCATCCTTTCCCATGAAATGGCGGCGCATTGCCGGCGCCGCGCTGGAGCTTGCTGACATGGCACGTCATCTGAAGACGGCGAAGGGCGCTGCCGAACGCGCCGAGGCGGACCAGAAGGTGCGCGCCACGGTCGAGCGCATCCTCGGCGATATCGAGGCGCGCGGCGACGAGGCCGTGCGGGCGCTGTCCGAGCAGTTCGACAACTGGTCGCCGGCGTCGTTCCGCCTTTCCGACGCCGAGATCGAGGCGGCGGTCGCATCGCTGCCGAAGCGGGTCCTCGACGATATCCGCTTCGCGCAGACCCAGGTGCGCGGCTTCGCCGAGAAGCAGAAGGCGGCGCTTGTCGACATCGAGGTCGAGACGCTGCCGGGCGTCGTCCTCGGCCATCGCAACATCCCGGTCAACGCCGTCGGCTGCTATGTGCCGGGCGGCAAATACCCGATGGTCGCCTCGGCGCATATGAGCGTGCTCACCGCCAAGGTGGCGGGCGTGAAGCGCGTCGTCGCCGCCGCGCCTCCCTATAAAGGTGGGGCGCATCCGGCGATCGTCGCCGCCATGCATTTCGCAGGCGCCGACGAGATCCTCGTGCTCGGCGGCGTGCAGGCCATCGGCGCCATGGCACTCGGCACGGCCAGCATCGCGCCGGTCGACATGCTGGTCGGACCCGGCAACGCCTTCGTCGCCGAAGCGAAGCGCCAGCTCTATGGCCGCGTCGGCATCGATCTCTTCGCCGGGCCGACCGAGACGCTGGTGATCGCCGACGACAGTGTCGATGGCGAGATCTGCGCCACCGACCTGCTCGGCCAGGCCGAGCACGGGCCGACCTCGCCGGCGATCCTCATCACCAATTCCGAGAAGCTGGCGCGCGACACCATGGCCGAGATCGAGACGCTGCTCGGCAAGCTGCCGACCGCCGATCTCGCCGGCGCCGCCTGGCGCGACTATGGCGAGGTGATCCTCTGCGCGGACGAGGCCGAGATGGTGGCCGAGGCCGACCGCATCGCCTCCGAGCATGTGCAGGTCATGACGCGCGATCCGGATTATTTCCTCGCCAACATGACGAACTATGGCGCGCTGTTCCTGGGGCCGCGCACCAATGTCGCCTTCGGCGACAAGGTGATCGGAACCAATCACACGCTGCCGACCAAGAAGGCGGCCCGCTTCACCGGCGGTCTCTGGGTCGGCAAGTTCATGAAGACCTGCACCTATCAGCGCGTCGAGACCGACGAGGCGAGCGCGCTGGTCGGCGAATATTGCTCGCGCCTCTCGATGCTCGAAGGCTTTGTCGGCCATGCCGAGCAGGCCAATATCCGCGTGCGCCGCTATGGCGGCCGCAATGTCGGCTATGGCGAGGCGGCGGAATAGGCGATGGACGGTCTGCCTGCGACACCCTCGTTCCGGCTCGACGGCCGCCGCGCGCTGGTGACCGGCGCCGGGCGCGGGCTCGGCCTCGGCGCTGCGACGGCTCTGGCCGAAGCCGGGGCCGAGGTGACGCTGGTCGCGCGCAGCGGCGCCGAGATCGAGGCGGCGGCCGAAGAGCTCCGGGCGCGGGGTTTTGCGGCAAGGGTGCTGGTGCTCGACGTGCTCGACACCGCCGCCGTGAAGTCGGTGCTCGCCGCCGAGGGGCCGTTCGACATCCTCGTCAACAATGCCGGCACCAACCGGCCGGCGCCGTTCCTCGCCGTCAGCGAGGCCGATTTCGACGCGATCCTCGACCTGAACGTCCGCGCCGCCTTCTTCGTGGCGCAGGCGGTGGCGCGCGGGCTCGCCGAGGCCAGGCGGCCCGGCTCGATCATCAATATCTCCTCGCAGATGGGCCAGGTCGGGGCGGCGAACCGCACCGCCTATTGCGCCTCCAAGCATGCGATGGAGGGCTTCACCAAGGCGATGGCCATCGAGCTCGCGCCGCTCGGCATCCGCGTCAACACGCTGGCGCCGACCTTCATCGAGACGCCGCTGACCGCGCCCTTCTTCGAGGAGCCGGCCTTCCGCGCCTCGGTGCTCTCCAAGATCAAGCTCGGCCGGCTCGGCCGGATCGAGGATGTGATGGGCGCCATCGTCTTCCTCGCCTCCGACGCCTCGGCGCTGATGACGGGCAGCGCCCTCGTCGTCGATGGCGGCTGGACGGCCGAGTGACGGCTTCGGTTCCCGCAGGAGACTGACATGAAGATCCGCGCCGTCGTTCTCGAGCGATCCGGCCTGCCGGCGCCCTATGCCGAAAGCCGGCCGCTGGCGATCCGTTCAATCGAGCTGGCGCCGCCCGGCCTCGGCGAGGCGATGATCCGCATCGACGCCGCCGGGCTCTGCCATTCCGACCTCTCCGTCATCGACGGCAACCGGCCGCGGCCGCTGCCGATGGCGCTCGGCCATGAGGCGGCCGGCACGGTGATCGAGGCGGGTGCCGGGGTCGATGATCTGGCGCCGGGCGATCAGGTGGTGTGCGTCTTCGTGCCGAGCTGCGGTGCTTGCCTCAGCTGCGCGGAAGGACGGCCGGCGCTCTGCGAGCCGGGCGCGAGCGCCAACGGCGCCGGAACGCTCTTGTCGGGCGCGCGGCGCCTCGTCTGCGAGGGCGAGCCGATCAACCATCATCTCGGCGTCTCGGCCTTCGCGACGCATGCGACGGTCTCGCGGCGCTCGCTGGTCAAGGTCGATCGCGACCTCGATCCGGCGCATGCGGCGCTGTTCGGCTGCGCGGTGCTCACCGGCGTCGGGGCGGTGTTCAACGGCGCCCAGGTGAAGCCGGGCACCAGCGTCGCGGTGATCGGCCTCGGCGGCGTCGGGCTCGCGGCGCTCCTCGGTGCCCGCGCGGCGGGCGCCGAGCGCATCATCGCCGTCGACCGCGTGCCGGCGAAGCTCGAACTCGCTCTGTCGCTCGGCGCGACCGATGCGGTGGTGGCCGTCGCCGATGCGGCCGGCCGCATCCGCGAGC
The DNA here is from genome assembly GCA_963966455.1 of Kaistia sp. Classification (GTDB taxonomy): domain Bacteria; phylum Pseudomonadota; class Alphaproteobacteria; order Rhizobiales; family Kaistiaceae; genus Kaistia; species Kaistia cartagenensis. The sequence continues at coordinate 21,085 of CAWZZK010000227.1, read as the reverse complement.
TGACCGGCGGCGGTGTCGACCAGGCGATCGAGCTTGCCGGCGCGGCGCCGGCGCTGGAACTGGCCTACTGGATCACCCGGCGCGGCGGCAGCGTCACGACCGGCGGGCTGCCGGCGCCGACGGCGATGCTCAGCCTGCCCGCGGTGAGCCTCGTCGCCGAGGAAAAGACGATCCGCGGCTCCTATCTCGGCAGCTGCGTCCCGGCGCGCGACATTCCGCGCTTCGTCCGCATGTTCAAGCGCGGCATCCTGCCGGTCGACCGGCTGCTGACGCATCGCATGCCGCTCGACGCCATCAATGAGGGCTTCGACCTCTTGCGCACCGGCGAGGCGGTCAGGAGCGTCGTCATCCCGGCTTGAGGGCGGTCAAGACGGATCGGCATTCACGCTCGGGTCGACTGGGAATGCTCAGAGCTGTCGTTGCCGGGCTTGACCCGGCAACCCAGACTTTCTTCGATTGTTCACCTGCAGCTACTGGCGCTCAAGGAAAGGGACTGGATTGCCGGGTCAAGCCCGGCAATGACAGACGGGAGCGGCCGCTCAAAAAGGCGAAGGCGAATGTCGACCGTCCTAGCCGAACGAGGCCGGCGTCCAGGCGCCGCCCGCCTTGGACGAGGCGACCGCGGCGGCGACGAATTTCACGCCGCGCGCACCGTCGATCACATCGGGGACCAGCGCGGCGATCGCCGGATCGACCGGCGTGCCGCCGCGATGGGCGCGGATGATTGTCGCCGCGTCGCGATAATAGTTGCCGAAGGCCTCGATATAGCCTTCGGGATGGGCGGCCGGCATGCGCGAGACGCGCTTCGCCGCGTCCGTGGAGCCGAAGCCGCCGCGAATGATCGTGCGCGCCTCCTCGCCATAGCGGGCATGGCGCAATTCCTCCGGCGCGGTGCCGCGCCATTCGAGGCTGCCCTTGGAGCCATGGATGCGGACCGAGAGGTCGTTGTAATGGCCGGGCGAGGTCTGGCTCGCGGTGAGCGTCCCGCGCACGCCGCCGCTCCAGCGCATCAGGAGATGCGCGTTGTCGTCGAGGCGGCGGCCGGGGACGGCGGTGAAGAGATCGGCCGAGATGGATTCGGCGGAGCGGCCCGAGATGAAGGCGGCGAGGTTGAAGGCATGGACGCCGATATCGGCGAGCACGGCGGATTCGCCGGCGCGGGTCGGGTCGGTGCGCCATTCGGCCTGCTTCTGGCCGTCGGCATCGATCGGCAGTGTCAGCCAGTCCTGGATATAGGCGGCATGGATGGCGACGATGTCGCCAATCTCGCCCGCCGCCACCATCTCGCGCGCCTGCCGCACCATGGCATAGCCGGTATTGTTGAGCGTCACCAGGAAGCGCCGCCGCCGCTCGGCGGTCAGCGCCACCAGCGCCTCGGCCTCGGCCAAGGTCGTCGAGAGCGGCTTGTCGCAGATGACGTCGATGCCGGCCTCGAGGAAGGCGGTCGAGACCGGCGCGTGCAGATGGTTCGGCGTCACGATGACGACGGCCTCGATGCCGTCCTCGCGGGTCACTTCCGTCTCCGCCATGGTCCGGTAGTCGGAATAGCTGCGCGCCGGGTCGATGCCGAGTTCGGCCGCCGAGGCGGCGGCATTGGCCGGGTCGGAGGAGAGGGCGCCCGCCACGAGCTCGATCTGGTCGTCGAGCCGCATGGCGAGACGATGCACCGCGCCGATGAAGGCGCCGCGCCCGCCGCCGACCATGCCGACCCGAAGCCGCCTGCCGGCCACGCCGTCCGCCGTCGCATAGACCATGATCATCCTCCCGTCCTGTTGTCCTTTGGCGGCAGGATAGCGGCTTCGATCCCGTAGTCGAAGAGGATTTCCATTTTTCCGATTGCGAAATGATCGTGTCGCGCTACCCTGCGCGCCCGCAGCCCTCGCAGAAGGGCGCGACGAGGCCGGGAGGATGCGGATCGTGGCCAAGGCGGATCCCGCCGCGCTCGACGATGGCGGCGAAGGCGAGGAAAGCGGCCTCAAATCGGCGCTCGGCCATACGCGGCCGCGGACCTATGAGGAACTGCGTGCCGTCCTCGCCTCGGGGACGATCCATTTCCCGAAGCGGTTGCGCCAGGTCGCGATCTTCCTCTGGCAGCATCCCGACGATGTCGCTCTCGGCACGATCGTGCAGGTGGCCGAGCAGGCCGGCGTGCAGCCCTCGACACTGGTGCGCTTCGCCAAGAGCTTCGGCTTTTCCGGCTTTTCCGAGTTCCAGAGCTTGTTCAAGGACCATGTCAAAGGGACATGGCCGGAAGGGCGGGGACGCGAGGTCGAGCCCGCCGCTACGGAAGAGACGCGGGCGAGCCTGCATTTTCTTTCCGGCATGATCGGCGCCGCGCGCACCTCGCTCGACCGGATCGGCGAGACGATCGATGTCGCGAGCTTCGAGGCGATGGTGAGCCTCCTGGCCGAGGCCGATCTCATCTATCTCGTCGGCTCGAAGCGCGCCTTCCCGGTCGTCACCTATCTCTCGCTCACGCTGTCGCAGCAGGGCGTCCGCAACGTGCTTGTCGATAATGTCGGCTCGACGGCCTTCGACCAGATCGGCTGCATCGGGCGGCGCGACGGGCTGCTCGCGGTCAGCTTCAGCCCCTACAATTCGATCACGCCGGATCTCGTTCGGGTCGCGCATGAGCGCGAGGCCGGCATCGTCGCGATCACCGACAGCACGTTTTCGCCGCTCATCCCGCTCGCGCGCCATTCCATCGAGGTGATCGAGGCCGATTTCGCCGGCTTCCGCTCGCTGGCGGCGTCGCGTTCGGTCGGCATGGCACTGGTGCATGGCATCGCCGCGCGACGGGCCGCGCAACACCGGGGAGGCGATTGACGGAAGGGAATTTCCGTTCCATATTTTCAAGAATAGAAATCGAGTTCTCGGGAGGAGAGCCGTGAACGAGGGGGAAGCGAGCCTGCGGCAGCGGGCCGCGACGCGCGCTCGCATGCGCCATGCGGCCGGGAGGACGGCATGACGCCGCGTCTCGGTACGCACCTGCTCGGCGCGCTGCCGGCCGGCGTCGCAGCGCCGCGCTATGACCGCGCGGCGCTCGGAGCCGGCATGGCGCATATCGGCGTCGGCGCCTTCCAGCGCACCCATCAGGCCGAGTTCGCCGACGATCTCCTCGCCCAGCGCTTCGATCGCTGGGGCATTGTCGGCATCAATATCCGCCCGCCGCTGCTCGGCGAGACGCTGGGCGCGCAGGACGGGCTCTATACGCGGCTGCTGCGCCAGGACGACCGGGTCGAGGCGCGGGTGATCGGCAGCATCGTCTCCGTCGTTGACAGCGCGCAGAGTGCCGCGCCGGCGCTCGCCGTGCTCGCGTCGCCCGAGATCGACGTCGTCACCATGACGGTGACGGAGAAGGGCTATTGCCATATCCCGGCGACGGGAGCGCTCGATCCGGCGCGCGCCGAGATCGTGCACGACATCGCCGATCCGGAGCATCCCGTCTCGCTGCCGGGAATCCTGCTCCGCGCGCTCGAACTGCGCCGCGCCACGCATGGCCGGCCGCTGACGCTCATTTCCTGCGACAATATCCCGGCGAACGGCGCGATCCTGAATTCCGTCGTCGGCGCGCTCGCCGAACGCCGCGGCGGCGGTCTGGCCGGCTGGATCGCCGCCAACGCCGCCTTTCCCGGAACCATGGTCGACCGCATCGCCCCCGCGCCGACCGAGATCGACCGGCGTTTCGTCGAGGAGCATTTCGGCTATCGCGACGAGGCGGTCGTCGTGGGCGAACCCTTCCGGCAATGGGTGATCGAGAACCGTTTCGCCGGCCGCTTCCCGGATTATGCGAGTGTCGGCGCGGAGCTCGTCGAGGATGTCGAGGTGTTCGAGCATCTGAAGATGCGCATCCTCAACGGCGCGCAGACGGCGCTCTGCTATCAGGGCGTCCTTGCCGGGCTGGAGCACACATTCGACGACATGGCCGACCCGCTGCTGGCCCGCTTCGTCCGCCGCATGCTCGTCGAGGAGAGCGTGCCGACGCTGGAGCCGGTGCCGGGCATCGCGCCGCTCGCCTATGTCGAGGAGAGCCTTTCGCGGCTGAAGAACACTGCCATCCGCCACCGCAACCACCAGATCGCGACCGACGGTTCGCAGAAGATCGTGCAGCGGCTGCTGAACCCGATCCGCGACCGCATCCGCGCCGGCGCGTCCTTCGATCTCCTTGCCGCCGCGGTGGCCGGCTGGATGGCCTATCTCGTCCTCGCCTCGGAGCGGTTCGGCCGGCGCTGGACGGTCGACGACCCGTTCGCGACACGGGTGGCGGCGATCGCCGATGCCGCCGGCGCCGATCCGCGGCAGCTCGTGGCGGGCATCACGGCGATCGACGCGATCTTCGCGCCGGAGCTTGCCGGCAATCCGCGCTTTTCGGCGGCGGTCGCCTGGCATCTCGCCGGCTTCATCGGGCCGGACCCGATGGCGCATCTGGCGCGCGTCACCGGCGCGGCGGGTGCTTGAAAATGGGCCGGGGACAGCGAAGAATTCTGAGGCGAGGGAGGATCACATGAAGCTCGGATTGCTGACGGCGCCGTTCCCGGACCTGCCGCTCGAGGCGGTGGCGGACTGGGCGGGCTCGGCCGGCTTCGAGGTGCTGGAGGTGGCCTGCTGGCCGCGCACGAGCGGGGCGACGCGCCGCTATGCCGGCACGTCGCATATCGACGTCGCGGCGATCTCGGCCTCCGAAGGCGAGGAGCTGAAGGCGGCGCTCGCCGGGGCCGGCGTCACGATCTCGGCGCTCGGCTATTATCCGAACCCGCTCCATCCCGACCCGGCGCATCGCGAGGCGGTGATCGAGCATCTGAAGAGCGTCATCGCCGCCGCGGGCCGGATCGGCGTGCCGCTCGTCAACACCTTCCTCGGCGGCGACGCTTCCAAGACGGTGGACCAGAACTGGGAGAACGCACTCACCGTCTGGCCCGAGATCGTCCGCCATGCCGAAGAGCATGGCGTCCGCCTCGCCATCGAGAACTGCCCGATGATCTTCAGCCATGACGAATGGCCGGGCGGGCACAACATCGCCTATTCGCCGCTCGTCTGGCGGCGGATCATCGAGGCCTTCGACGGCGCGGTCGGCATGAATTACGACCCGTCGCACTTCGTCTGGCAGATGATCGACCAGGCGCGGTTCATCCGCGAGTTCGGGCCGCACATGTTCCATGTGCATGCCAAGGACCTGATGATCGACCGCGACGGCCTCTACGAACACGGCATCCTGTCGGCCGGCATCGGCTGGCAGGTGCCGCGCATGCCCGGCCTCGGCGAAGTCGACTGGCCGGTCATCTTCTCCGGACTCTACCGCGCCGGCTATGACGGTCCTGTCGTGGTGGAGCATGAGGATCGCCGCTTCGAAGGCAGCGAGGACAAGGTCAAGCGCGGCTTCCTGCTCGCGCGCGACGTGCTGAGACCGCTGGTCAAGTAGACCGCGGGGCGTCACACTCGGCACCGGGAACACAAGAACGTCGAACAACGACCAAAGTGGAGGAATGACATGACCAGGACCATGCGTGCGACCCGGATCGGCCTTCTGGCCGGCGCGGCGCTCGTTCTCTCGGCGGCCGGCGCGCTGGCGCAGGGCACCTACACGATCGGCATCTCGAACACCGTGCAGGGCAATGGCTGGCGCGAAGAGATGATCTGCGCGATGAAGGCGCAGGCGCTCGCCTCGGGCAAGGTGGCGAAGCTCAACATCGCCCACCGCAACACCGACGCCGCCGGTCAGTCGGAAGACATCCGCAACCTGATCAGCGCCGGCGTCAACGCGATCGTCGTCAACCCGGCCGATCCCTCGGGCATCAACGCCGCGCTCAAGGAAGCGACCGACAAGGGCATCGTCGTGATCGCCGTCGACCAGGCGGTGACCGAGCCTTCGGCCTACATCATCTCGAACAACCAGGAAGAATACGCCTATCTCGGCGCCAAGTGGCTGTTCCAGCAGATCGGCGGCAAGGGCGACGTCGTCTATATGCGCGGCGCCGCCGGCGCTTCGGCCGACAGCGACCGCGACAAGGGCTTCAAGAAGGCGCTGGCCGAGTTCCCCGACGTCAAGGTCGCGCAGGAGGTGTTCACCGGCTGGCAGCAGGATCAGGGCAAGCAGCAGATCCTCGACTTCATCGCCACCGGCACGCCGTTCAACGGCATCTGGACCTCGGGCATCGACAATGTGATCGTCGATGCGCTCGTCGAGTCCGGCGCGACCATGGTGCCGGTCGTCGGCGCCGACAATGCCGGCTTCGTCGGCCAGCTCAACAATGTGCAGGGCTTCACCGGCGCGGCGGTCACCAATCCGGGCTCGATCGGCGCCGCCGGCGTCAAGCTCGCGGTCGACATTCTCGATGGCAAGAAGCCGGAGCAGAAGGTCGTGCTCGTCGAGCCGCAGCTCTGGGAGAATGCGACCGAGGAAGGCAAAGCCAAGCTGAAGGCCGCCGCCGATCCGTCGCTGTCGCCGGAATGGCCGGTCTCGATCATGATCCCCGGCTGGACCGACTACACCAAGGAGCAGATCGTCGCCTGCAAGGGCCCGGGCGAGTAAGCGCCTCGACGATGATTGCGCGGGGGCGCGGCTTGCCGTGCTCCCGCAGTCCCTGACCCCGATCGTGAGGCCGTGCGCGCCGTCGTGACGACCGAACCGCTGCTCGACGCCACCGGCGTCGCGAAGAACTATGGCGCCGTGGCGGCGCTGCGCAACGCGTCGCTGTCGGTCCTGCCGGGCGAGGTTCATGCGCTGATGGGCGCCAATGGCGCCGGCAAGTCGACGCTGGTCAAGATCCTGACCGGCGCGGTCGCGGCCAGCGCCGGCACGATCCGCATCCGCGGAACCGCGCGGCGCATGCATTCGCCGGCCGAGGCGCGCCGCTCCGGCCTCGTGCCCGTCTATCAGGAACCCTCGCTCATCCCCGATCTCGACGTCGCGGCCAATCTCCGCCTGACGGGGACGCCGGTCGAGCCGTTCCGCGCCTTCGTCGAGGAACTCGGCGTTCCCGACCTCGATCTGTCCGAGACGGCGCGCGACATCCCGCTCGCAATCTTGCGGGTGCTCGATCTCGCCCGCGCCCTCGCGGTGAAGCCGGACGTTCTGCTGCTCGACGAGATGACGGCGGCGCTGCCGGCCAACCTCGCCGAGCGCGTGCTGGAGGTCGTGCGCCGCGAGGCGCGCGGCGGACGGTCCGTGATCTTCATCTCGCACCGCTTCGTCGAGATCGCCGCGCTCTGCGACCGCGCCACCGTGCTGCGCGACGGCGCCACGGTCGGCGTCGTCGACATCGCGCCGGGCATCGAGGAGCGGATCGTCGAATTGATGCTGGGCGCCAAGGTCGAGAAGACCCGCATCAAAGGGCCCGATGCCGCCGGCTCGCGGCCGGCCGGTCCGCCGCGCATCGCGGTGCGCAATCTCGCGGTCGGCACCAAGCTCGCCGATGTCTCCTTCGATCTCGCCAATGGCGAGGTCGCCGGGCTCGTCGCCCTCGAAGGACAGGGCCAGGACGAACTGTTCGGCGTGCTCGCGGGCTCGATCCGGCCGTCCGGCGGCACGGTCGAAGTCGATGGCGAGCGCGTTTCCTTCGGCCATCCCGCCGACGCGATCGGCCGCGGCATCGCCTATGTGCCGGGCGACCGCAGCGAGGCGCTGCTCGGACATCGCTCGGTGCGCGAGAACATTGCGCTTCCCTTCAGCGCGAGGCTGCGCGACTGGGGTCCGATCAAGATGCGGCGCGAGCAGGCGACGGTCGAGAAGGCGATCGAGCGGCTGCAGATCGACACCCGCGCCCAGCGCGAGGTTCTGCGCCTTTCGGGCGGCAACCAGCAGAAGGTGACGATCGCCCGCTGGGTGGCCGCCGATGCGCGCACCATCCTCTGTTTCGATCCGACGCGCGGCATCGATGTCGGCACCAAGCGCGAGATCTACCGGCTGCTGCGCGAACTCGCGGGGCAGGGGCATTCGGTCCTCTACTACACCTCCGAACTCGAGGAGGTGCAGCTCGTCTGCGACCGCGCGATCGTCATCTTCGGCGGGCGGGTCGTCGACATCCTGCCGGTCGCGATCGCCGACGAGGCGGCGCTGACCCGTGCGGCCTACGGCCTCGCGCGCGAGGCGGAGAGCGGAACGGCAAGCGGAGCGGGGGCGCCGTGATCAGAACTCTTCGCCGGCACGCCTGGGTCTCCGGCCTCATCGTCCTGCTCGTGCTCCTCTTCGTCGTGACGAAGCTGATCCAGCCCGGCTACGGCGCGGCGGATTTCGTCTCGCTGACGCGGGCCGTGCTGCCCTATGCCTTCGCCGTCGCCGCGCAGACGGTGGTGGTGATCGCCGGGGGCATCGATCTCTCGGTCGCCTCGATGATGGCGCTGACGAGCGTCACCGCCGCCGTCATGATGGCCGGCGCGAGCGAGGAATATGCGCTCCTCGTCGTGCCGCTCGTGCTGCTGATGGGCTTCGGGCTCGGCGCGCTCAACGGCATCCTCATCGTCGTCAGCCGCGTTCCCGACATCGTCGTGACGCTGGCAACCCTGTTCATGCTGCAGGGCGCGGCGCTGCTGGTGCTGAACGCGCCCGGCGGCGGGGCGGCGGAATGGCTGAAGGCGCTGGTCATCGGACCGGTGCCGATCCCGTTCCTTCCGGATGCCGTCGATGCCTATCTGCCCAAGGCGCTGCTCCTGCTCGTCGTCTGCCTCGCGGTCGTCTGGATCCCGCTGAAGCGTTCCAGGATCGGGCTTTCGCTCTATGCGATCGGTTCCTCCGAACTCGCGGCGTTCCGCAGCGGCGTTCCGGTGGCGCGCACCAAGATCCTCGCCTATGCACTGTCCGGCCTCTTCGGCGCCAAGGGCGGCCTGTCGCTCACCAGGAGCACCGGCATCGGCGCGCCGATCCCCGGCCCCGATCTCCTCGCCTCGGTGGCGGCGGTGGTGCTCGGCGGGGTCACGCTCGGCGGCGGACGCGGCGGGCTGCTCGGGCCGATCGTCGCCGTGTTCGTGCTGCGCCTGGTGCGCACCGACCTGACGCTGCTCGCCGTCGATCCGAACGTCACCACCATCATCGAGGGCGTCATCATGGTCATCGTCGTGATGCTCGGCGCCTTCCTCGCGATGCGGGAAAAGAGATCATGAGCGACAGCGCGACCGCCGCCGCCCCGCCTCAGCCGCTCGGACGGCGCCTGAAACGGCTGATGAGCGACCAGCCGCTGATCCCGCTCATCCTCCTGCTCGTCGCGCTCGTCGTCGCGCTGCAGATCCTGCGGCCCGGCATCGTCAACCCGGCCTGGATCGCGACGACCATCAAATTCGCCATCCCGCTCGCCATCTTTGCCGGCTGCCAGACCATGGCCATGCTGACCGGCGGCATCGATCTCTCGATCGGCACCGTCGCGACCATGGCGGCGTTCATCGTGGCGACGCAGGGCGTGCACCACGATCCGGCCGTCGCCATCGCCATCGCGCTGACGCCGGCGCTCGTGATCGGGCTCGCCAACGGCATCGGCATCGGCGTCTTCCGCGTCCATCCGCTCATCATGACGCTCGGCACCGGCCTCATCGGCACCGGCGTGCTGCAGGTCTACCAGCGCACGGTGATCGCGACCGGAACGGCGGTGCCGCCCGGCCTCGCCTGGCTCGGAACGGGGCTGACATGGGGCATCCCCAATGCGCTGCTCCTGTTCATTCCCGTCGCCGGCTTCATCCTGTTCCTGCTCAACCGCACCGGCTTCGGGCGGCTGCTTTACGCCGTCGGCGACAACGAGCGGGCGGCGAAGCTCTCCGGCGTGCAGTACTGGCAGGTCATCCTCGTTCTCTATGTCCTCTGCAGCCTGCTCGCGGGCATCGCCGGGCTGCTCTATATCGGGCTGATCAAGTCGGCCTCGCTGTCGCTGGCCGAGCCGCTGGTGCTGCCCTCGGTCGCCGCCGCCGTGATCGGCGGGACGTCGATCTTCGGCGGCCGCGGCGGCTATCTCGGATCGATCGTCGGCGCCCTCATCCTGCGCGTCCTGATCACGTTGCTGACGATCCTGCAGATGCCGGAAGGGGCGCGGCAGATCCTGTCCGGGCTCATCGTGCTCGGCGTCACCGCCGCCTATCTCAGGATCATCGAAGACCGCTGAAGAACGGTCGCGAAGGGAGGAAACCACCATGGAGCGCAAGGAGCCGGCGCGGAAATGGCGCGTCGCCGGCATCAATTTCGACCACATGCATATGGGCGACCTGCTGCGCGAGGTCTTCGAGCATCCGGACGCCGAGATCGTGGGCATCTGCGACGCCGACCCGGCGCGGATGACCGGCGCCGTCGAGGCGTTCCATATCCCAAAGGCTCGCGTCTTCACCGATGTCGCGACCCTCATGGCGAAGGCGGAGCCGGATTTCGTCATCCTTTGCCCCGCGACCGCCGATCATGCCCGCGCGGTCGAGGAGGTGGCGCCCTATGGCAAGCCGATCCTCCTTGAAAAGCCGTTCGCCGCCTCGCTCGCCGATGCCGACCGCATGATCGCGGCGACGAGGGCCGGCGGCGGCCGTCTCGCGATCAACTGGCCGCTCGCCTGGTATCCGCCGCATGTCACCGCCAAGCGGCTGATCGACCAGGGCGTGATCGGCGATCTCCTCGAAGTGCATTTCTATGACGGCAATCGCGGCCCGCTCTATCATCTCGCCGACAAGGTCGAGGTCTCCGATGACGAGGTGAAGGCGGCGAAGCCGACCTCATGGTGGTACAAGCGCGCCTCCGGCGGCGGCAGCCTGCTCGATTACCTCGGCTATGGCGCGACGCTCGGCACCTGGTACATGAATGGCCGCGCGCCGCTGACGGTGACGAGCGTGGTCGACAGGCCGGCCGGGCTCGAGGTCGACGAACATTCCATCACCGTGCTGCGCTACGAGACCGGCCTCTCCAAGCTCGAGACGCGCTGGGGCACGTTCACCGATCCCTGGACCTTGCAGCCGCAGCCGAAATGCGGCTTCGTCCTCGTCGGCAGCGACGGCACCATCTCCAGCTACGACTACGAGCATCATCTGCATCTGCAGACGCGCCATCATCCGGCCATTCACCCGGTACCGGTCGACACGCTGCACGCGCCGCATCGGAAGCCCGTCGAATATGTGATCGACCGCTGGGGCGCCGGGCTCGATGTCGAGGGGCCGCTCTCGCCGGCGCTCTGCCGGATCGGCCAGCGCATCGTCGACACCGCCTATCGCTCGGCCGAAGAAGGCCGGACGCTGGAGCTCTTGCCATGACCACCGCCGCCGACAGCCAGCCCGAGGGCATGCCCTCCGAAGACGCCTATGCGCTGGTCTCGCGCGCGGCCGCCGAGGTCGAGGCGCCGGTCATCGATTTCCGCCCGCCGATGCCGAAGGACCGCTCGATCCCGATCGGGCTCGTCGGGGCGGGCGGTATCAGCTTCGCCCATCTCGATGCCTACAAGCGGCACGGGCTCAATGTGGTCGCGATCGCCGACCGCCATCTCGACCGGGCGAAGGCCCGTCGCGACCAGCATTTCCCCGACGCGCTCGCGACCGACGACATCGCCGCCGTGATCGCCGATCCGGCGATCCGCGTCCTCGACCTGACGCCGCATCCCGAGAGCCGGGCGCCGCTCATCCGCGCCGCGCTGGAAGCGGGCAAGCATGTTCTGTCGCAGAAGCCCTTCGTGCATGATCTGGCGCTCGGCGAGCAGCTCGCCGCGCTCGCGGACGAAAAGGGGCTCCAGCTCGCGGTCAACCAGAACGGCCGCTGGTCGCCGCATATGGCCTGGATGCGCGAGGCGGTGGCGCGGGGTCTCGTGGGCACGGTCACCTCGGTGCATGTCTCGATCCAGTGGGACCATAGCTGGGTCGCCGGCACGCCTTTCGATGCGATGGACGACCTGATCCTCGAGGATTTCGGCATTCACTGGTTCGATTTCCTCGTCAGCGTCATCGGCGGGCGCGCGCAGTCCGTCTATGCCATCGCCGGGCGGGCCGAGGGCCAGTCGGCCCGTGCGCCGCTGCTCGGCGCCGCGCTCGTCGCTTTCGACGGCGGCCAGGCCTCGCTGGTCTTCGACGGCGCCACCCGCTTCGGCTCCGCCGACAGCACGGTCATCACCGGCACGGCCGGCACGCTCCGCAGCGAGGGCCCCGATCTCGGACGGCAGGCGGTCACGCTGCACACCGAGGCCGGCGTGGCGCGGCCGGCGCTGGAGGGGACCTGGTTCAATGACGGCTTCGCCGGCACCATGGGCGCGCTTCTCGTCGCCATCGAAATGGGCGAGCCGCCGATCCACGCCGCACGCGCCAATCTGGCCTCGCTGAGGCTCGGCCATGCCGCCATCGAGAGCGTCCGGCGCGGCCAATCCGTCCGCCTCTGAAACGATTTCAGCCGGCGGGCTTGCGCTCTGCCGGCGCGGCCTTAGCTTTCAGGAAAAGCGCGGCCGCCCCCTGCGGCCGAACCCGCGCCCCACGCCGCCGCGGCGAAGGGAGTGGATTGGCAGAGAGCGAGATGAACCTTCCGAACGCGTTGAAATCGATCGTCGGCATCCATGCCTTCATTCCCGAGGACGGCTTCACCGCCGAAACGCTCGGCACGGAACGCGCCGGCAGCGGCGTCGTGATCCGCGAGGGGCTCGTCCTCACCATCGGTTACCTCATCACCGAGGCCGACCGGCTGTGGCTCAGGACGTCCGACGGCCGCGTCGTTCAGGGCCATGTGCTGGCCTATGACCAGGAGACGGGCTTCGGGCTCGTTCAGGCGCTCGGGCGGCTCGACCTGCCTGCGCTCGATCTCGGCCGTGCCAGCGAGGTCCGCCTCGGCGATGCGGTTGTTCTGGCCGGCGGCGAGGCCGGGCAATATGTCCGCGCCAGCGTCGTCGCCAAGCAGGAATTCGCCGGCTACTGGGAATATCTCCTCGACGAGGCGCTCTTCACCTCGCCCCCGCATCCCGTCTGGGGCGGTGCCGGGCTCATTTCCGAGGATGGACGGCTGCTCGGCATCGGCTCGCTGCTCGTGCAGCAGATGACGGAGGAGGGCGAGACGCGCGACGCCAACATGATCGTGCCGATCGACCTCTTGCCGCCGATCCTCGACGACCTCCTCTCCTATGGCCAGGTCCGGCGGCCGGCGCGGCCCTGGCTCGGCATGTTCTCGGCCGACAGCGAGGACGGCGTCGCAGTCGTCAGCCTCGCCGAGGGCGGCCCCGCGGCGCTGGCCGGCATCAAGCCGGGCGACCAGATCGAGGCAGTTGGCGGCCAGGCGGTGGAATCGCTCGCCCAGTTCTACCGCGCATTGTGGAGCCTCGGCCCCGCCGGCACGGAGATCACCCTCGACATCCGCCGCGACGGCCGCGAGCGTTCCATCCGCATCGCCTCCGCCGACCGTGCCGACTTTCTCAAGAAGCCGCGCCTGCACTGAGGTCGGAGTCGGCGCCGATAGCGGCGAAATTCTCACAGTCGGCGGATAAATGCTGCGACGCACATCTTCGCCAGCGAATAGGCGAGTTCGACCGAAGTCTTAACGATGGCCTAATATTGACGGCCGAGTTGCGCCTGCCCTAGAACGCTCCGTAGGGGTGTGCCTCGTGGGGAGGTCAGATGTCCGAGTTGGACGCTTATCGCGTCAATGAGCCCAAAGTCGTCAGTGAAACGCTGGACGGCGAGACGATTGCGATCGATCTCGAAAGCGGCAGCTATTTCAGCATGAATCCGGCGGCTTCGGTCGTCTGGAACCTGATCCTCGACGGCCATCCGGTGGCCGCCTTCCCGGCGGTGCTCGCGGCGCGCTTCGACGTCTCGGCCGAGGATGCCGCCGCCGATATCGCGCGCTTCGTCGAGAATCTGGTGCGCGATCGTCTGGTCGTCGCCGCGGAGCCGAGGGCCGCGGGTGCGCCCGTGATCGCGGCGGAGGGGCAGGCCGCTTATGCGGCGCCGGCGGTCGAGCGTTTCGACGACATGCAGGAACTGCTGCTGGCCGACCCGATCCATGACGTGACGCTCGCCGGCTGGCCCCATCTGCCGCCAGCCTAGGAGAACGCCCTGATCTCCGTCGTCGTCCCGGTCTATAACGGCGCCGCGTTCATCGCCGAGGCGATCGGATCGATCCTGGCGCAGCCCGGCGGGCATGAATTGGAGATCATCGTCGTCGACGATCGCAGCACCGACGAGACGGTCGCTATCGTCGAGCGCTTCTCCGATCCGGTCCGCCTCATCCGCCGCGAGCAGAATGCCGGGTCGGCCGTGGCGCGCAACGATGCGCTGGCCGCGGCGCGGGGCGACATCATCGGCTTCCTCGACGCGGACGATCTCTGGACGGACCGCCACCTGTCCAGCCTTCTCCCCATGCTTGCCGATCCGGCGCTCGACTGCGCCCGCGGCTGGACGCGCATGACCGCGCTCGCCGATCCCAAAGTCGATCTCGGCGAAAGCTACCAGCCGATCCTGCTCGGCGCCGGCCTCTACCGGCGATCGGTCTTCGATCGCGTCGGCGGCTTCGATCCGGCGCTTCGCGTCGGCCAGGATCTCGACATGGCCGCGCGTGTCCGCGAGGCGGGGGTCAGCATCGCCGTCACCACGGAGGTCGTTCTCGTCTATCGCCGGCATGACCGCTCGGCGGTGGCGAAGGCCGACGCCCTGAAACGCGGGCAGTTCGACGCGATCCGCAGCCGCCTTCGCCGCGGAGGCGATGCGTGAGCGGGATGGCCGATCCGGATATCGCCGGCCGCGAGGGCCTCCGCCGCCGTTTCGTCGAGCGGATCGTGGAGCCGGCGGTCGCGCTGGCCGAGGAACGGTCGGGCAGAGTTGTCCGCTGCTATGCGCTTGCGGGCAGCGTCGTGCGGGTGACCTTCGCCGGCGCGCCGCTCGCCGAGCGTCTCGGCCGCGCCTTTGCGCATGCGCTGCTGCCCGGACATAAAGGGCCGGTCGATCTCGACGTTCATGTGTGGGACTCGGCCTCCAACGGGCTGCCGCCGCCGGCGCATGTCCTGCCCGAGACCGAGGCCGACGGGCTCGTCGCCGCCGATGAGCCGGGGCTTCTCGCCGGGTTCGTCAGCAAGGAAGACACGCTCAACCTGATCGATTTCGAGCGCGCGCAGGCCTATTTCTGGCTGCCCTCGCTCGAGGCGGTTCCCGGCTGGGTGACGGCGGCGCCGCTTCGCCGCATCCTGCAATGGTTCTTCGCGCGCCGCGACGTGCATCTCATGCATGGCGCTGCCATCGGCCGGCCCGGCCGCGCGCTGCTGATCACGGCCCGCGGCGGCTCCGGCAAGTCGACCACCGCGCTGGCGGCGGCCGCGGCGGGGCTCGGCTATCTCGCCGACGACTATGTCGCCGTGCGCAACGGTGCGCCGCCCGAGGCGCATTGCCTGTTCAATTCGGCCAAACTCACGGATGCGAGCCTCGCGATGCTGCCGGACTATGGACGCTTCATCCGCGAGCGCGACGTCGGGGATCGCCTCAAATCGGTGATCTTCATGGCCGAAGCGATGCCCGAAGTGCTGATGCCCTCGGCCCCGCTCGTCGGGATCGCGGTTCCGGTGATCAATCGCAGCGAGCGGACCTTCTTCGAGCCCGCCGATCCCAAGGCGGCGTTCCTGGCGCTGGCGCCGAGTTCGCTGCTGCATGTCTCGCTCACCGGCGGTGCCGAACTGATGCGGGCGCTGCGGACGCTGGTAGCCTCGCTGCCCTGCTACCGGCTGGTGCTCGGCCGCGATCCGGCTGAGATCGCGGCTGCGCTCGCGACTTTCATCGACGGGAGGGCTGATTGAGCGACGCCGACGCGCTGCGGCCGCTCGTCCCCTATTTCTCCGGCCAGAGGCTGCGCGCGGCGGGTGTCGTGCTGCTGATCGTCGTGCAGACGGTCGCGATCCTGCCGATCGCCTGGCTGATCCAGCATGTCTTCGACACGACGCTTGCGGCCGGCGACCGGACGGGCCTCGTCCTCGCACTCGGTGCCGTGCTCGCGCTCTTCTCGGTGAATGCGCTCGCGACGATAGCCACCCGCCATGTCGCGCTCGGCATCATCAAGCCGGGCATCCGCAAGATGCGCTCGGATGCCGCCCGCAATCTCGTCGCGCGCGAACCGTCCTTTTTCGCGACGGCCGATATCGACGAGTTGCAGACCGCCATGGTGAGGAGCAGCGAACGCGTCGACTGGCTGGTGACGGCGCTGTTCACGCAGATCTTTCCGGCGCTGGTGGTCTCAGCGGGCTTGTCCGCGGTCCTTCTCGCGCTCAATCCGCTGCTGTTTCTCGCCACGGCATCGGCCATGGCCGCCGGCTATGTCATCACCCGTCTCTTCCGCGCCAATATGCGCCGCCATGTCGATCTCTTCCACAGCGACTATGACCGCTACGGCAAGGTGGTGGCCTTCCTGTTCCGCTTCAGCGAGCTGATCCGCGTCCAGGCGGCGGAGCCGGCGGCGCTCGATCGCGTCCATGGCGCCGCCGAGGCGATGCGGCGCTCCGGCCATCGTCTCTCCTGGTTGGGGACGGCACACACCGTCTTGCAGAACTACGTGCTCTCGATCGGCATCGTCCTGGTGCTGCTCATCGGCGGCCTGCAGGTGCTGGCCGGCCAAATCACCATCGGCGGTCTGCTCTCCTTCTATGTCTGCCTGAACATCCTCTCCGCGCAGACGCGGATCGTGACCGGGACGCTGCCGATCATCAGCGAGGGCATCGCCTGCGCCGAGGCTCTGGCGCCTTATCTCGCCGCGCCGCCATCGGCTGCGGCCGGCGAGAGCTTCGAGGGTCTTCGCGACGCGCTGGAGCTTTCCGGCGCCACGGTCGCGATGGGCGGCGCAACGGTCATCCGGGGCGGGACGCTCCGGCTCGGCAAAGGCGAGATTGTCGGCCTTTTCGGCACCTCCGGCTCGGGCAAGACCACGCTGATCGGCGCGCTGCTCGGCCTGCACCCGCTCGGCGGCGGAGAGCTGACGGTCGACGGCCGCCCGATCGAGCGCTTCGACCTTGCGAGCTATCGCCGGCGCGTCGGCGTGCTGTCGCAGTCGATGCTGCTTTTCCCAGGCACCATCCGCGAGAATCTCACATTCGGCCTCGACGATGTCACCGACGGCGCCCTCGACGAGGCCTGCCGGCAATCCGAAGTGCACGACCTCGTGGCCTCCTTGCCCGAGGGCTACGACACGGTGATCGGTGACCGGGGCATGCGCCTTTCGGGTGGACAGGCGCAGCGCATCGCGCTGGCCCGCGCCTTCCTGCGCGCGCCGGACATCCTGCTGCTCGACGAACCCGACAACCATCTCGACGACGCGACTTTCAAGGCGATCCTCGGCGGCATCCGCGCGCGCGGAACGACGACACTGCTCGTCAGCCACAATCGCGGCCTTGTCGGCTTGCTGGACAGGGTCTATGAGGTTGATCGGGGGGTCGTCATGCAATCAGCGGACGCAGAAGCGGCGGCCGACGCTTATCCGTTGGTGAGCGTCGTGATGCCCGCCTTCGATGCCGAGCGCTACATCGCCGAGGCGATCGCGAGCGTGCTCGGCCAGACCTATCCCCGCATCGAACTCGTCGTTGTCGATGACGGCTCGACCGACCGGACGCGCGAGATCATGCGTGCGTTCGGGGACCGGCTGGTGGCCATCGACAGCCCGGCCAATGGCGGCATCGGCGATGCCCGCAACCGGGGGCTCGCGGCGGCGAAGGGCGACTTCATCGCCTTCATGGATGCCGACGACATCTGGACGGCGGACAAGATCGAACGCCAGATGCGCGCCTTCGAGGAGGAACCCGGCCTCGGCCTCTCCTTCACGCAGATGCAGTGCTTCGTCAGTCCGGAACTTCCCGACGAGGTCAGAGAGCTGAGGGCCTGCCCGACCGAGCCGCAAGCCGGGATCGTCGCGGCGACCGCGCTCGTGCGCCGTGCGGTTGTGGAGCGGGTGGGGCCGTTCGACACGGCGCTCAAGGTCGGCGAATTCATCGACTGGTTCTCGCGCGCCAAGGATGAAGGCTTCACCTGGCGGCTCGAGCCGGGCGTGCATCTGAAGCGCCGTATCCACGACAGCAATACCGGCGTCACCCAGCGCGCCAGCTATGTCGACTATGTCCGCGTCGCGCGCCGGGCGCTCAAGAGACGCGAGGCGGCGGGCGCCGATGACGCGGGCTAGTCCCTATCCGGAGAGCTTCCCCGATGCGACCGAGGAGGCATTCCTGCGCCTCGTTCTCGCGCCGGATGCCGAATTCCGCGCGCGCTGGGACGCGTGGCGGAAGGTGACCGTCTTCGACGACATTCCGTTCGCGGTGCTGCGCGCGCTGCCGATGCTGCATCTTAGGCTCGCGGCGCTTTCGATCGAGGACGGCACGATCACCGGGCGCATCCGCGGCGTCTATCGCCAGGCCTGGTTCCGCAACCAGCTGCTGCTCGACAGGACGGCCGCGATCGTTGCCGACTTCGCGAAGGCAGGCATCCCGGTCATGCTGCTCAAGGGCGTCGCGATGATGACCGATGTCTTTCCGAGCGCCGGTGCGCGCATGACCAACGATGCGGATCTCCTGGTCGAGGAGCGGCATGTCGCGGCGGCGGTCGCCGGCCTCCGCAAGGCAGGCTGGCATCAGGTGGGACTGGCGCTCTCGGATGGCGTCGACTTCGCCGGCGCGCATACGGCGGTGAGCCATGCCGCGACCTTCGAGATGCCCGACAGGGCGAAGCTCGACCTGCACTGGCAGGCCTTCTACAACGCCGCGGAACTGCACCCGCTGCGCCTGTTGCTGCTGCGCAAGCCGCCGGCCCAGACGGCGCTCACCGAGGCGCAGTGGTCGCGGGCGCGCTCCGGCCATATCAAGGGCGTGCCGGTGCAGCTGCAGTCCTTCGAGGACATGCTGCTGCACACCATTGTCCATGGCGCGCGCGCCAATGCGCATCGACCGTTCCGCTGGGTTCTCGACGCCGCCGCCATCATTGGAACGGGGCAGGTCGATTTCGGCCGCTTCGCGACGGTCGCGGCGGCGACGCCCTATGCGATCCATGCCCGCATCGCCTGCCGCTATCTTTCCGAGCGCATGGGCGTGCCGATTCCGGCCAGAGCCATCGCGGCGCTCGATGCCGTTCCCGTCAGCGGAAGGACAGTCCGCGGCTATTATGCGGATGGGCGGCTGCGGCCGCCGGCGCTGCTCGGAAGCCTGCCGTCGATCTGGTATGTCTATTGGAAGGCCGACGCTCGCGGCAGCGTCGCCGGGCGTCTCCGGGATTTCCCCGACTATCTCCGCCGCCAGTGGGCGCTGCCGCCGGAGACGGGGCTCGCACGGTTCGCCATCGCCCGCTATCGCGCCCGCCTTCCCATTCGGCTGAGGCGCGCGGTCGGGCGCTAGGTCAGGACGACGCGGCGCCGGGACGCCGCGTCGGATCTCAAGCGTTGCTCAGCCTTCCTTGGCCATCGACTTCTTGAAATGCGGCAGGTGCTTCTGCTGCGCTTCCAGCATCAATTCGCGATACTGGCCATAGATGATGTCGGTGTCGTGCAGCGTCACGCCGGCAATGGTCGGCGAGGCGAAGACCGGCAGCTCGATGCCGCGATCGGCCAGCTTCTGCGCGCTCTCGGCGAGCAGCTCATGCATCATGATCATGGCGAGCACGGTGGAGGAACCGGCAACCGGGCGGCTCCAGCCCTTGATCGGAACGATGGCGTCCTCGATCGGCGCGCCGGTGTCGATGACGATGTCGGCCGCATGCGGCAGCCGCTTGCCCGAGGAGTGCGAGGCCGGCTTGTCCATGTTCGACTTGGCGGTGATGGCGATCACCGTCAGGCCACGCTTCTTGGCATAGAGGGCGGCCTCGATGCCGGAGGCGTTGCTGCCGGAATGGCCGAACACGATCAGCGTATCGCCGGGATTGAGCGGCTGGTGGTCGAGGAACTTGTCGGCATAGTTCTCGGTGCGCTCCAGCCAGAGCAATTCGCGCACGCCGCCGGCGCCGAGAATGTTGTGCCACATCACGCGCGGGTCGGTCAGCGGGTTGAAGCCGAGATAGGAGCCATAGCGCGGATAGGTCTCCTGCACCGGAAGCACCGAGTGGCCCGAGCCGTAGAGATGCACGAGGCCGCGATTGGCGAGCGTCTCGGCGACGGCCGAGGACGCCTTCGCGAAGGCCTCGGCATTGGCCTCGGCGGCCTCTTCCGCGATCTTCACGAGGCGGCTGATATAGAGCGTGGACATGGGAAGCCCTTCTTCTTTGGGTGGGGTTGAGGGTCCGATGTGGAGGGTCGAGCGGATCTCGTAGCGATCGTCCCGCATGGTCGAGATGGCGTATTCGAACGGTCCGCCGCGGTCATAGGCGATGCGCTCGACCTCGAAGGCCGGCGTGCCAGGCGCCTGCTGGATGAGCTCGGCATCCGCCTCGGCGACGCGGCCGACGCGGTAGACTTCCTTCGCCTTCACCGGCGTGATGCCGCAATGCTCCTTGAGCCAGGTGTAGAGCGACTGCACCTCGTGCGCGGCTTCGAAGAGGCCGGGAACCCGCGCCTCGGGGAGATGCGCGGTCTGGATGCCGATCGGCAGGCCGTTGCCGAGCCGCAGGCGGCGGAGTTGCACGACGCTGTCGCCGGCGGCGATCTCCAGCGCGTCGGCGACCTCCTGGTCGGCCGCGATCAGCCGCGCTTCGAGAAGGCGGGTGCCGGGCGAGAGCGCCAGCGTCTTCATCTCCTCGGTGAAGGAGGTGAGGCCGCGCACGCCGGCCACCATGGTGGCGGCGCGGACGAAGGTGCCGCGGCCATGTTCGCGGCGGAGGAACCCGGCCTCTTCCAGATTGCGCAGCGCGTGGCGCACCGTGATGCGCGAGATGCCCAGCAGTTCGCAGAGCCGGTCCTCGTTGGGGATCTGCATCCCCGCCGTCCATTCGCCGCGCTCGATGAGGCCGCGCAGCGCCGTCTCGGCCTGGTGCCAGAGCGGTTCGGGACGGCGGCGATCGGGTTTGTCGAGCGTCACGATGTCAGTCATGCATCTGTCTCCAGTCGCTGCCCGCCGCGCCGGCGAAGGCCGCGCCGACGAGGCCCGCCGAGGATCCGAAATGGGCGGCCCGCAGCGGAACGCCGCGCAGATGCGGCGGCAGCTGCCGGTCGAGCGCCAGGCGGATCTTCGGCTCCAGCATGTCGAGGGCGCGGGCGACGCCGCCGGCCAGGATGATGACGGCGGGG